>JBDGQU010000099.1:0-20725 GCA_042218715.1 Bipolaricaulia bacterium | reverse complement strand
CACTAATAAGATCTCGGTAGTAATACCCGCCTACAATGAGGAAGACTGGATTGAATTACCGTTAAAGAGCCTACAAAACCAGAATTACGACGAAGAGTTTGAGATAATAGTTGTCGATAAAAACAGTGAAGATAACACCCAAAAAATATCTAAAGATTATGGAGCAAGGGTAATAAACGAACCCGAGGGAGGTGTCAGCCAAGCAAGACAAATTGGATTCAAATCCGCCCGTTACCCCATAATTGCTTCTACGGACGCAGACACCGTCGTGCCCGAAAATTGGTTAAAAACCATCAATAAGACGTTCCAGGACCCCGAGGTAGTAGGCACCTATGGTTCTTGCACCTTCTACGATTCTTCGTTTTTTTATAATCTACTAGCCAAGTATGGGTTTTCCGGCTTTCTACGCCTAAACAGTTGTGTGGGGAAACCTTTATTTATCGGTTTTAATATGGCCGTCTCAAAAGAGGCTTTTGATGAAACAAGAGGCTTCGATAGCTCCATAAAATCAGCAGAGGACGTGGACCTCTCCCAGCGAGTTAAGAAACAGGGGAAAATTATATACAACAAAGATTTAACCGTTAAGACATCAGTTCGACGACTGGAAGATTGGGGTTTAAGCAAATTCCTGATACACCATGCAATAAATTACTTCAATGTGGTTTGGTTAAGACGGCCCGACAAAGCTCGTGATTTCGACGACATAAGATGAATACATTTGTGTTTGCTATTGACGGGGCGAGCCCGAACCTCGTCAATAAATGGATTAAAGAAGGGCACCTTCCAAACTTAAAAAAAATAAAAGATCAAGGCGTATCCGGAAAATTAAAAAGTACTTTCCCACCTCTCACCGGCCCGGCCTGGTCGTCATTCCAGACCGGAGTAAATCCCGGTAAGCACGGGGTTTTTAACTGGCTTACCTTGAATGATTCCTATAAAGGGAAAGTTATTAATAGAACCTCTATTAAAACGAGGACCGTGTGGAAGTTTATCAGTTCTCAAGGGGGGAAAGTTGGCTTAGTATCACTACCGGTAACCTACCCCCCGGAAAAAGTAAATGGATTTATAATACCCGGATTCTTGACTCCCAAGAATTCTGCTCAACGGTCTTATCCAAAACAATTATTAGGGGAGGTAGAAAGTTCCTTTCCCGAGTTTAACAGTTACGTTGACGAATATATGGGCGGTTCAAAAGAAGATTGGGTTACCTACCTCACCCAATCTGTCCAAACGAGAGGAGAGGCAGGACGATTTCTATTCAAAAAGGATTTACAGGAATCAACGTCAAAGCATAACCACTCGCTATTCCTGACACATTTTTTTGCAACAGACCTTGTCCAACATTTTCTCTGGGATAGAGTGGAAGAAAACTGGGACCCAAGGTTAGAGGTGTTTAAGAAAGTAGACGAGGAAATCGGCAAAACAATGGAAATGGCTTCGAATAATTCTTCTTTCCTGGTTGTGTCGGATCACGGCTTTGGCCCGGTTAAGAGAATTTTTAACGTTAATAATTGGTTAAGAGAAGAAGGATATTTGAAAGTTGAAAATACTTTCCGGGCAAATTTTAAGCAAGTACTGTCCAAGTTTGGAGTAAACCAGCACAAATTAAAACCATTAGGGGAGAAAATATATCCCGTAGTTAAGAATCTGGGGTTGGTCCCCAACAACGTTATCAGTGCTTCCTCTCACCCTGCACTAAAAGCATTCTTCCTTTCGGATAGAGATGTAAACTGGGAAGAAACGTCCGCCTATTCTAGATCAGATATTGGGCATATCAGATTAAATATGAGTGGTAGGGAGAAAGAGGGATGGATAGATCAAGAAAAGGGTCATAGTATTCTTAGCGGGATTCGTAAGAAACTCGAAAAAATAAAAGTACCCGAAGAGAATACAAATCTGACCGAATGGGTTAAGAAAAAAGAGGATATTTATTATGGGCCGTACCTTAAGGATGCCCCTGATTTACTTTTCAACCCTTTACCCAGTAAGTCTTTAGGCTTTGGAGCGTCTATGTTTCTCTCAGAAGATATTTTCGTGAATTCCTTTAAGCCAGGTAATCACCGGATAAATGGGATTCTAATGGCTTCCGGTCCATCAGTCCAACCCGGTGGAAGAAACGCCAGTATAACTGATATCGCACCGACATTACTTAACCTATTCGGTTATCCCGTACCGGAACAGATGGACGGAGAGGTAATTAGGGAGATTGCTCCGAAAGAACCCAGCTACTATAGGCCTAAAGACTTCTACAAGAGCAGGAAAATCGGTGAAGAGGTAGAGGATTCCCGTGAGAAACTGGAACACCTCGGTTATTTATGATTGTTCAAGTTATAATATTAGACTTAAAAGGATAAAGACTGTCGACCAGGAGGACTCATGACTACATACCTAATAGCTTTAGACGGAGCAAGTCCGAATCTAATAAATAAATGGATAGACGAGGGACATTTGGAGAACCTAGGCAAGATCAGAAGCCAGGGGCTGTCCGGAAAACTGGAAAGTACCTTTCCTCCACTAACCGGACCGGCCTGGTCGTCATTTCACACGGGTGTAAACCCCGGGAAGCACGGAATTTATACCTGGCTAGATCTAAGTGAATCCTACAAGGGGAAAGTTATAAACGGTAGCTCGATAAAAACCAAAACAATATGGCAACAGATGAGTTCGCAGGGAGGTAGAGTGGGTCTTCTCTCCGTCCCGGTAACTTATCCCCCCGAGAAGGTAAACGGTTTCGTCGTCCCCGGCTTCCTAACGCCATCTTCTACTAAAAACCTTTCCTACCCAGAAGAATTGCATTCTGAACTACTGAACGCGGTACCCGACTACAAGTTTCTCCCGGAACCTTACATGAAGGGAAAGGATCCCCGGGCATGGGTTTCGGAACTGAAGAAGGCCGTAAGGGATAGAGGCAAGGCGAGCAGATACCTTTTCAGAGAAAAGTTTCACGGAAACACCGACGAAGTTATGATGACTCATTTTTTCGCCACGGACCAGGTACAACATTTCCTCTGGGACGAGGTGTCCGACGATTGGGACCCCAGGCTGGAGGTTTTCAAGGAAGTAGATAGGGAGATAGGAAAGTTGATTGAAGAAACTCCGGAAGACGCGGTATTTATTATCCTATCCGACCATGGATTCGGCCCCGTAACCGAGACTTTCAATATTAACACGTGGCTGGAAAGCGAGGGATACCTGAACCTGAACGGAAACCTGGGAACGAACATCAAAAAAAGACTGGCAAAATTGGGATTTACCGAACAAAATACCCAGCCCATAGGGGAAATAATTTACCCCTTCGCTAAAAAACTCGGTATCGTAGATAATCCAATAACCGGTCTGTCAACGAACGACGCTCTGAACGCCCTCTTCCTGTCCTCAAAAGACGTGGACTGGCGTAGAACGCTTGCATATTCTCGGTCTCATATAGGTCATATAAGGTTAAACCTGAAGGCCAGGGAAAAGTCGGGCGCCGTAAACAAGGAAGACTACGAGCAAATAAGGGAAGAAATAATGGAAAAGCTGGCGAAAATAAGGGTACCTTCTTCTAACAAGAAGCTGGCAGATTGGGTTAAACCCAAAGAGGACCTCTACTCGGGCCCCTATCTTGACGGAGCTCCGGATATACTATTTAACCCGCTGGAAGGTGCGTCGTGTCAGGGATCGATAGTTGGATACGGGGCGATAATGTTTTTCAATTCCAGCGTATTCAGCAAAAAATTGCACCCGGGACACCACAGGAGGGACGGGATACTGATGGCGTACGGAAAGGGAGTAGAAAATACGGAAAAGAACGCCTCGATAATGGATCTTGCTCCGACTATTTTGAACCTTGGGTCCTACGAGATACCCAGTCAAATGGACGGCAGTGTCATCGGAGAGATAGCCTCGTCCGACCCGCAGTATTACGAACCGGACGACTTTTACAAACAACCGGTAAGTAAAAAGGAATCCGAGGATAAAAATAACGAAGAGATAACGGAACGGATGGAGAGCCTGGGTTATCTCTAGCCGATCAATACCTTACTTTAGGGGTCACCCGGGGGAGTCGAATCGTGATATTCCGGAGATTCGAGCCATCGAGGACCCGACAATTGCAGACCGGCAGGCTATGGCGTATAATCGTTTTGTAGTTTTGTGATCATTGGTAGATAGAAATCTCAAGAAATTTTAATTGTTAAAAGGAATATCAGGGAAAGAAATATTTGTAAATCCCTCCGTAATTTATGAAAATCCATCTGAAAAATTTTGATATACTAACCTCTGCCGAGTCCTCCCCTATTGAAAACGGATCAGTAATAGTAAGGGACGGAGTAGTTGATAAAGTAATAAGCGAGGACGCGGGTGAAAATTCTTTCTCCCCGGACAGGACCATCGAAGGAGACGGGAGATTACTTTTGCCCGGGTTCGTCAACGCTCACAGCCACCTGGGAATGACTATCTTCAGGGGATACGCCGACGACATAGAGCTGGATAGTTGGTTAAATGACTGGATTTGGCCCGCAGAGGAGAATCTGACCCCGGAAGAAGTTTACTGGGCTTCATTGCTGGGAATAATTGAAGCTATACACTCCGGTACGACGGCGATCGCCGATATGTATTTCTATATGGACCAAACAGCGAAGGCAATAAAAGAATCCGGAGTGAGGGGGCTTATTTCCTACGGGTTAATAGCTAACGAACTAGACGAAACCGGGAAAGAAGAGTTACGTAAAGGACTTAAACTGGCGGATAAGTGGGATGGAGGGGCAAACGGGAGGATTCGCGTAGCCTTAAGTCCCCACGCACCCTACACCTGTGGTGACGAGGTGCTGAAAGAGGTCTCAGAGTCGGCAGCGCGGGAAGAAATCCCGATCCACACCCATATATCCGAGACAGAAAAAGAAGTAAAGGACTCGTACAGTGACTTCGGAGTTTCTCCCGTTGAGAGACTGGAAGGATTGGGGATACTTGAGAATCACGTACTGGCAGCCCACTGCGTTCACGTGAACGAGAAAGACATGGAAATATTGGAAGCCAACGACGTGGTGGTAGCCCACAACCCTTCAAGCAATATGAAGCTGTCCTCCGGCGCCGCCCCGATAAAGGAACTTCGAGAGCACGGAGTGGAGTTACTTCTGGGGACCGACGGACCGGGTACAAACAACGACCTGGATACCTTTGGCGAAATGAGGCAGGCAGCTTTTTTGGCAAAACTGTCCTCTGACGACCCTACGACTCTGAGCGCAGAAGAAACGCTGGATATGGCTATGGCAACAGGGGTAAATCAACTTGGACTATCTAAAACGGGCGAAATAGCGGAAGGTAAAAAGGCGGATTTAATCGCCGTTAACAGAAACGCAGCTCACTGGACTCCGGAGTACAATACGGTCTCAAATCTTGTTTATTCCGGGAAAAGCAGCGACGTAGAGATGGCGATGGTGGACGGAAATATTATAATGGAAGAAGGAAGTATTAAGTCCATAAACGAAAATGAGGTAAAAAATAAGGTTAGAGAAATTGGCGAAAAGTACGGCCAATTAAGAAAAAACCATAAATAACACAACCGGCTCCCGGAGCAAAGGCCCTGGGGGTCAGGGGATAGGAGTGATAATTTTATGTCAATCACGAGAGAAGAAAAACAAGAGTTAATCGAAAAGTACGGAAAACATTCCGAAGATACGGGATCTGCACCGGTACAGGTAGCAATTTTAACAAAACGAATAAAAGAACTCACCGAACATTTAAGAGAACATCCTTCCGACCATCACTCCCGACGAGGGTTATTGAAGATGGTGGGGAAAAGAAAAAGTTTTCTCGAATATTTGGAAAGAGAAGAACCGGAAACTTACGATAAACTGAAACAAGAACTTAACATTAGGATGAGAAGATCTACAGAAAAGTAACTAGCGCTTTGAGGTGTAAAAATGTATAAACAGCTGGAAACTGAAATAGACGAAAGCAAATTTAATTTGGAAACAGGTAAAATGGCCCGACAGGCCGATGGTTCCGTAGTAGCGGGACTTGGTGATACTAAAGTACTCGTGACTGCGACATCGGGAGGGGAAAGCGACAAACCTTACTTCCCCCTTAGAGTTGATTACGAAGAGAAATTCTATGCCGGAGGTAAGATTCCGGGAGGATTTATCAAACGGGAAGGGAGACCGTCTGACAAAGCAGTATTGAATGCTCGCATGATAGATCGACCGATCAGACCACTCTTCCCCGACGAGTTCATGGACGAACTTCACATCGTAGTAACGGTACTTTCCGCGAGCGAGGATTATTCGCCGGGAATAGCCGGAATGATAGGTGCTTCAGCAGCTCTTACTCTGTCCGACATGCCCTTTCAGGGGCCGATTGCCGGAGTAGAAGTTGGTAGAGTCGATGGAGAATTCGTTCTCAACCCGACGGCCGAACAGAAGGAAGAAAGCGACATTGAAATTACGGTGGCAGGCACAAGCGACGCAGTCACCATGGTGGAAGGGGGAATGGAAGAAATAGCCGAGGAAGACGTAATTAAAGCAGTAAACTTCGCTCACGAAAGAATAAAACGACTGGTTGAATTTCAGTTAGAGTTCACGGAATCAAAAGCAACTGAAAAGACACCGGAGGACAAGGAACGGGACGAACTCGAAGGAAAAGCGGCAAAACTCGCGAAAGAGCACTTCCCGGGATTAATTGGAATCGAGAGCAAACTGAAGAGGGAGAACCGAGTCGAGGAAATAAAAGAAAGAGTAAAGGAAGAAATACTTGAAGAAGAGGAAATCGAAGAGGAACTGATAACCAAGATAGAGGATGCGATCGACGATGAATACAAAAAATTCGTCCGCAGAAGGACCGTAAAAGAAGGTGTCAGAATAGACGGAAGAAAACCTGACGAAATAAGACCGATAAACGTGGAAGTCGGACTTCTGGATAGAGCCCACGGGTCGAGCCTGTTTACAAGGGGCGAAACCCAGAGTCTGGGAACCGCAACCCTGGGTACGACAAAACAGGACGAACAGAGGATAGACGGAATGGTCGCGGAAGGAAGCAAAAGGTTTATGCTTCACTATAATTTCCCACCTTATTCGGTCGGAGAAGCTGGATATATGGGAGGTCCGGGCAGAAGAGAGAAAGGCCACGGACACCTTGCCGAAACAGCTTTATCCCCGGTCCTACCGGACGAAGAAGAATTCCCTTACATAATCAGGGTAGTATCGGAAGTTCTGGAATCCAACGGTTCCTCTTCCATGGCTACAGTTTGTAGCGGATCGCTCGCCCTGATGGATTCGGGAGTGCCAATCGATAAACCGGTAGCCGGAATCGGCGTCGGCTTGATGGAAGAAGACGGCGAACACGAGATTCTGACGGATATAATGGGACTGGAAGATCACTTCGGCGACATGGACTTCAAGGTCACGGGAACCAGAGATGGAGTAACGGCGTTCCAGATGGACGTCAAGGTTGGCGGGATCTCGGAAGATCTCATGAGGGAAGCGATGGACCGAGCCTATCAAGCCAGGCTAGAAGTCCTGGACAAGATGGACGCCGTGATTTCCCAACCTCGAGGAGAGGTCTCCAAACACGCACCGGTAATGGAAGTATTCAAGATAGACGAGGACGAGATAGGTACGGTAATAGGCCCTGGAGGAAGAACTATTAGGGATCTCACCGAGGAAACTGAGACCGAAATCGACATAGACGACGACGGAACTATAAAACTCTCAGGTGTCAATAGGGAAGGAGTAGAAAAGGCGAAGAAGATGATCGAGGACATGACCCGAGAAGTAGAACCCGGCGAGGAGTTTGTCGGAGAAGTAGTCAGGGTCGAGGACTTTGGAGCATTCGTCCAACTTCCCAATAAATCGGAAGGCCTAGTTCACGTTTCCAAGCTCTCCGACAGTTACGTGGACAACGTAACAGACATAACCGAGGTGGGAGAGGAAATGCGAGTTAAGGTCATAGGTCACGACGATCAGGGAAGGCTCGACTTAAAACGGGTTTCGGAAGACACGAAACAACTGGAGGTCGGAGACGTAACCGACGCCGAAATAACGAAAACGGCGGAATTCGGTGCGTTCATCGAAACTCCGGGAGGAGAAACCGGTCTTATTCACATTTCCGAACTATCCCGCGACTACGTAAAGAACGTTCAGGACGTAGTAGAGCCGGGCGATAAAGTCAAGGTAGAGTTGATCAACATCGACGAAAAAGACAGATATCAGTTCAGGCTAATCGAAAAGAAATAAATCACCTGGTAATATGGACCTGAAGTGAGCGGTTTTAACACGTAAACTCGAAAAATAAGGGTCATCCCTAACGGGTATTCCACAGGCGAGATTTGGTCCAGCACCCAGATGAGCTTCGGAACCTGGCTCAAGATCTTTGACTGTACTACGGTATAGTCTGCCTTAATTGTACAACGGTAGATTATACCTCCAGGTAACTTGCCTCATCTGGGTGCTGGTTGAAAGTTTCGGGAAAGTAAGTCAATTTACCCTTTTTAACTTCACCCCACCGGGCGAAGCAGTGAAGCATCTCAAAGGGTAGTAATCTTATCTTGTAATCTTATTTAGAAGTTGGTCTCAAGGGAGACAATCGCACAAAATAGGATGGAACTTTTCCCCGGCTGTTACCGAGATAAGCTTGATAGCGGTATCGAGATAATCGGTCAAGAGGAGCCACAGTCCAAGTCCATTTCCCTTGGTCTGTGGTTCAAATCGGGCAGTCGGGATGAAACTCGAAGAAGCAGCGGTATCACTCACCTGATAGAACACCTGCTATTCCGGGGAACGGAAAACAGGACGTCCTACCAAATAACTAGTGACGTCGATCGCCTCGGAGGTCATATAAACGGGAGCACCGGCCGGGAATTCCTCCTCCTATCGCTGAGATTACTCCCGGAGTCACTTTCCGAGGGGATAGACATTCTCACCGACCTTGCAATTAACCCCCTGTTCAACGAAGAGGATTTCGATCTGGAAAAAGACGTGGTATTAGAAGAAATCCGGTCCTCTCACGACGACCACCAGTCGGAAGCGATAAGACTACTCGAAGAAATAATCTGGGGTGACAACTCCGGACTCTCTCTTCCGGTGCGAGGCCTTGAAGACACTTTAACCGATCTCACACGGGAAGAAGTTCTCGACCGTTTTAGCTCACTCCAGAAGCCGGACGAAATAATGGTAACTGCTGCAGGTAATCTTACCGTGGACGACCTCGTAACCACCACTTCCCGGTCTTTCGAAGAATTGGCCCCAGGTAAGGTAACCAAAAACAACCAAAACTCTAATCACCGAGATAGCTCCAATGAATCGAACCTAAGGCACAAACACGACTGGAGAGACATAAACCAGCTTCACTGCGTAATCGGAGCCAGGGGGCTAGCAAAAAAGGACGAAGACAGATTTCCGCTGGAAATGTTAAACGTAATCCTTGGCCAGGGCATGAGTTCCCGGTTGTTCAGAAAGGTCAGAAAGGAACGTGGTCTCGCTTACCAGGTTACGAGCAGTACTCAGTACTATTCCGACACGGGGCTTTTCTTCGTCTACGGCGCAATTGCACCCAAAAATCTCGATCGCTTTCTCAACCTGGTTTTAAAAGAATTCGAACGTCTAAAGGCGGAACCCGTATCGGAAGAAGAGCTGGAGCTCGCCAAAAAGAAAACCAAAGGCAATCTCGTCCTGGGTCTGGAAAACAATAGAGCCCTAATGAGTCGCCTGGGGATAACTGCCCTTCACGATAACGAGTTCCTTTCCGTGTCCGAAGTGGTAAAAGAGTTAGAAAACGTCACCCGGGACGAAATTCAGAAAGTTGCGGGGAGGGTTTTAGCCGAACAAAAAATTAACTATTCACTTCTTGGTCCGGAAATTCCCGATCCACCCACTCTTTAACTATTCGTCCTTTTACCACCGCCCTACCACCGTCAGAACAATCAGCCAGGGTCCAGAGTTCCGTCGTCCCAATTTGGGTTTAACAGAAATATCGAGTATACTGATAAAAACTTCACTCAGGAGGTAAACGTGAAGAAGACCAGCAAATTCGGCCGAGTTATTTCGGTCTTCGTCTCGTTTATAATTCTGACCCTGAGCTTTTCAGTCAACGGAGCTACCTTACATGTTTGTAAAATTGGCTGTGAGTTCAGTTCTATAGGAAATGCGATTAATGAGTCGGCTTCCGGGGACAGAATTAGGATACAGAACGGTAACTACGCCGAAAATTTGAGAATAGACAAATCGATAACCCTGGTCGGAGCAAATACCCGCTGGGTGAGGATAACGCCTTCAAACCCAGGGTCTCCAGCCCTCGTAGTCGGCCCCTCCTCCAGGGAGGTAGAGATAACGAACGTCACAGTCCTCGGAGAAGGCACCCGCCCGGAAAACGGGATAACCGTAACCGGAGATTCCCGACTAACGATAACTAATTCCCGGGTAAATTCTTTCAAAAAAGGTTTAATAACCAGGGATTCCTCTTATTTAAAGATAAGAAAAGTGGACGTGGAGAATTTTGGGGTAGGGGTGTCCGGTTTCGACAATTCGGAAGTAGTAGTTTCCGGCGGCGGAATATCATCCGGTAAGACGGGATTGATCGCAAGCGACAGTTCCAGGATTACGATGGTAGATACGGAGGTAAGTTCCTGCAGTCGAAACGGTCTCCTGGTTAAAGAGACCGCAAAAGTCAACATTCTCTCCGCCAGTATAACCAACAACCAGGCCCCGGGAATAGTTTTGAAGGACTATTCTAGATTAACCATGGAAGATACTCAGGTAAGCAGTAACGAAAGCGGAGGGGTACTTTTGACGGACTCGGCAATAGCCAATCTTACCGACAATCAAATAACCTACAACGCTAAGAAAAACGTTTCCGCAATCAGCAAGACGTGTGGATTTAGCGGCCCTTCGGATCCTTTCTTCGGCGAGGTCAATGGAGCCAACAACGAGATAAAGCCGGTCGATTCAAATACTGTTTGCCCCCAGAAGTTCTCAAGCATTACCTCCAACAAGGGAGGAAGTTACTCCTACCCACTAAAGCCCAGCACTTACGCGTTCATCGGATTGATCGGTGCAGCTACAGTGTTCTTCCTTTTCTCACGATAAGGGAGGAGGTCGTCAATTCAATCTTTACCGTTGGATAGGACGGCAATAAGGGTTTCTAGAGCTTTGTCCGACGCCGACCTTTTATTTTCCCACCTATCACCCTGAAATAGAAATTCCTTTACCCGGGTAGTTTTACCTTTGTGGACCCCAACGTAAACCAGGCCAACAGGCTTTTCTTCAGTGCCCCCTCCCGGCCCGGCTATACCCGTGGTGGATAGACCCACCTCCGTACCCGCTAGTTTGTGAACTCCCTTCGCCATTTCCCCGGCAACTTTCCGGCTCACAGCTCCGTGTTCGTACAGCGTATCCTCCCTGACTTCTAACAGTTCCAGCTTGGATCTGTTAGAATACGACACAACTCCGCGATCGAAGTAGTCCGATGACCCGGGAACATTGGTTATTTTATGTGATACCAATCCGCCGGTACAGGACTCCGCTACAGCCAGAGAAAGGCTACCGTCCCTCAATAACTCCCCAACCTGAACTTCGACCTTCTCATTAACCGAAGTGCTGTTAGACATGGGATTCCAAACCTCCATTTATCGGACAAACTGCTAACAGCATTATAACCTAAATTTTCCGGTAACCCCCAGCTTTCTCCTCCAGCCTTCGGGACAGCGTTGTAAACCGCCGGGACTCCCGATCGTTGTTTACGGCAATTCCCAGAGCTTTTTTGCTCCCCACCAGGACAACCAGCTCCCGGGACCTCGTCACGGCAGTGTAGAGGAGGTTCCTTTTTAGCATCACGTAATGTTGATTAAGCAGGGGTATAACGACGGCGTCGTATTCACTACCCTGACTCTTGTGGATCGTGATGGCGTAGGCTAGTTCAAGAGCTTGAATCTCGTTTTTCTCGTAAGATATTACGCCGTAATCGGGGTAATCCACTTCGACCCGACTGTCCGTCCTTTCCGCCCCAACTACTCTTCCTATATCTCCGTTAAATACTTCCTTTTCGTAATTGTTTTTCGTCTGCATTACTTTGTCTCCGACCCTGAAATCTCCCTTCGGTCCGAAACCCAGAGCGTCTCCCGGATTTAATTCGTCCTGAAGCGCGGTATTTAACTGGTCCACTCCACATTCTCCTTTGTACATGGGTGCCAGTACCTGGACGTCCTTCATCGGATCCATGTCCCATTCACTCGGGATTTTTTCGGAAACAAGTTCTATTATCTCGCCAGAAGCCCTCCCCGGATCTTTCTCTTCAATGAAGAAAAAATCGGTGTTGTTCTCGTTGATTATGGGAAACTCTCCTTCATTTATCCGGTGAGCGTTCGTTACGATATCGCTTCTCCCGGATTGGCGGTAAATTTGATCCAGTTGAACTACTCCAACCGCCCCGGACTCGATGATATCTCTCATAACGTCCCCGGGGCCGACCGAGGGTAATTGGTCCGCATCGCCTACGAGCACGAGGTTTGTCCCCTCGGGAGTTGCCCGAATTAAATGGTCAATTAGCCTGAGATCAACCATGCTTAACTCGTCTACTATTATCGCGTCGGTGGATAATTTGTTCTCGTCGTTATACTCGAACTCGTCCGGTGGTTTATATCCCAGAGTCCTGTGGATCGTTTTTGCCTCTTTCCCCGTCGTCTCCTCCAGCCTCTTCGCAGCTCGACCTGTGGGAGCAGCTAGAATAACCTCCCAGCCGAGCTCCTCCATTAAGGTCATAATGCCTGTAACGATAGTCGTCTTACCGGTACCGGGACCTCCAGTAACGACGGTAACCTTTTCCTGAAGAGACGCCTTTATCGCTTTCCGTTGCTCCGCGTTGTAATCAATCCCGGTAGATATCTGATAACCGTTTATGAGTTCGTTTATCCTGTCTTCGTCAGAAATCCTCGCACCTTCGCCGTATTTATCCAGGGCCACCAGTTTCTCCGCCACTTCTGCCTCGGTGAAGTATAGAGCCGGGAGGTAAATTCGACTTTCTCCCGATCTCGAGTCCTCTGATTCTTCTATCAACTCTCCCGAAGACGTCATATCCTCCATTACTTGCTCAATCAATTTTTGAGGAACCTCCAGGATTTCCCGTGATCGTTTGACCAATTTACGTCCCGGGAGATAGATGTGCCCGTCGGTTGCCGCCTGCTCAAGGGTATAAATTAAACCAGCTTTTATTCTCCTGGAATCCCTGGCTTCCACGCCTACCTTTCTCGCAATCCGATCCGCAACTTTAAAACCGATACCGTCAATTTCTTTAGTCAATCGGTAGGGGTCCTGCTCGACAACCTTAGAAGCCTGAGCCCCGTACTTCTCGTATATCTTAAGCCCGTAGGCGGTACTGATATCGTGACGCTTGAGGGAGATCATCACTTCTTTAACCTGTCGTTGCTTCTTCCAGCTTTCTTTTACCTTTTCCAGCTTCTTCTCGCCGATCCCGGTTATTTTCAGCAGGTTTTCCGGATTCTCATCAATGACGTCGAGAGTATTCTCCCCGAACCTATCCACTATCCTATCCGCGTATTTTTCCCCGATACCCTTAATTAACCCGGAAGCCAGGTAACGCTTCACTCCCTTCTCGGTCGTTGGAGGATCTACCTTACATTTTTCAATCTGGAACTGACGTCCGTACCGCTCGTGCTGGGTCCACTCCCCTTCCAGGACGAGGTCCTGTCCCTCGTACACCTCCGGCGTCTTCCCAACCGCCGTAATCCTATCGTTTCCCTCTTCCGATCTCGATCCTCTTATTACTCTGAACCCGTTTTCCTCGTTCTGAAAAACCACGCTCTCAACTGTTACCTCGAGCTTCTCGTCTCCCACCGAAGTCGTTCCTCCTTTTGTCAATTAAAATAGGTTGATCTCTTATTTTTTCTCTAACAAAAGTTAAACGATCCTCTCGTTTAAGACCATCTTCTAAGACAGAATACAAAAGAAAGTCACTTCCGTTGGATAAACCTAACTATCTCACCCACTGGGTGATGACTAAAAGGTTAACCCAAATTACTCTCCCATAACTTTCACCCAGCACCCAGATGAGTTACCCACCCCTGGGCCGAGATCTTTAAATGTCACTCGGAATGGTATACCATCCTCGTTCAATGACCGATTTGTACCTCCAGGTAACTCTCCTCATCTGAGTGCTGGACATATTTTCGCTTTTAAAATATACTTTTCTGAGTCTTTTATTCTTTACAGCTAACAAGACAAAATCGCTCAATTTTGGTCTAACATAATTAGCTCAAGAGAAAAAGAAAACTAAAGATTGACGATTTAATCATAATAGGGCGAGAAGGTTTAAGAAAGAGCAGCTATGGAGCTATTAACCCCCTCATGATAAAAATTGGTACCAGTGGTTATTCCTACAAAGATTGGGAGGGAATTTTTTACCCCCGGAACCTTGGTAAAAAGAACTACCTCGCGCACTACTCTAAATTTTTCGATATTACCGAAATCAATTCCACCTATTATCGATTACCTACACCCGGGATGTTCGAAAATATCCGGAAGAAAGTTCCGGACGAATTCCAGTTCGTCGTTAAACTATCCAAAGAATTAACTCACGAGAGGGAAAAGGCAAAAGAATCGATAGATCAGTTCAGGAAGGGAATAGACCCACTCGTCGATAGTAATCAATTAATTACCACCCTGGCTCAGTTCCCCTATTCATTCAAGCCGGGGGCAAAAAGCTACGAACATCTAAAATTCCTGAGAGAAGCGATGCCGAATATTCCGATCAACGTGGAATTTCGGAACGATTACTGGATAAAGGAGAAAACGTTCGACTTTCTCGAGAAGCATTCTCTCGGGTACGTCTGCGTCGACATGCCCGATCTCCCTCACCTGGTTCCGCCCAGGATAGCATCCACTACTGAACTGGGCTACATCAGATTCCACGGTCGAGTAAGAGAACACTGGTGGGACGCGCCTGAACCTTACATGAGGTACGACTACCTCTACGATGAGGATGAGCTGAAGGAATGGGTGGAAAAGACCCAAGAACTCGAGAACTACACCAAAAATATAGTAATACTGTTTAACAACCACTATCAGGGCAAATCGGCAAAAAACGCAAAAACGTTTTCATCGCTGCTTAACGAAAGACATGGGAGACAAGAATTTTCCGAGGTCGACGATTTCCTTCACCCGGGGAAGGACCTCTTTAGTTCTTAAACGAGGCAAAAGTTTTAACCCAACTCAGTTCTTTCACCATTATATGAAAGCGAGGCGGAAGTCATGAGAGGTGACTTGACTTTATCGTTTATGCCCTCTGCCGCTTGCCTGGCTGCCGGGATTTCGCATACGTTCAGGATTATAAGGTTAAATCAGTTGCCAGGTAAGCGGCAGAGGGCAGATAACGGGCTAAGATTAACTACAACTTTGGTGAAAGAACTTAGCCCAAATTAAACTTTCCCCTTGTAACCCACAAACTAATTACTTATGATAAGGTCTAGTTTACTTTAACTGGACATACTTTACCAAATAGGTGTTAATACTGTGCAGGATAAAAGTATTGGACTGAATAACAAAAAAGTAGGCATTATTGGCGTGGGGACGATCGGGGGAACCCTGGTCGAGGCCCTTATCAAAAACGATATTGTATCCAGGGATAAAACAATTGGTAGCACTTCCCACGAAGAAAGCGCAAGGGAAGTGTCCGACAGGTACGGTATTGAAGCAACCACCGATAACAAAAAAGTCGTAGAGGAAGCCGAAATAATTGTCCTGGCAGTAGAGCCTCAGATGATCGAGGGGGTCCTCGACGAGGTCGGCGACTATTTTAACCCAGACCAGCTTGTGGTTTCCGTAGCAGCAGGCATCACCACGGAATTTATAGAATCAAAATTAGATAAAGAGGTGCCGATCGTAAGGGCCATGCCAAATACGGCCATTACAGTCAACGAAGGTGCCACGGTCCTCGTGGCGGGGACTTTTGCAGGTAAAGAAGATCTGGAACTCGCGAAAGGGATTTTTGAGCCCGTGGGACTGGTCGAAGTTTTAAGCGAGGAAAATCTTATGGACGCTATCACCGGATTTTCCGGATCCGGTCCTGCCTACGGCTATCTCATAATTGAATCCCTGATAGAAGCCGGGGTCAGAGTGGGGTTGCCACGTGATAGGGCAACAAAACTCGCAGCCCAGTCCCTGCTAGGTGCAGCAAAGATGGTCCTGGAAACGGACGAACACCCGGCTAAGTTAAAGGATATGGTCACGACTCCGGCCGGAGTTACCGTGGATGCAGTAATGAAGCTTGAAGAAGGGGGAGTTAGGGTAGCGTTTTTCAAGGCCATAGAGGAAGCCACGGAAAAATCAAAAGAGCTGAAAATCGACAATTAAAATATTACCTAATAGCCGGTAATCGGAATAGATCAAGAGATTAACTTTTCCATCTACTTCCAGCTTAAACTTGATAATTCCTTCATTTTCTTTTATATTTTCACAATTTGTAAGGGATCTCGAAATAAATACTTATAACTGTCATTCTCGGGCCTTTTTTTATTTCCGGTTTTACTACCTGGTGATCTCATGCTTGAAGTAGATAGAGTACTAAAACAATTTGGGGGCATAAAAGCAGTTAATAACTGTTCTCTCGAAGTGGAAACGGGCACTATTACCGGGCTAATAGGGCCCAACGGAGCGGGTAAAACTACCTTATTTAACCTCATTACAGGGTTCTTTTCTCCCGACAGTGGAAAAATTCTATTTAACGGGGAAAGGATCGATGGTCTCTCCCCTTACAGAATATTCCACAAGAACCTCTACAGAACTTTTCAGATTTCCCGGGAACTGCAAATGATGACCGTACTTGAAAATTTGATGCTCATCCCGGCAGATCAGTCCGGGGAAAGAATCTGGAACTCCTGGTTTCGCCCTAACCTGGTAAAGAGAGAAGAAAGGGAAATACAACAAGAGGCCATGGAAGTGCTAGAATTCATCGAGCTCGATCACCTGAAGGACGAGTACGCGAAGAACCTCTCCGGCGGGCAGAAGAAGCTTCTGGAAATGGCTCGAACGATGATGGCCGAACCAGAGATGGTGTTGCTGGACGAACCTGGAGCCGGCATTAATCCTACGCTAATGAAAAAACTCACTCGGGATATTGAAAAACTGAAGGAGAAAATGGATACTACCTTCTTCTTAATCGAACACGATATGGACCTCGTTATGGACCTCTGCAACCCGATCATCGTTATGGCTGCCGGTCAGAAACTGGCCGAAGGCAATCCGGAAGAAATAAAGCAAAACCCGGAAGTAATCGACGCGTATCTAGGAGGAGGAGAGGCAGTTGGCAGTTCTTAGTGCTAAAGACATTCGATCCGGGTACGGGGAGATTGAAGTTCTTCACGGTGTTTCGATAGAAATCAATCGGGGAGAAATTGTCGCTATCATCGGACCAAATGGTTCCGGAAAATCAACCCTTATGAAAACTGTGGCAGGTCACTTAAATCCCAGCGAGGGTAAAGTACGTTTGCTCGGAGACGAAATAACGGGGTTGGAACCGGATCAAATCGTAAGACGGGGCATGTGTTACGTACCACAAGAAGATAACATCTTCCCCTCACTAACCGTCAGCGAAAATCTCGAAATGGGTGCTTTTACTCGGACGGACAACTACGAGGATTCTACCAGCGAAGTCTACAGTATATTTCCCGTCCTGAAGGAGAAAAGCAGTCAGAAAACCGCTAATCTGTCCGGCGGACAGCAACAGATGGTGGCAATTGGGTTGGCATTAATGATGGATCCCGACATCCTTTTGCTTGACGAACCCACTGCGGGACTCGCACCCAACCTTGCGGATATGATACTCGAAAAGGTACATGCAATAAACGATGCAGGCGTTTCCATACTTATGGTCGAACAGAACGCGAAGGAAGCGCTGAGCATGGCTAACCGGGGTTACGTCCTGGCCATGGGAGAGAACCAATACGAAGATACCGGAGAAGCCCTGTTAAACAACGAAGAAGTCGGGAAACTATATCTGGGGGCCTGACGATGCTACAACTCTTGATATACGGAATTATCTGGGGAAGTATACTCATGCTGGGAGGGGTAGGTCTATCCCTTACCTATGGAATAATGGGTTTCGCAAACTTCGCCCATGGCGACGTAATGGCCCTTGGAGCATACTTCTCCTTTATTATAGCGACTTTCGTAAGGAGAATAGGAATACCGTCCAGTTCGTTTGGTCCTTTGTCCTTTGGTCTACCCATCCTAATAGCTCTCATTGGTTCCATGATCCTGACCGCAATAACTACCATTCTAATCGACAGAGCTCTATTCAAGCGGTTGAGAAAGGTAAAATCGATCATACTGCTAATAGCAGCAGTCGGGGTTTCGTTTTCTCTGAGAAATACGATTCAGTTTATCTGGGGACCTCAGCCGAAGTACTACTTTGAAGGTATCCAGATAACAAATAAGATTCCCGGAATTGCCGCCCGGATAAAACCGGACGAGATATTTATCGTTGCCACGGCTTTCTTACTGGCAATACTCGTTCACGGTCTTCTCAAATACACGAAAGTGGGTAAAGCCATGAGGGCTACATCCGACAATCCCGACCTGGCAAGCACGGTGGGAATAAATACTGAAAGGATAATAACATGGACCTGGGGTATCGGTGGCGCTTTGGCCGCAGCGGGAGGTACCCTGGCCGGTATCGAGAACAGGTTTGTAACGCCGGCCATGGGATGGAACATGTTGCTGCCCATGTTTGCGGCGGTCATTCTGGGGGGAATAGGAAGTCCTTACGGAGCTATGGTGGGGGGACTGGTGATCGGTCTATCCGAGGAACTCTCCACGGCCGTACTTCCCACGGCTTACAAACCGGCAGTTGCGTTTACGATAATGATTCTCATACTACTCTTTCAACCAAAAGGTCTTTTCGGTGGTGAGTGACGAAAATAATCATGGATTTACTAGCGGGTGCTTTGAACTATATCGTCTTTTTCTCTATCACAGCCGTAATTTACGCTATTCTCTCCCTGGGCTTGAATATACAATGGGGTTACACCGGCCTCTTTAACATCGGCGTGGCTGGTTTTTTCGCCATCGGTGCGTATTCCTCGGCACTTATTTCGGGCCCTCCACCGGCGGCTATTGATTGGAGAATTATAGGTGGTTTCGAGTTACCATTTGTGGTTGGGATGTTAGGTGGTGCGGTGGCAGCCGGCCTGGCAGCGGCCATAATAAGCTTACCAACGCTTAGGCTAAAGGAAGACTATCTAGCTATAACCACGGTGGGAATTGCCGAGGCTATTAGACTTATCGCCAAGCAGGAGAGCTGGTTGACCAACGGCGTCTTCGGGATAACTAATATCCCTGCACCCCTCTATCAACCAATAAACAACGCAATAGATGGCTTTCTAGCTGCCCATCCAAATCTTCCGGAATGGTTGATAAGGTTAATCGGTAATGGATACAACTGGTTTTTCCTCCTGCTTGTGGTCCTCTTTTTACTGATCGCGTATTTAGCGATAGAAAAGATTATCCGTTCACCCTGGGGCCGTGTGTTAGCAGCTATCAGAGAAGATGAAACGGTGGCAAAAGTATCGGGTAAAAATGTCTTCGGGTTTAAGGTGCAGTCGATGGTATTGGGAGCGATGCTTATGGGAGCTGCAGGTAGCTTCTATGCCCATTTTGCCATGGCTATCAGCCCCAGCGACTTCAAACCTTTGATGGGTACCTTTATTGTCTGGGTAATGTTGATTGCAGGGGGAAGCGGAAACAACAAAGGTGCCATCCTGGGAGCGTTCACGATCTGGGGAATCTGGGCCGGTTCGGGTTTCCTTGGTGGCTACCTTCCAATATCGGATACCAGGACAGCCGCTCTAAGAATAGTTATTATCGGTCTGTTGTTAGAAGTGATACTACTTAATAGACCGGAAGGGCTCCTGGGAGAAGAAAAAGGGATTTCCAAGCTACTTGAAAAATAGGTTGAAAAATAGACTACTGTCTCTCAACCCACCCGGTGGCTATATTGTAGGTAAGTAATAATTAGACTACACTACTTCTTTCTTCAATATTTCATTCCTATTAATAAACTCAGATCTTTCACCACCTAATTTTTTCGATAGGCGGGGCTTTCTAGAGCCGCTGTTGTGGGTGGTTGAGGTGTATAGATATATCCTTTGGTACGGTTAACGTAATTACTACCAAACCAAAGAACTAAACACTTCAACCCGGGTATACACCGGGGGTAGAAACCCCCGGCTATCGACCATTATAGATTGTCTCTCAGACTGAAGATATGTTTGGTTGGAGTTTTCAGGCTCAAAATCGTAAAGTAGCTTTACACTGGTGAAAGATTTGAGAAACTCAATTCGTTAAAAGACAAACCCCCCTTTAGCTTATTATACAGAAACTAAAGCAAAGGGGGGTCTATATTAATTAAACTAGATTTATCTTTTACTCTCCCATTGTCAAACTTTGACGTACCAGATATTCCTCGTCTGACAATCCTGAATTCCCCATACCACTACAGAATCTGGCGCCGAGTCACCTTGTGCGTCAAACTCCACCGCACCTGAGACACCTTGCCAATTAATATCTTTTCCTTCTTTCGCCAACTTTAAAGCCTTTTCTAATTCACCAAAGCTGACTTCCTCGCCGGGCGCATTAGCTACTTTTCTAAGGTTATCCTTTATCTCGGGCCCGCTGGCCTCACCAGCGTACTGAATGGCTAAAGCGGCCACCACTGTGGCATCGTAGGCTTGAGCTTTGAAGGGGAC
>JBDGQU010000098.1:0-1694 GCA_042218715.1 Bipolaricaulia bacterium | reverse complement strand
AACGATAACCTAACTTACTCATATGGTATCAAAGGAAAGATATATCCTCCTAAAGAGACTATGGGGTAAGCTCAAGGGTCACCTCCAGTAAGTTGAGAACTTTTGGTTAGTTTTTCATCATTACTTACGTGGGAGAACTCGGATGACCTCTCATCTTCTGGACAACATCCAGTTTGAGGCTTCTGGGTTCTCCCTTCCTCTTTTGGACTTTCGTTACTTCTTTTTTCTTCATAGTTAGGGTCGAACTCTTCATCGGAAGTAAGGATACCGTAGATGATGTGGACAAGTTTCCTCATACAGGAACCTATGGCAACCATTCTGTCTTTACCCTTTTTCCGTTGTTTCGCGTAGTGTTCCTTTATCACCGGGTTGGATTTAATTGCCGACAGGGTAGAAGTGAATACGGCTCTTTTCAACCTGGGGTTTCCCTTCTTGGTCATCTCCGGGTGAGGGTCCTCGTAGTTGCCGGACTGGCTCAGTTCGGGGTAGGCCCCGACGTAGCCGTTTAGCTTGGTTGCGGTACTGAACCTGTTGATATCCCAAATCTCTGCCGTAATGGTTGCGGCATTTACCTCGCCAATGCCGTCTATGGTGGTGAGCTTGTTGGGGGAAAGTTCCTTGTAGCTTTTTGTTATCTCTTCGTTTAATTTTTCTACTTCTCTTTTGGTGGAAAGAACTCGTTCCGCCAGGTGTCTTATGGTTATTTCCATCTCCGTTCCGTAGGGTTCGCCGACTGTATTATTGGCCAACTCTAATAGTTTGTCAGTTTTTTCTTCTCCCAGCCTGTGGTTTGACTTACCGTAACGAAGGTTGGCTAGTTCTTGTTTGTCCGCACTGGCTATTTTCTTTGGTCCAGGATATTCCTTAAGGACCACAAGTAAACTTACACAGTCCGTGGAGGAAAAACAGTCCTCGTATTCGGGAAAGACTCCGACCAGTACGTCGTCTAGCTGGTTGATCAATTCAATTTTCTCCTCGACCCGGCTAAGCCGGAACCGGCAGAGCTTCCTCAAGCTGCGTAGCCGTGTATTCGTCCTCGGTGTCGGTTCGGGTTTAAACCTGAGTAAGTACCGGGCCACTGCCTTGGCGTCAGCCGAGTCGGTCTTTACCCGGGAAAGCTCCATCCTCTTGAACTGGTGGATCTGGTTTGGGTTTATCAAACTAAGGGTTATGTCTAACTCATCCTCCAATCCACGCAGGTGGTTGAACAGCGGCTTCCAGTAGTTACCGGTCGCCTCCAGACCGACCCTGATCTCTTTGCCGATCCCCAATTCGAACAGTAAATTTTCCAGTGTTTCAAATCCATCCGAGTCGTTGGTTATCGTCCCCTCTTTTACCGGATCGTCCTTTTCCTCGTCGAGCAGGTAGAGGGCGTGTTCTTGTGAGCCGACGTCAATTCCGAGGTAGGTACTCATAGGTCTTCCACCCCAGCTGTTTTTGGTTTATTGATTGCAGGATATCTTCCCGGCTTCCCTTGAACCTGGCCTTGTGGATTAGAGGTCAATGCCTCATGAGACCGTATTAAGGCTTTTCCGGGAGCAGGAAGCGGCAGTCTTTAGGAAGAGGTCTAGGCCTCAAGGGTTCTCGTAGCCCTTTCCTGCAACCGGGACTAGGTTACTGGTTGTTGGTTACATCATACAAGGGTTCCGCTATATTGGGTGAGCGGGATAAGTTGGGCTGTATTCTCTACCCTC
>JBDGQU010000097.1:0-48883 GCA_042218715.1 Bipolaricaulia bacterium | reverse complement strand
GGTTTTCTCGAACAATTACCAGAGAAACTTAAGTGCAGGAACTAGTATACGACCAGTAACCGCCAACTCTTTTTGGCTTTATTTCATGGAGGGCTAAAACCAGTTAGTCCGAAGCTAAAAGTTAACCCAGCTCCCAACAATCCCGACACCGAGCTTCGTAGTCACCTTTCCCTCCGACCTTGATTACCTGGTCGTCCGCAGGAGCGGGTTCGCCGTCGATCAGTCTCTGAGTCCTCGTTGCAGCGTCTCCGCACTCGGTACACACGGCGTGTAGCTTATCTAACCTATCCGCTTCCGCCATCAATTCGGGCATAGGATGAAAAGGCTCGCCGGCAAAAGTGAGGTCCAGGCCGGCCACTATTACCCGTTTGTTCCGAGTAATTAGATCTCCGATGACCTCGGTCAACTCGACGCTGAAAAAATTGCCTTCGTCAAAGGCTACCAAATCGACGCTCTCAAGTTTATCGGGTCCTGCCACCTCTCCAAGTTCGGAAACAGATTCCTTTCCCGTCTTGAGCAACTTCGCCTCGAATTCCCTACCGTAATGGGTCACGACAGCGTTCTTGCTGTACCGATCATCAAGGTGAGGTTTAAATAGGAGGGTCGTCTGCCCGGCTATGTTTGCCCGATCAACCCGTCGGATCAACTCTTCACTCTTGCCGGAAAACATGCAACCGGTTATAACTTCTAGTCTACCTACCATAATTGGTCGGGACGACTGGATTTGAACCAGCGACCTCGCGCGCCCCATGCGCGCGCGCTACCAAGCTGCGCCACGTCCCGGTATATTAAAGACAGTCTAATATAGCATTAAACGCTCGGATTTTCAACACCCCGGTTCTTTCACCATTAACTGAATCCAAGGCGGAAACTCACGAACTTTGACTTAACTTAATTGGTTATACCCTCTGCCGCTTGCCTGGCTGCCGGTATTTCGTATACTATCAGATTTTTCTAAAGTTAAATCAGTTGCCGGTCAAGCGGCAGAGGGAGAATAACGGGCTAAATATCCGGCATAATTATTCAAACGAAGCTCTGCTTCAACTCCTCAAGGTCGGCCCCACTCCGTTCTTCGGGATCGAGGCTCCGGTTAACTATTGGACCTTCGGATAGTGCGGGAACCTGTGCCTCGTAAGTCGGTTTATCCTCTTCGTAGATTACGCCAAGAGGTATTTTATCTCCCCACTCCTTAGCCTTTTCCTCCGCAGCTTCCCTGTCAGTGGGATCGTAATCGTCGTCCAGTTCGTAAACCAGGTCGTTGTAAAAATCGTAGGATCGGCCAGGATTAAACGTTACACAGGGTTGAAGTACGTCCACGAGAGCATAACCCTCGTGAGTCATAGCGCGAGCAAATATATCCGTCATGGCTTTTACGTTACCCGAAAAAGCCCTGGCGATAAACGTCGCACCAGCCGTTAAAGCAGTCGGAACCGGCCTCACCGGGGGTTCTATCGCTCCCTCCGGACTGGTCTTAGTGACGAACCCCTTGTGACTCGTCGGAGAGTATTGACCTTTTGTCAGACCGTAAACCCTGTTGTCTTCGACGATCTGAGTAATGCCCATATTCCTCCGACAGGCGTGAAAGAAGTGATTACCACCAATTCCGTAACTATCACCGTCACCCGCAGTTACTACAATATTCATGTCCGGATTGGCCAGTTTCGCACCGGTGGCTACCGCTACGGGACGACCGTGAATTGAGTGAAACCCGTTGACGTTCATGTAGTGTGGCAGCTTGCTCCCGCATCCAATACCGGTCACAATCAGGCTCTCGTGAGGATCTAGTCCTAGATCCGTCAGAGAAGACTTCACGCTCCGTAAAATTGCAAAATCCCCACACCCTGGACACCAGGTCGGTTCAGTAGGATATTGATAATCGGACAGTGAAACTTCTTCAGTCATTTATTCCACCTCCTTCAGTTCCCCAACTTCCTCGAGGATCGCTTCCGGCGTAAACGGGCGGCCGTCGTATTTCAGTATTCTGTCGGGGGTCCCGACACCTGTCTCCCTCGTTATCAAACTCGCCAGTTGACCTGAATAATTGTTTTCCACGAGCACGGTCCGACGAGAAGCTTCCAGAAGGTCTTTTACTTCACTCGATTCCAGAGGCCAGACTTCGTCGAAGTGGTAGAAGTTCGCCTTATTTCCGCCATCGTTCAACCTATCTACCGCTTCCCTGATCGCGCCGTAAGTTGATCCCCAGCCGATAAACGTTAGATCGGCGGCTTCCGGTCCGTAGAGTACGGGCCCATCAAAGTCCGCTTCTAGCGCCGTATCGACCTTTCTCATTCGCTTGTCCATCATTCTAGTCCTCGTCTCCGGATCCTCGGTGATATCTCCTCTCTCGTCGTGTTCGTTCCCCGTCGTCTTGTAAATAGCGTTCTCATTTCCCGGAACTGCCCTGGGAGAAACGCCGGTTTCAGAGAACTCGTGCCTCAGGTAATCTCCTTCCAGATTGTCGAGATCATTCTCGGATAGGAACTGTCCTCTATCGATCTCAACGTCCGTGTCAAACTCGTCTGGGTGCACTGCCCTGATAGAATCGGCGAGGTGCTGGTCACTCATCACAATTACCGGCATTTGATACTTCTCAGCCAGATTGAAAGCACGCTTACCAGCCTGGAAGGCTTCTTCTATGGTGGCCGGAGCCAGGACTAACCTGGGTGAGTCTCCCTGAGAAGCGAAGACCACGGACGATAGATCTCCCTGCCCCGTTCTCGTAGGTAGGCCCGTACTCGGCCCGGGGCGCTGAACTTCGGCGATAACTATCGGAGTCTCCGTCATTCCGGCGAGCCCCAGTGCCTCTACCATCAGAGAGAAGCCCCCTCCGGAGGTAGTAACCAGGGATCGCGCCCCGACGTGTCCCGCACCAATGGCCATATTTATAGCGGCGAGCTCGCTTTCCGGTTGTTTGATAACTATATCGAGTTCGGCAGAATGCTTGGTTATCCATTCCAGGATAGAAGTAGAAGGAGTCATAGGATAGGCTGAAACGAAATTACACCCACCGGTAATAGCTCCTAGGGCAAACGCCTGATTACCGTCGATAACCATTCGATCGGGCCGTTCCGGCAGTGGAGAAAGATTGTAATCAAAGTCGAACCCCTTCGCTTCCACGTATTCTTTACCCGCTTCGGCTACCTGAACGTTGTTTTCTACAACGGAGTCCCCTTTTACCGAAAAATTCTCCTCTATTATCTCCTTAATGTAAGAAGTGTCAAAACCGGTCAATCCACTAACAGCACCAATAGCGGCCGTGTTTGCCATAACTTTTGCTCCGCCCTCGTCCGTAGCTATCTTAGTAAAGGGTACTGGAAAGGAATGGATATCTCGTCCCTCAAATATCCCTGTCTCCAGGTCAAAATCCTCGTCGTAGAGGACACCTCCTCCGGGGACTATCTCGTCAATGTGCTTCTCAACAGAATCTTCAGTCAATGCAACCAATAGATCGACACCGTCGGTGTGGGTGTAGATTTGGTCGGAGGAAACCCTAATTTCGAAAAAATTATGTCCGCCTCTGATTCGAGACCGGTAATCCTGTCTTCCGAAGGGAAATAACCCTGCTCTCGTAAGGGACTGGATAAAGCCCTTGCCTGTCGACTGTATCCCCTGACCGGCGTCACCCCCAATTAGCAAAGTCAAATCATTCTTGATCATATAACCTCCCTGAGATTAACACCATTCAGAGTTACGGCGTCACTCTCCGGAAATACCAACTCTGGGATTGTAGAACGGTAACCCACAGGACTGGCATCTGGCCGGAAATTCGCCAAAAGTACACCTCGAACCGGGGGAATTTGTCAATTTAAAGTGGCCACAATCCGGTATTCCGTTAACCTGCCGAACTGATCCCCCACTTACGGGACAATTTACCTCCTCAGCTCCAGGAGTTCTGTCCTCTAGCTGAGCACTACACCCGGGACAACTGGTCAGTTCCTCTCGACTGTAAATAATATCCCCGCAATCGGTACACTGAAATTTCATGGTCCTCACCTCGCGTGTATTTGGACCGGTTTTGCCGATTCGACTCTCGAACTAAACTCTTTTGAGTTACTCCACTTTAATTTTCTTTTTATTTTCCCACAGACCGTGGAGATTACATTTCGCTCGCCCCCTAAGGGGATGTGCGTGATCCAGTTTAACTGTTGCCTTCATTACGTAATGTGATTGCTCGGGCGTTAGCTCCAGCCGGGCCAGAAAAGTGTCGCCCGAGTATAGCTCCATCCACTCGATAAAGTGACCGACTTCGTTGGGATGTTCTTTGTACTGTCCTACTTTAAGCGTTACCTCAAATTCTTCTCCCTCTTTTACCTTATCCGGAGCGTCTATCACAACGGTATGTTTTTTCTCCAGGGCCGACATCTTTTCCGGATCATCGGTTTTTGATTTGTTAACACCACAAAAAAGATCTTCTTCACATGTTTGATCGGTCATTTTTTACCTCCCAGGTTAAACTAAATTTTTACTCCAGATAAGAAATTTCTACGGGGCAATGGTTTCCCCGGCTTCAGTGTCCACCAGCTCTATAGCCATCATCGGACAACCGTTTGCCGCCTGCTTCGCGGCGGACTTTCCACTTTCCTCTACTTCTAAAGTGTAAAGGTCGTCCTTAGTTGTAGCGCCGATCAATTTTGCTTTACCGTCCTCACCTTCCTCAAAATGGTCGGGATCTACAGCAGTGCAGACGAAATTGCTCTGACAGGCAGCTTTGTCGTACTTCAATTTGTACTTTGCCATTCTAACCTCCTTAAAATAGACAATTAAAATTTAAAATCAATTCCACTTAAATATGATTATAATAAGATATTGACTGGATTTGCAAATTAACGGTCCAAAAGAAAGAACTGATGGGGATTTTAGCAGTAAATATTGAACTACGAGACCGGGTAGTCCGGTTTCAATAGAATTACGCCTCCGTTCTTCTAATTCCGTTACTTTTTTGCTAGAATATATTTAAGACCTTTTATTAACCCAATTTTACCAAAAGACTAGGTGATAATATGGTTCAGGAGATAAAAGACGGTACATACTGGGTGGGTGTAAACGACAGGAAAAACGACGTATTCGAAAGTTACTGGCCTATTCCCAACGGTATAAGTTACAACTCCTATCTCATTAAGGACGAGATAACGGCATTGATAGACGGAGTAAAAAAAGGGTTCACGGAAGGTTTTCTGACCAAAATCGGGTCGTTAGAGAGGATAGAAGAGATCGATTACGTAATCGTAAACCACATGGAACCGGACCACACGGGTGTATTCCCTAGCCTGAGGAGGATAAACCCCGAAATTACCTTTGTGGGAACGGAAAAGACCGAGGAATTACTCGAAAGCTTCTACGGGATAACTAGTGGAGTTAAAGTTGTCGAATCGGGCGACAACCTGGATCTAGGCTCGAAAACCTTGAAATTCGTCGAAACCCCTTTCGTCCACTGGCCGGAAACAATGATGACTTATCTCAGAGAAGAAGAAATCCTCTTTTCAGGGGATGGATTCGGGACCTACGGAGCACTCGACGGAGGGCTATTCGACGATCAATTGGAGGTCGAAAAGTACACGGAAGAGGCCGTTCGTTATCTCTCAAATATCGTGGGTGCCTATAGTGCTACCCTGCAGGCGGCTTTAGCCAAACTAAATGGACTTGATATAGACGTAATTGCGCCAACTCACGGGCCGGTCTGGAGGGAAAACCCCGAAAAAATTATTGAACTCTACGACAAATACAGCAGTGGAGGAGCCAATCCGGGTATTACCGTAGTATACGGATCAATGTACGGATTCACCGAAAAGATCACCGAACGGGTAGCTCAGGGGGTCAGCTCTACAGGACTAAAGGACCTGGAGGTTCTGGACGCTTCCAGAACACATCCGAGCTATCTACTTTCGTCCGCCTGGAAGAGAGAAGGTTTGATTATCGGCTCCCCCACCTACGAATCCCGGGCGTTTCCTCCGATAAGTAACTTTCTCCATCACGCGGAAAAAAAGAAACTAAAAGGAAAAACTGCGGGGATATTCGGGTCTTACGGCTGGGGCGGAGGCTCGGCAAGGGAAATAGAAGACACCGCAGAAACACTGAACTGGGAACTGGTTTCGTCCCCGGTCGAATTTAACGGCCAACCCGACAAAGATCAGCTAAAGAAAGGTTTTGAGCTCGGGAGGGAAGCGGCTAAAGCGATTGAAGACTAAACCGCTATAACTTCTTCGGTCTATCCAAGTTAAAAACCCGCCTCGCGCGCAGGAATAAGAGCCGGGACGGTATGTAACCGATCCCGGTTCTCGTCTACTCTATAAGATCATCAATCTTTGCGGCAAGGATAAAGTCGTTTTCGTGTAGTCCGTCTATCGCGTGCGTGTAAAGCTGAAGAGACACTTCGTTGTAAGATATTTCTATATCGGGATGGTGTCCTTCGGCTTCTGCCAGTTCCGCCAGATCGTTGACGAACTCCATCGCTTCGGTAAAATCGCCGAACTTAAAGTCCTTCTGAATTTTGGGCGGTGACCCTTCCAGTAGCTCCCATCCCCGAACTTCGGTAAGTAACTCTTTTACCTCGTCGCTTTCAAGGGGAGGAACTCCACCCTCGCAAGGTACACATTGCTTCTCGGTAAGATTTTCAGCCATGAATATTACCTCCTCTAGCACGTTTCTTTTAGGTTACGCTTCGGGGCCCCAATCTAACCCAGGAGAAACCCGTTACCAGGAAGCGACCTGCCCGTCAGTCCTTGGTTCCGTTGCGCCAATTAAGGTCTCACCATCCCTCCATATTAACTGCCCGCGTCCGAATTTTCCCGCGTCCCCTATAACTGTAATATCGTGGCCTTTCCGGCCAAGCTCCGCAAGTAAATGGTCGGGAAAGCTCTTCTCGACTTCCAGTTTAGTTCCTTCGTCCCACCGCCAGCGCGGGGCATCCAGCGCTGCCTGCGGGTTAAGACCTCTATCGATAATATTTACCAGAACCTGAAGATGTCCCTGAGGCTGCATATATCCGCCCATCACTCCAAAAGGTCCAATGGGAGTGCCTGACCTGGTGAGAAAACCAGGGATGATCGTGTGATATGTTCGCTTACCGCTTTCTAACCGGTTGCGATCGTCTTTATCCAGCGTAAAAAGACTTCCTCTGTTCTGGAGAGCAATTCCGGTTTCCGGAACAACTATTCCCGAACCGAATCCAGCGTAGTTACTCTGGATAAACGATACCATGTTACCGTCGCCGTCCGCTGTGGCCAGGTAGACAGTTCCTTCTTCGCCTGATCTTCCGGGTCCGTACTCTCCAGCCCGAGAACCGATTTCTTTGCCCCGGTTACGACCGTAGCCGGGAGAAATAAGTTTCGAGGTTTCCTCTCCCATATAGCGGGGATCGGTAATATATTCTTTTCCGTCGGCAAACGCCAGCTTTACCGCCTCAATTTCCTCATGGTAGGACTCGAGCTCTTCACCTCCCTCGTGTCCAAGCTCTCGAAGTATGTTCAAGGCAATCAGAGCGACCAGACCCTGACCGTTCGGAGGGAGTTCCCATATTTCGTAGCCGTGGTAGTCTACCTTAATGGGGTCAACCCATTCGGGAGAGTAGGAACTGAGGTCTTCTTTTCGAAGATATCCGCCAGTACGCCTAGAAAACTCGTCCATACGATCAGCAATCTTACCCTTGTAAAAAGACATCGCGTCGGTAGTCGCAATGCTTTTCAGCGTCTCAGCGTGATCCGGTGAAGACCAGATGTCTCCTATCTTAGGGGGTTCGCCGCTGGGGGCAAAGGTCTCCATCCAACCGGCGAATTTCTCGCCGTCAAGTTCCGAAAAGACCTCGAAGGACCTTTCCCAGTATTTCCCCAGAGTCGGCTGGATTGGATATCCGTCTTCGGCGTACTCGATTGCCGGCTCCAGATTCTCCTCGAGTGACAGGTCCCCAAACCGGTTGGTCAGTTCCCGCCAGGTCGCCGGCGCTCCAGGGACAGTCACTGGTTCCCAGCCAAAACGAGGCACCTCTTCAAACCCATCTTTCTTCAGAGCGTCAGCCGATATCCCCTCAGGAGCCGGACCGCTTCCATTTAAGCCGAAGAGTTCACCCTCAGTCCACACCTGGGCGAAGGCATCGCCACCAATTCCGTTTGAGGTCGGCTCCAGAACGGTGAGGCTGGCAGCGGTAGCCACTGCCGCATCCACAGCATTTCCCCCGGACTGCAAAACCTTCAGGCCCGCCTGAGCCGCCAGCGGATGAGATGTTGCAACCATTCCCCGAGTCGAACACACCAAGTTTCGCCTGGACGGATACTTATAGGATAAAGGATCGAATTCCACCGTCACTCCTCCAATAAAAAGCAATTCAGCTAAAGAATATTTACCCTATACGGAAGTGTAAAGGTCAAAAAACTCAATATATTGATTCTTCCGATTCAACGTTACTGATCGAAAGGTTTGATGAATTCAGGTGGGACGAAATCAGTCACGTATACTTTATCGCTGGCCTTCTGGAAAGTTACTCCCGATTCGGTTGCCTCGGACGCCTGTATTTCTAATAGTACCGGTTCCGGGGTATGTCGCTTTCCTACCTCGATCGCGTCTTCCCTTCTTGCCGAAAGATGGACTTTCCTCCTTCCCTGGCTCCTCAACCCCTCGTCGTCGATTCGTTCTGCCGCTTTTCGGGAAGTCCCGTGATAGAGAACCTGTACGTCAATTTCGGGCAAATCAGGCTCTACGTCCACAGAGTGGCCGTAAAGAGCTCTAATCCTCCCGTTTGATATCTCGTAGCGTCCCTTGGGGTCCTCTTCAACTATTTTCCGAAGCTCGGGATCGGTCAAGTTCTTCCATCGCTCTCTTAACTTCGAGAGCAATTCCTCCAGATCGACGAAACCCTCGTCGTCCATCGTCATTCCGGACGGGTCGTGGCGAAGTAAATAAGCCATCTGCTTGCTTACCTCTCTTCGGTTCATGCTCCCCCTCGCTTGAAGTTAATGATTTCGTGTAAAGAATTTCAGTCCTATTTTAACCGGACCGGCACAATGGTTCTAGGTCAAAATTCCGAACCAGAGTATATGGATATCATAAAACAGGCGCAAGTTTTTCGGCAAGGTACCCGAGGAAACGTTCGTCCGCCTGGCCAAACGGAGCGAGCTCGTGGGAGTCTATATCTATTTCCCCCCGAAATTCACCCGCTTCGAAGACCGGTACTACGATTTCGGACCTTACCTCGGGGCTACAGGAAAGGTAATTTTCTTCCTCCTCTACGTCCTGAACGACAAAAGTTTCTTCCGTGGCAGCGGATTGGCCGCAGATTCCCTCGCCATAGTCTATCCTGACGTGATCAGTTTCCTCACCAGCAAAAGGGCCGAGAACAAGTTCGTCGTCCTTCGGCTCGGCAATATAAAAGCCCACCCAGTCGTAGTAATCCACTCTTTCGTACAAAATTTCCGCTACTTCCTCCAACAACTGGGAATTCGAGGCGCTATTTTCAATTGTAGTCCTTAACTCTTCTTTCAAATTGGAAAATAAGTTTGATTTATTCATTCCTAAGTCGTGCGATTCTCTCTCCTGAGACCAACTTCTAACTCAGTCTACGAGAAAAATAGTCCTTAGTTGAGAAACTTAGTTATCCTCACCTGTTATTCTCCCTCTCCCGCTTACCTGGCAACTGTTTTGACCTTAAAATCCTGAAAATACCCTAAATCCGGCAGCCAGGTTAGCGGTAGAGGGAGATAAATAATGAAATTAAGTCACCGCTCGTGAATTTTCGCCCAGTTTCCATAGATGGTGAAAGAACTAAACACATAAGGCGTTCAGTTAACTCTTCCCTGTGAATTTACCGGGTCAAAACCGGGTAATTTTGGTCATGCTCGGTAATTTCACCCCTGACTTGTTTATTTTTAGCTCGCTAACCCGTTCTCTGCCGGTTACCGTCCCTAATTCCCTAACCAGCCCTTTTCAACCGGGACTTGAAACTTTCTATCAATTCTACGGGGGAAGGGTCCACCTCGTTCAACAGGGCAAGGTAAACTGAAAAATAATCCCCAAAGTAGATCTGTCCTAATATTCTGGTAAATTTATCCCCCTTCGGGGCTCGAGCTAAACTATAGTCTATGTTCTCGTCCTCGAATAGGGACTCCATGATCTCCATCCGGAGCTCGTTTCTCTCCAGGTCAAGACCGTTCTTGAGCATGATCGCTTTGCCGTTTTCCATGAGGTCGCTGCCCAGCTGATAACCGACGGTCTCATTATGATTCAATTCGGGAAAAACATTCCAGAACGCCGGCTGTTTCGCATTTTCGTTAATTTGAGTTTTCCAGCGATAGGCTACCACCCGAGTATTTCTTTTCGTGCCATAGATTATCGGAACCTTTCCAGCAAATTCCCTGGCAAGCTTTTTTGGTCCGTTATCTTCCGACGGCACGGAGCTATTCCAGGATTCCGCCAGTGCCTCAATATTTTCCAGTAACCGGTCGAAGTCTACCGCTCCGGCAAATCCCGCCCTGTCAAGAAGTTTTAGCAGAGGGAAAAGCATATATCCGGTAGATGCCCGGGGCTGATGTCCCACGGGGATCTTTATAAGGGGAACGGATTCCCGAGCGCAGTAGTCTTCCATCTTCCCTCCGGTCGATAAACAAACCGTATTCATTCCTCGTCTCCGACCGTCCCGAAGGGCCGATAGCGTTTCTTCCGTATTTCCGGAATAGCTAATTGCAATCAACAAATCGTCCGGGCGGGCGGTTTTGGGCAGATGATAGCCTCTATTTGATTCCACCGGAAAGTCCAGCAACCGAGACAACAAATCGCCAATGATCCCCGAACCACCCATTCCAGTTACTAAAGCTCTATCGAAATCATTCAAATCGAACGGAACCTCAACCTCCTCTCCCAGAGAAACCGCTTCTTTACACTGTTCGGGAAAGGTATCCAGATCATTAACCATCCCCTGAGGATCCAGTTCTTCAATTTCTTTCTCGTTATCCAGGATCATTTCAATCCTCCTTATCCTCCATTTCTCGAGCTACGCGTTTAACTTCTTGAGCCCTGTCCCTGTTCATCACCAGCAACGCTTCCCCGGTATCAACAACCACGGTATCCGAAAGACCCAGTGCCACTACCGGTTTTTCGGTGTCGTTAAAGATTATATTATTCTCAGAGCGCTCACAAACTACCTCCCCCTGACAGCTATTACCCCGGTCATCCGTTTCGATCAATTGTTCAAAGCTAGGCCAATCACCGAGATCCGACCACTCTACTGAAGCCGGTATCACCGCTCGCGAATCCGCGTTTTCCATCAGGCCGTAATCTATAGACGTGGGCGATAATTTCTCGTATTCCTCTCTCAATGCCGCATCTCCCCGGGATCCTTCCAGTGCTTTCCCTATGTTATCCAACCCAGCTGACAACTCGGGCATATACTTTTCTAATTGGTTCAGAAACTGGTCCGTTCGCCAGATAAAAGTACCGCTATTCCAGTAATAATTATCCGCAGCTAGAAACTTCTTAGCCGTAGCAGAATCCGGTTTCTCTTTGAAACCAACGACCTCTCTCGTTAGTTCGGCTCCTTCGAGCACGTCTCCAGCTTCTATATAACCGTAGCCAGTGGCGGGCTTAGTAGGTTTGATTCCCAGCGTAACCAACTTTTCTCTCTTCGAAGCGACTTCCGACGCCAATTGCAAAATCTCCCTGAATTTTTCTTCCCTTCCCACCAGATGATCCGCCGGTAGCACGACCATTACCGAATCGTCCTCGTCCAACTCCAGGACTTCTTGGGAATAGATGGCGGCCAAGCCTATACAGGGAGCCGTATTCTTTCCCATCGGTTCCTCGATAATATTTTTCTTCGGCAAACCAGGTATATTTTCCTTTACCAGATTGCCTTTTCCATTGCTGGTAACTACGAGTACGTGCTCCGGTCCGATCAACGGGCTGATCCTATCAAATGTCCTGGCCAGCAAAGATTTCCCGTTTACTTCTATAAACTGCTTGGGGCGAGAGGAAGTACTCAGAGGCCAGAGCCGCCGCCCCCTTCCTCCAGCCATAATGACCGCGTAAATTGTAGAGCCACTCACAATTACCTCCTGTTTTCGCCTCACAGACTATAACTTGAGCCGATTTGCGAACAAGCGGATTAGAACTTGACCTGGAGCCCAGCCGAACCAAAGAAGCTTCTGTACAAGTTACCCGTTTCTTCTATCCCCCAGTTAAACCCTGACGTAAAGGAAACTCCCCACCGGTTCCTTATAGGATAAGAGAATCCCGACTTGACCGAAAAGTTCCACTCTTCGGTATCCGGGAGGTACTCCATATTCAGGCTAACTTCCGGTGTGAGTTTGGGTGTCAGTTTCCAGTTCAAAATATCCGTCAGAGTATAGGTTAACCCTTTGTCGTGCTTATATCTAACCCCACTCCTCAACTCGTTAGTGACGTTACTCCGCGGTTTCCACTTTACTCCCAGGGTAAGATTGCCATTATACCTGGTCTTCTTCCCAAAATTCGGATGACTTAACAGGTTCCTGCTTAGCGAATAGTTCAGCTCGGGAGTCAGGCCGTCGGCACTGTAACTTATCTTCCCCTTGATCGTATCCTTGTACTCGACCAGTTTGCTGGAAGAAGATAAGCTGAGGGTTCGACTCAACGTAGTGCGGGAGGAAACGCCCAAAAACTTTCCTCTACTAGAAACCTCACCGGTAAATTCGTTTGAATAATTCGTTCCTTTCCACGATAAAGAAATATAAGGAGTGAGATCGACCATACCAAGACTCAACCGGTCAAAGTCCAGCCTTACCTCTGATTTATTTTTAAAGCCTCGGCTACCTCCACTTAATAAGTCCTGGACGTTACCCTTGCCGTTGAGCTTTAGTTGGGCTCCGTAATCTCCGTCCAGCGATACCCCTCGGGAATAATCGACCTTCCACCCGAGTTTCTCGTCGGCCCTTCTACTCAGCGGGCCAAAGGTAAGGGGATAGGAATAACTTAAATTCACTAGGGTTGAATCACCTGGTGAAATACCCAGCTCAGCTGTGATGCTGGCGTAATTATCTCCCGCCCCGGACGAGTCCGTCTCTCGAGCAGCCGAAAAATCCAGAGAACCAGTTAGACTTTTCTCTAAGAGAGTTTTGGTTAGGCCGAGATCGAGTCCCAGCACGGTCACCCCACCCTTCTTCGTGGTCCAGGTAATCGCTGTAGTCGTATCAACCACCGTCTTCCAGTCCGCCGATAGCTTATTGGTTATCGACCAGCTTCTCTTATCGGTGGAGAGTGAAGAGACCGAATAACTACTACTGAGCCCGAGAGAAAAGGATTCAGTAATTCCCGCGTCCAGGCTAATTCCAGTTGTGACCTCGTCACGTCTTTTAAGCTTTCCGATGGGACTGTAGGTCGGCTGGACGTACTCGAAACTCGTTGAAAAGGAAACGTCCCGAGCCCACAGATCCAGCTTCTTACCGACCTTAGCCTGGAAATAGACTCCCTTGTCCGTATGGAGGGATGGATCTATATTACGGAACCGATCACCGTCTACTCCCTTTATATTAGTTTCATCCGTATAAAACTCCTTTAGCCCCTCCCCCAGCTCGTAGATCACCAACTCACGACCGTCTTCGGAGCTATAACCTTTACTTCCCGCCCAAACCTTCGAACCGTCCGACAGTAACGCGGTCACAGTTTTTCTCCCGTATCTGGTCGGGGAGCCAACCTTCGTGAATCCTCTATCAGTTCCGAACCAGACGTTTCCGCCTTCAACCGATAGGGACTCTACAGCAGTATCCTTTACCAATTCATCTGGTTTCGACTTCAGCCCGACCCTGGTTAGCCCGTCTCTCGTAGCTACGTACAGATTATCTCCGGCAACTTCCATGTCGTTAATCAGCCCCGTTAGTCTGGGATCCGACTCGGAGAGGCTCCCTTTGGAGATATCATATAGATACAGTCCCCGATCAGTCCCAAGCCAGAGATGACCGTCCATGTAAGCAATCGACAGCAGTGAAAGATCTTTACCAAAATCGGAAGGAATTTCCTCCCACCCCTTATCTTCAGCTAAAGCGTCGATCGTCGTTTGGGCAATCTTCGAACCGGTAGCTGCCCAGACCTTCTCTCCGTGTCTTGCCAGACCGACTACCTCGGCTTTTGGAAGCCCATCGGACTCGTAATAACTTTTCCAATTCGTTGCCCTTGCAAACGGCGCAGGTCCGGTTAGCTCGATCGTAGTTACACCCGCATTTGTTCCCAGAAAGAGTAGATCTCCGACTATCATTCCGTCATTCACGTTGTTACCGGCCAGGCCGTCTTCCGGACCATAACTTTCCCATCCCTCCGGACCGTTCACCGTAAACCCGTTCTTATGACCAAAAATGGTCATGTCGTAGCCCACTCCGGACAATGAAATTATCTTTACCACTCTATTGGGAAGGTTGGCCCTCTTGTTATCGTCTGAAGGAAACCTGTTTACGTTACCGGCAAACCTAACTAAACCGTTCCATCCGTTCCGCTCGTATCGGGCACTAACTCCACCTACGGTATGCACGTTGGGCATAGTCGGAATTTCCGGAGACAGGTTTTCCGGAGCGCTGTCCCTCGCCTGGAATAAGTTGACGCCCAATACCAATCCGTAATCTGACTTCATGCTCGTACTAAATCCGTACATACTCCGGGCATATTGAGCAAACCCGCCGAGCCCACCACGGGCTCGCTCGAAGTCGACCTTAATCTTGTCGTTTGGTCCGAGGTCTCTGAAAATCAACAGGGAGCCAGTCTCGTAATCTATCGAATAATCCGTGTTGCGTTGAAGAAGATTTCCGTTTAGATACACTTTTTCACTGTTTGGCGCAACCGATAATCCCAGGTTGTACATTTTCCCCGATATCTCGTACTGGAATCGGGCTCTGATCCTTGAATTCTCCAGATCGACAAAAAACTGTTCGGGAAAATCTAGTCCAATCAGGCCTTTTTCGGGGTATAGTTCAAAATCGAACCCGGAAAGGCTTTCGACATTCTTCCACTCCCCGTCGCGGCGAACTTCAAGTTTAAACTCGTCTTCTTTGACCCCGGTTCTACCGAGGTAATAGAACCTGTTCTGCTTGTACTCCGTTAACTGGAGCCGGGACTCTCCCAGGGAAAGCCCTACGTAGTTACTAAGCTCCGTGAGAAATTTCTTTTCGTAGTCCGTCCCGGAGTTAAACGGATATTCTTTCTTCTGCTCTTCCGGTAGAGTCCTATTATACCGAGCTATATAATTTTTTACGCGGTTTCGCACCAAGCTTTGCCAGTTTTCGAGCAATATCAAATAGTCAAGCTCTTTAGAAACCACGGCGAACTGGCTGGAGGACAGCTCGCTAGCTGGTTCTTCGATAATTTCTTCTTTTAGGTAACCTAAAGCCCTCTGATCGAGAAACTTCCATAAACCCTCCGATGTTTCAAAATCCAGTTTCGGGACTGTAAACCCTTTTACGTACTCGGTCGGTAGTTCGTAATACTGCAGACCCCGGATATTTTTAGTATAGCTTGCCTCCTCCAGCTTGGTCTCTCCCCGATAGAGCGAATATTCGACCTTGGACTCTCCGATATTCCCATAAAAAACCTTAGTCTCCGATATTCCCTCCAAGCGGCCCGCCACCACATTGAGCTCTGACCCACCTAACTCTCCGCTGAGCTCCAGTCCGAGAAGCTTCTTGTTGTAGACGGTAAAATTTTCCTTGCCGGTGCTAAAATCACCCAGTCGTCCATCCCAATTATCCGTATCCATTTTTAGCTCGAATTTCTGGAGGTATCCCGGTTTGGTATCGTTTAGATTGGCGCTCAGTGTAAAGTACTCGCCAAGCTGTCCCGTCGTGTTAACCTTTAATGTCTGAGACAGAGAATAGGAATTGCTGGGGTAACCGACCCGGGAAAGGCTTTTTCCGTCCCCTATACCAAATTTAACCGTCCACGTTTTCTTTCCCTGTAAATCAATTTTGAACGAACCGGTCTGGACTGTTAACCCCTGTCCCTGATTGGAAAAAGCAAGTAAACTAAAAAGGCCAACAAGAAAAACCAAAATAACCCTACTATACCAGCTATACTGTTTCACAAATTATCCGCCAGACTAAAATCTATAAACTAAAGAGACTCGATGGGTCTCCGTGATTCCGGACATGTAAGCGGAAAGTGCCCAATCAACTCTTAGGTTGGAAAGAGCCAGACTCGACCCCACGGTAAAAGCTCTGCCGTTATACCCCGCTCTCACGCCGAGATTCGACAGCCAGAGTTCGAGTCCCAGGTGGGGTTTAACCAGCCCGTAATCGGTGGTTCCTATCGAATCGAAAGGGGCCTCGATATCCGCCAATAGATTTAACTTCATGTTTTCATCTATTCTTGAACTGTAAGAAATTCCCGCTCGCAATTTCCTTTCCAGTTGCTCTTTGTAATCCGAACCGTAGACGATCCCCCGGGTAAGGACGTTTTCGACAGTCACTCCCAGACCGAAGTTACCTCCTTTAGCCATAATTGCCGGATCTACCGACCATCCGTAACCGTCATCAGTGGATTCAAGGGTAAGATGAGAGTAATAATACTTTACCTTACCCCCCAGTGACAGGTGAGACAATACCGGGAACCCAAAACCAAGGACCCCGTGGCCACTGAAATAGCTGAAACTGGTTCCCGTATCGACTCCGAATTCATTGGGAACTGCTATCGAACCCGAAAAGAGGACCGAAGAACTAAACCCGACGTATTTACCAACTACCCCCACCCCGCCGTAATCTAGGAAACCAAACTGAGGGCTCCAGAGGGTAGTAACCCCGAAATCGCTCAAATTGGCTAGCCCCGCGGGGTTATAGTAAACCGCGTTTTCGTCGTCAGCCAATCCCACAAAGGCCCCACCCATCCCCATCGGCCTCGCACCCTGCCCGAGATCCAACAATGCCCCGGCATTACTGTACTCCTCCTGACCCTGCACAGTCCCGGATGCCAGGATCAATACTGCAGCAAAAAATATAACCGTCAAAAGCAACCTATTTCTCGATTTCATATCCGCTCCCTTTTTCCCGTTCATCTTCTTATAACAAGACGGCTTAAATCCGACCTGGAATTACTGGTCCTAATTAAGTAAACGTACAACCCGTTCGCAAGAGGAATTCCCCTGTCGTTATTCAAATCCCATCTGTACTTGAAGCTACCCTCTAATTTGTCTCCCGTTATTGTTTTAACCGGTTTCCCCAGAACGTTATAGATCTGAATCTTCAAATTTTCAGGATTCTCGGGGTGACGGAAGAAAAAGTCTACGTAATCCTCGGCAGGATTAGGGGTCGCGCGGACCCAGAGTTCCTGATTAATTTCCTCAACCTGCATACCGGAACCGTAAACCCCCGCTTTGGCATTTAGTTTCCCCCAACCCCTGCTATCGTTCGGAACCATGTAGTTCCCGTCGTCCGCCGTCTGCTCTAGCAATTCGGATACTTCCCCCGAAGTTAATTCGGAAGAAGCCCGCCAGATCAGGGCGCCAGCTCCGGCCGCGTGGGGAGCTGACATACTGGTCCCGGCCAGGGCCCAGTGTTTCCCGTCCGCCACCTTTAGATAGTCCTGGACAGTGGCGGATTCGGAAAGAGTAGATACAACCCAGGCTCCCGGAGCGACGATATCCGGTTTAACCCTACCGTCCCTTGTCGGGCCGTTACTGCTAAAATCACTTAATTCACCTATCGGGTACCCAGCGATGGAATAACTTCCCCAGCTGTTCCTACTGTTAAACGAACCAACCGTCAATAGTTTCTCCGCGTTTCCCGGTTCGGCGATAGTCATTTTCGTATTCCCGTTAGTAAATTCCAGCGATCTGTAGGACCCGCCAAGTAAATTATCTGCGACCCAGATATCCAGCCTTGCTCCGGTTATTGCCTTCACTCTAATCGTCCAATCTCCCGGATCAGGTGGACTACTCCCGGCAATGTCCCCTATCCTCACGAAAATTTCGTTGTCATCGTTCACGTTGGAGGGCCCATTTGAAATAAACACCGACCCACCAGCCAAATCGTAGGAACCCGACTCGCCCCGACTGACTGATTCCGTCCCATCACCGCTGGGGCCCTGGATCCGGACTGATATATTTCCCGAATAGTCGTAGTAACCGTCCAGCGTCAAGTAGTCAGCGGTATCGGCCAGAGGAGCGTACCCGGGCAAGGAGACCTCAAAAGTTCGTTCCTCACCCTGCGCAAATTTGTGACCGTGATGAATTTTTTTGTCCCCTGAATTTCCGGCTGATACGGTGATTAAATGATCTTTCGAAACTAAATCATTCAGCGCGGATTCGAACAGGGAAGTGCCGTCATGAGGGCCCAACTGGGTTCCGAGAGACAAGTTGGTCACTACCGCTGACTTTCCGAGATCGTTCGCTTTACTGACAATATAACTCACGCCGTCAATTATAGAACTGGTAGAAAAGTTGGTCTTTACTGCTACGAGGGATGCTGCGGGGGCCATGCCTACGTAACCCGAGTTCGAGGAGGAACCATCGCCCGCAGCTATACCCGCTACGTGAGTCCCATGACCGACAACGTCCTTTTCTCTAACGCTACCAGCAGACGGTCCTGTATTGGCTCTTATATCTTGTTCTATTTCATAGTTCGTGTATTCCGTTCCATAAGCGTAACCGGGAGGGGGACTGGAATAGTTATCGGTCTGATCCCAAATAAACGATATACGAGAGGTCTCTTCCCCGGGCAGGGAAGGATCGCTATCAACCCGAAAGTCCAAATGATCGTAATCGATGCCCGAATCCACTACACCAATCAAAATTCCTTCCCCCCTATCGACAGGTTGGGTAGTATGTAAAGTGTCCGCTCCTATCAGAGTCAAACTCTTATTTAATAACGGCCTAACAGGTTTTGAAGGCGCAACGTATTTCACTTCCGGATCAGCTGCTAGAGCGGATATACCTTCCAAACTGCCCAGGCCGGTAGCAATGGTGCCGACCCGTGAGTTGAGCGTTACTTCTGGCTTGTTAACGAAGGACGTAGACTTTTTGAACTTCACGAGTATTCCCAGCTTTGCCCCGGGGCGAAAGTCCAATCCTATCGTTTTCCTGGCGGCCCCTCGTTTAACCGATCCTTCCACGCTCACCGCTCTCCCCTTAAGACTTTCGCCCTCGTAAACTTCCAGGGAACCCGCCAACGCTCCGAGATCGATTCCTTCTTTTCCTTGCTGTTTTAGTCGCCGATTCCTCTCAATTAAATAATTCAGTAACGGATCGATTTTCTTCGATCGAGAATAGGTTTCACCGGGAAAGGCGAGAGGAGAAAATAGACTGACGGTAAATATTACAAAGATAACCGCCAGTGTAACCCGCTGATTTGGCTTAACCGGTTTCATTTATCTCTCCAGGTGGACAAGGTCCAAATTTAATCCTAAATTTCCGGGATCATCCTAACATTGCTTGAGAAAAAGTTCCGCACTAAACTACTGCCTCAAATACAAATATCGGAAGGCGAGTTAATGCTAATCAATTTATCGTCGCCCATGCAACTAAGGTTACCCAAACGGATTTAACCTGACCTCTCCGTAATCTTTACGTGATACGAGCGAGTGAACCAGGGCAAAAAAGTCCTCTACTTCTCTTGTTTTGACAATCAAATCGTACCGATAATGACCTTTTCTTTTTTCAAACCTATTGCCGGACGGTCCCAGTAATTCGTGGTCCCCCTCAGCGGAAGACAACTCTTCCGCTAACTCAGAAGCAACTCTCCTCGCTCCTTCCTCGTTATTTCGCTCGACTTCCACCTTAATTAGGTCACGGTGAGGAGGATAACCCAGTCTACTCCGGGACTCCAACTCACTCTCGTACAGGCCGACCCAATCACCGGCGGTAATATAGCCCCACGGCCCCCCGAGCTCCCCCCGGGTCTGAATAAATAGTTTACCTGAGTTTTCAACCAGGTCAACACCGGCCAGGATTCTCTGCGCGAGTAATTCCGTCGACCGATAGGTTGGACGGTTAGTCACCAGATCGAGGTCCAGCAATCCAACCAGAGAAAAGCTGTTCTGAAAATAAAGGCTTTCCAAAATGGAAGTACCTAGGAGAACATCTATCTCCCCATTCAGAACACCGGTAGAAAGGCTTAGGAAATCTTCCCACGTTTCTTCTCTGTAGTCAAACCTTCGAACTTCCGCTTTGGGGAGAAGGGAACGAACTTCCGCTTCCGCTTTTTCGAGCCCGGACCCGATAAACTTTAGTCCGTCGCTCCCACAACTGTCACAAACCAGTAGATTATGTTTCGAACCACAGTAAGGACATATCCCGTAGTTACCCGATCCCGTGAAGATCAACGGTACTTCACAGTCCGAACAGCGAACCACCTCACCACATTCCTCACAAACCGCCGCGCCGGAGAGTCCGGCTCTACCGCCGACGATCAAGGCAGAATCTCCCTGTTCGTAATTTCTTCTCAGCGCACCAACCAACCCTGAACTCAAAGCTCTATCTCCGGAAGAACCGCGCGACAGGCTAACCGATCCCTGGAACCCTTCCGGAAAATTCCCATCTAGATCCTCCATTTCCCCTTCTTTCATTCGGTAATACGATTGGAGAGACGGACCTGTTCCCCCTATGACTACCGGCACCTCTTCCAGTTCGGCCCGCTTACGGGCGGTTTCAATCAAATTGCCCTTTGGGTCCTGCTCTGTCAACTCGTAGTTCCTCTCTCCGTCTCCTTCAACCACTATTCCCCCCAGGGACGGGACAGGAAGGTAAATCGCACTAAGCACCCCGACAAATACGTCCACCTCGCCGGCAAGTGCTAGATTCCACCTCGAGGAGATCTCTCCACCCGTAAGGTCGCTATGATAAGACAGAGCAATAACATCGAGCTCGCTCCCGATCAGTCTCGTTAGTTCCTCAGCTCGCATCACGTTAGGAGCCAGCATCAAAACCGTGCCCTTCCGAACAAGATCCCGAACCGCTTTTAGGTAGGTATTTAACCTGCAACCAGCCGTCCCGTTAACCGCGTACTGAGAGTAACCACCGCATTCCAACTTCTGTTCATCCGAATATTCTCTATCTATCTTCCATTGGGAGTCAAGCTTTGTATCCCGTGTAACTTTCCGAGCTTCGATTTCAGGCACTGACGATATTTCTACCATTTCTTTTTTCCTTAACGCATCGAGGGGGGATCTGGAACTGTTCGCCCGTTGAAGGAGATCGTTCTTCTCGATGGGTTCATCCAGTCCCAGCAGGTATTCCAGTAGCTCGACCTGTTTCGGTGACTGTCTTTCTCGGCGTTCGATAAAGTCTCGGACCTGGGCAAAGGTGGTTTTCAACTCCACCCGGTCTTCGGTCCTGGGTCGAACGGAGAGATCTCCAGGTACCAGACGGTTGAATACCTGACCCAAAGGGGTAAGCGTGGTGTAGGATAGCCACCGGGCCAGCTCAATAATCGGCGGCGGGAGGGAACGATCGGAAATAACTTCGCTAACTTTCTTTTGTTCGCCTTCGTAGTCCGGTTCTTCTCTTAGTCCGAGTACCACGCCCCGAACGCTTTCCCCTCTAAAAGGTAACCTACATATAGATCCCACGGTAACGTTTTCCCTCAGTTGATCGGGGACGAAGTATTCAAAAGTCGATCGAATGGGGCGAAAAACCGCAACTTCTGCGTAATTCCGGGCAGTCGTGTTCACCAGGGGCTCAACTTCCCTTCCAGGAAAGATACTTCCGGACACCTCTTACGCTCATGTTCAGTTCTTCCTCCGTAATTCCAGCTCTCAACCAGTCTTTTTTTCGCTTCAAAACCTCGGTATATACTTTTTCTTCCTTTCCGTAACGACTATTCAGAGTCGAAATCAAATCCACCCATTCCCGGAGTATTCGTCCGTACTCACCGAGCAAGTTAGCGGGGTCTTTCCCGGGGCCGAAGTGGGAGTAAAGTAGTATAGAAGGAGACGATCCTTTGACTTTTTCAAGACTGGTCAGGTTCTTCTCAAGATCGAACGAAGGGGGAGGTGTCGCGGGTATTAGTTTACCGTCAAGGTACAACCCCGCACTATCACCGGTAAAAACTGCTCCCGTTTTCCGGTCCTTATAAGCTATATGGTGGGGAGCGTGTCCCGGAGTTGGTAGGGCAAGTAATTCTCTTGAACCTAGATTTAGAGTAGTCCGATCATCCAGTGACACTATCCTCTCTTCACCTATCGATTTAAGAGTCCCGTACTGGGAGAACCGGGCACCTGTGGCTTCCTTTACACTGGCCAGTAGCTCCGAGGGGTCCACGAGATGTGGCGCTCCCCCGCTGTGAACGTAAACTTTTATATCGGTCAACTCATTTGCCAAATGTCCCACTGCACCAGCGTGATCCAGGTGGATGTGCGTCAGAAGGATACTACTTATCCGGGATAACTGGAATGGGCTTTTCTCGAACCAGTCGAGAACCCGAGGCACGGAATCCGAAGTTCCCGGGTCGACCAGGATCAATTCTTCTCCCCCGATCAGATAGGTCGCCCCGTATTTCTCGAGGCCAAATACGCCGTTGGGAATAAGAGTAATATCGGGGGGAAGATCTACCGTCATTCTAGCCGTCCCGGTTTCTCGAACTCCTCCTCAGCCCGGTCCAATAACTCCCTGTCGTTTTCGTAGGTCACTCTTTTTCGGGCTTCGGGATACCTGCACCAAAGAAAATCCAGATGTTCCGGTGAAAGTTTTACCTGAGCTTCCGAAGAGACAATCCCCAAAAAATAAATAACCGTCTTGAAAATTGCCCGGCCGGACCTTTCAAAGCTATAGCTTATTTGCCTGGTAAAATCGGGCACGAACTTCTTGATCGTTAAATCCGTTTCTTCCGATAGCTCCCTAATTGCTGCTTCTTTCGGTTTTTCATCTCCTTCCACGTGACCTTTGGGGAAACTCCAGTGCCCCCCGTTCGCGTGTTTTAGCAGGAGATATTCCCTCTCGCCAGCTATAACTCTACTGGTTATTATACCTGCGGATACTTCCTTATTGAATCCCTCCGCCTCAGGAGAGGTTGAGTTCATTACCCTCTGTATCAAGCGCTTTCGGGCTCAAACCCAGGCTCCTCAGCTCCCGCACCAGGACTTTGAACGATTCGGGGATTCCCGGTTTGGGCATCTCCTCGTTTTTGAGAATTGCTTTGTACAACTTGGTTCTGCCCTGAATATCGTCGGACTTAAGAGTGAGCATCTCCTGTAGTGTGCTCGCGGCCCCGTAGGCCTCGAGAGCCCAAACTTCCATCTCACCAAATCTCTGCCCCCCAAACTGAGCCTTTCCACCCAGCGGCTGCTGGGTTATCAGAGCGTAGGGTCCGGTCGATCTGGCGTGAAGCTTTTCGTCAGCTATGTGCTCTAGTTTTAGCAAGTACATGTGTCCAACGGTAATCGGTTTGTCAAACGGCTCACCCGTTCTGCCGTCTCTGAGCACCACTTTTCCGTCCTCGTTTGCCCCTTCGTCAAGATCGTGCTCGGTCTGCTCTTCATCTAGTTCCTGAAGGATTTCTTCCTCTTTGGCCCCGTCAAAAACAGGAGTATTCACGTGCTCGTCCTTGAGGGAAGAAAGCCAGCCAAGGTGGGTCTCGAAGACCTGACCCAGGTTCATTCTGGATGGAACTCCCAAAGGATTTAAGAGCACATCCAATGGTGTTCCATCGGGCATGAAAGGCATGTCTTCTTCGGGGAGTATTTTTGCAATAACACCCTTATTACCGTGACGACCGGCCAGTTTATCGCCGATCGAAATCTTCTTTTTCGTTGCCACGTAAACCTTCACCAGCTCATTGACCCCGGTATCCAGCTCGTGGCCTTTCTCGCGGGAGAACTTCTTCACCCTTATAACTTTACCTTTCCCGGCGGTCGGAGGTAGTTTCAGAGAAGAATCCTTTACGTTTCGGGCTTGCTCTCCAAAAATTGACCGAAATATTTTCTCTTCCGGACTGGGCTCGGATTCTCCCTTGGGAGTTATTTTCCCCACCAGTACGTCGCCCGTTTCTACCTCGGTACCTTCCCTGATAATGCCTCGGGAATCCAGGTTCTTCAGATCCTCTTTACTGATATTGGGTATATCGGCCGTAATTTCTTCGGGGCCGAGCTTTGTCTCCTCGGCCTTTACCTCAAATTCCTCTATGTGAATAGAGTCGAGCATGTCATCTTTTACCAGTCTTTCCGAAACGACTATGGCGTCCTCGTAGTTGTACCCTTCAAACGGCATGAACCCGACCCGAAGATTGCGTCCCAGGGCCAGTTCTCCTTCCTCGCTGGTTGAGCCATCTGCCAGAACATCGCCTTTCTCCACCTCGTCTCCCGGGGAAACTAAGGGGCGCTGGTGCACCAGCGTATCCTGATTTGATCGGGTAAATGTTTTCAGCCTGTAGGTTTTCTCGGACCCGTCTCCGTTCTTTACTTTTATTTCGTCCGCGTCAACGTAAGTAACCTCTCCGGGTTTATCGGCAAGGACAAGCATACCCGAGTCCTTTGCCGCTTTTTCTTCCATTCCAGTTCCAACCCGAGGAGCTTCCGGGTTACTAATGGGAACTGCCTGGCGCTGCATATTTGCCCCCATCAGAGCTCTATTGGCGTCGTCATGTTCAAGGAATGGAATTAGCGAAGCCGACGTGCCAACTATCGCCTTAGGGGAGACACCTACGTAATCAACTTCCTCGGGTCTACCCATCCTTAAGTTTTCTTTACCTGTCCTGATCTCAACTCTATCTTCAGTTAGATTCCCGTCATCGTCAATCTTTGTCGTCGAGGGAGCGATCTTGAACTGCTCTTCTTCACCCGCCATCAAATACTCGATCTCACCAGTGACTTTCCCATCTTCTACCTTCCGATAGGGAGCCTCCAGGAAGCCGTACTCGTTGACTCGGGCGTAATTCGCCAGAGACGTAATCAGCCCAATATTTTGCCCTTCTGGCGTCTCAATCGGGCAAATTCTCGAGTAATGAGAAGGGTGGACGTCTCTAACTTCCAGCTTCGCTCGCCGCTGGCTTAATCCCCCACCTAGCGCATTCAATCGGCGCTTATGGGTAAGCTCTGCCAGGGCATTGGTCTCCTCTAAGAACTGGGAAAACCGGCCGGTGTAGAAAAACTGGTTGACGGAGGACTGGATCGGCCTGGTGGGAACCAAATCCCGTAACGTATCTTCGTCGTCCAAGCTAAATTTTGAAAGCTTGTCTTCCGTAGTTCTAATTACTCTGTTCAATCCCCGCTCAAAAGCCGAACGGGCAGCTTGACCCGGTAAGTTTACTACTTTGTTAGCTAGATGGTCCTTCTCGTCAAGTAGCGAGGGGTTTCCGGGCACCTGTAATAGAAGATCCAGAGAATTTAGAATGTCGTCAGGAGTTAGAGCGAGAGTGTCCTTATCGAGACCTAGTTTGCTGTTCGCCTTGAACCTGCCTACTTCCGATAAGAGGTAGTTCTCTTCGTCAAAGAAAAGGTCTTTGATGTAGTTCTCCATCTTGGTCGTGGAAACCCGACCGGTAGGTCTTAACTTTCCGTAAATAAACCGTACTGCTTCCTCTTTCGTCTCGAAGTCATCCCGGTCCAGCGTATTACCTATGTACTCGTTGAGAAAGCTAAGGGACTCGTTAGTCGCTTCCTTAATTATGACTTCAATATCCTTTTCCCTTAGGGTTTCGCCCGCTTCAAATAGTACCTCCGAATCCCTGACAACGTCCTCGGCAAACTTGTATCCGACGTATTCCCTCAGATTTCTCTCCCTAACGGTATCCAGTTCGAAGCTATATGCCGAGTACATATCTTCCCTGTCCATTCCCAGAACCCTGAGAAAAACAGTTATCGGGACCTTGGCTTCGCGATCAAGGTTTGCATACAACCTCTGACGGTTATCGTCCAGGATCAACTCCAGCCAGGCACCGTAATCGGGTAAAATATGAGCACGGAATTGATTGTTCCTTTCTTCAGTTATATAAACCCCGGGAGCACGGGCCAATTCGTTGACCAAAACGTTCTCCGATCCGTTTATTAAAAACGTCCCTTTCGGTGTCATTACCGGGATATCGGCAACGTACAATTCACTTTCCATTACGGGGTTATCGTCCTCGTCAAACAGACGAGCAGTAATCCGCAAGGGTCTATCGTACGTTAAATCCTTGTCGGCGCAGTCCTCCACGGAGCCCCTTACCTCTCCCAGCTTGGGAGAGGTGAATTCCAGTTTAAAATTGGTTCTACTGCTGGCTTCTACCGGGGATATTTCCTCAAAGACCTCTTCCAGGCCTTCATTCAAAAATCGCTCGTAAGACTCTTTTTGGTCCTTTAACAAATAAGGAGGCTCGATAGCTTCACCATAAGAACTATAATCCTTTCTTTCCCTCAACCTGTATCCCTCCTAGGACAAGACAAGTAAAGAACAATCAATTCTTACTATTAACTTCACCTAAGTTCTACTTCCGCACCCAGCTCTTCTAGCTGTTCCTTCAGTTCTTGGGCTTCCTCTTCGTCCAGTCCTTCCTGAATGGTATTAGGTAACTCATCGACAAGAGCCTTACATTCTTTCAAACCTTTCCCGGTAATGTCTTTAAGCTCTTTGATAACTTTTATTTTCTTCTGGCCTGTACTTGTAAGGACCAAATCTATGGTTTCGGCCTCGGCTTCTTCTCCAGCTTCACCTGATTCTCCCTGAGGAGCGGCTGCTACCGGAGCGGCTGCCTCGGCAGAAACGTCAAATTCTTCCTCGATCGCTTCCACTAACTCCGTCAATTCCTTAATCGTCATATCGCCAACTGATTCAACTATTTCTTCAGTGTCCATAATAGACCTCCTGTGTAACTTATAGAAAATTCAAAAAACGTTAACTATGTGAGTCTACTCTTCCTTAGTCTTAACCACTTGATCCAGAGCGACGACAAGATCTTTTACCCTGGCCTTTAAAAGAAAAGCCAGTTTCCTGACCGGGGACTTGAGACCTCTGGCAAAATTAGCCAGCAGTTCTTCTTTAGAAGACAAACTAGATATGGCTTCTACTTCGTCCGGGGCGACCATATCTCCCTCAATCACGCCACCTTTAGCTGAAAAAGCCTCGTACTTCTTTGCCGTATCGGATGAAATTTTGAACGGTAAAACCGGATCATCGTAACCGACTGCCACGGCAATCGGTCCCTCCAGCAACTTAGGTAACTCTTCCAACCCCGCCTGTTCTGCGGCAATTGCGGCCAGAGTATTCTTCACGACCCTGTACTCTATTCCTTCCTTGGTAAAAGCCTCCCGGAGTTCAACCATATCGTTTGCCGATATACCCCGGTAATCAGACAATACTACTCCTTCAGCTCTTTCAAATTTCTCCTTCAGTTCCTCTACATCGTCTTTTTTGGCTTCCGTAACCATTTTTCACTCCTCAAACCTGAACTACCGATTGAATTAAAACTTCGCGGTCCAGCTAAACCTTTCTCTCGTAAACTTTGTCCCTCAACTCATCAACGGATAGCTTTAACCCGGGGCCCATCGTCGGCGAAACCGTTACTTTTTTGACGTATCTATCCTGAATTCCTTCTTCCGGTCTCTGATCGTAAATAGATTTTGCCAGCCCTACCAAATTCTCTCTCAACTCGGGGGTAGAAAATGAAGCCTTACCCACAGGTACGTGAATTACCCCGTACTTATCAGCCCTGAATTCCACCTGACCCTTTTTCAGCCTCGAAACGGCCTCTCCAATATCCTCTGACACCGTATTAGACTTGGGGGAAGGCATCATCCCTCTAGGACCCAGAATCCTTCCTAGCCGGCCTATTAAGCTCATCATGTCCGGCGTAGAAACGACCTCGTCAAACTCCAGCCACCCGTCTTCGATTTCCTCTACGGTCTCTTCGTCTCCCAGATAATCGGCACCCGCTTCTTCTGCCTCACGTCTCGCTTCTCCTTTTGCAAAAGCAAGAACCTTAACGTCTTTCCCCGTACCGTTCGGAAGGACCGTACTTCCTCTAATCATATTCTGAGAAGGGTTAACACCCATGTTAAACGCCACATCAATTGTCTCGTCGAACTCGGCAGTGGCCGTCTCCTTCACTAATTCAATTCCGTCGTCAAGAGAATAAATATTCTCGGAATCTACTTTGTCTGCTACTGCTTCGTATCTTCTATTCACGATTCGACCACCTCTACTCCCATACTCCTGGCCGTTCCCGCAATAATTTCCTTGGCCGAATCCAGTTTATAAGTATTCAAATCCGGGAGCTTCTTCTTAGCAACTCGTTCCAGCTGTTCTTCCGAGATCTTGCCCACTTTATTCATGTTGGGTTCACCTGAACCGCTATCGATGCCGGCTGCCTTTTTAATTAGTTCCGATGCAGGCGGTTCCTTTACCTCGAAATCAAAGCTCTTATCCGTGTAGATGGTAATATCTACAGGAATAAGCACTCCCGGCTCCTTGTCGCTCGTGGCGGAGTTAAACTTGTTGCAAAAATCCATTATGTTTACTTTGTGCTCACCAAGAGCGGGGCCAACCGGCGGTGAAGGATCGGCCTGACCGGCAGGTATCTGGAGTTTCAACGTAGTTTCTACACGCTTTGCCATAATTCCTCCCTCCTAAACTTATTCATTTTCCTCAATCCTTGCTGAGGTATAAACGGAAATAAAAACCAGCTCAATCGAGCTAAGTTAAACTACTTGCTATCTATACTTATATCTTTTCTATCCCTTCAAAGCCAATATCCACAGGGGTCTCTCGACCAAATATTTTTACGTTTACCGTCACTTCCTCCGCTTCCTTATCTATCGCTGTAATTTCACCCGTAAAGTCGGCAAACGGCCCTTCAACTATTTCAACCACTTCACCCACGTCGAAATCGACTTCTATTCGCGGAGTGCTGGGGGCTGTAGGAGCTTCTATCAGGCCCGCGAGTCTCTTCACTACCTTCATTTCCTTCCCTCGAATGGGGATGGGATGATACCGGGAGCCGACAAATCTAACAGCGCCCCTTATATCGTCAACCAAGTCGATCATTTCTTCTTCCGGTAGATCCATTTTCATAAAGACATAACCGGGGAAGAGTCTTCGTTTCTCCACGGGTTGTACTGTCACGACCCGCTTATCTTTGTACTCCTTTACCTTTACCATTCCGGACGACCGAGAATCGATCACGTCCTCGTTTTCAATCCTGTCGCCTTCCTCGAACTCGTCTCCTTCTTTTACCTTTACCAGGTAACGTTCAGGGATTATCTTTTCTTCTTCCGATCCGTCTTCCAGAATGAATTCTATTCGCTTGACTCGGTCCCGAAGCGCTATCTTTCCTTTTACGTTTACGACGAACTTTTCTTCCTTGTCGGAGGTCAATGGCACCCCCGATCTAATCTTTTCACCCTTCCGAATATCCCTTCGAATCCTTTTCTCCGTGGGAATCAGGTACGTCTCTTCAGTTCTATTTGTCATTTCCACTATGACTCTCTGAAGCGTCTCGACCTCGGAGACCATGCAATCCCAGTCGAGGTGTTTGGGCTGTTTCCGAGCTATGGGATCCCCTCTGGTTAACCTTTGGTTCGGTTCAACCAGAAGATCGTAGCTATAAGGAATCCTATACTCGTTGGACTTACCTCGCCTGCTCCTGGAAGTAATTACCTCTTCAATAGGAACGACGCAATACTGTCGTTTTCCGTTCTGTTTAAAGCTCTCTACGCTTTCCTCCAAACCGCGGTTTTCTATCCGCCTTTCTATCTCTTCTTTTACCTTGAGTTCCGAACCCGCGTAAGTTTGGATGGCGTACCATTTTTTCATAATCCACCACTTGCTCCCCGTTTAACTAGGAAATTTTATCACTATACCAACTGAGAAAGTTCAAGCGGCTGTTACAAGGATAAGATCTGTTGGATGATGCGCCTGTAAACCAAGTCTACACCACCAATATATGCCGATAATAAGATGACCATTCCGAGAATAAGAATAGTCATCGTTATTACTTCGGATTGGGAAGGCCAACTTACCTTTTTTATTTCCGCTCTAACGTTCCGCAAAAACGAAACCACATTATCTAACCACTTCAAATTGACAACACCTCATAATTCCACTGGCAGGCCCGGGAGGACTTGAACCCCCAACCTTCGGATTTGGAGTCCGGCGCTCTCCCAATTGAGCTACGGGCCTGTAATTCTATAATTTTAACTATTTCTCCTTGTGAACTGTATGTTCATCACACCATTTACAGTGCTTCTTCAGCTCAAGTTTATCGCTATCGTTGCGAGGATTTTTTACCGTATGATAATTGTGTCTTCCACATTCACTACAAACTAAGATTACTTGCTCTTTATGCATCAATACCGTTCCCGTTATTTATTGATTTATTCAAGAATTTCCGTAACTACCCCTGCACCTACGGTCTTTCCTCCTTCCCTGATCGCGAACCTGAGACCTTCTTCCATCGCGATATGGTCAATCAAGCTAGCTTCCAGAGTAACGTTATCACCGGGCATAACCATTTCAACGTCGTCCGGCAGTTTTATCGTACCGGTAACGTCGGTTGTTCTAAAGTAAAACTGGGGCTTGTACCCGTCGAAGAAAGGAGTATGCCTTCCACCTTCATCCTTACTCAGCACGTAAACTTCCGCTTTAAACTTAGTGTGAGGCGTAATGCTTCCCGGTTCAGCAAGAACCTGACCCCGCTCGATCTCTTCTTTGTCTATTCCTCTGAGAAGTACTCCAACGTTATCTCCGGCAATCGCTTCGTCCATGGTTTTATTGAACATTTCCAGGCTCGTGGCCACGGTCTGGACTATGTCCCCGTGAAGTCCGACGATCTCTATTTCGGATTGCGGAGTTACCCTGCCCCGCTCAACCCGTCCCGTAGCAACTGTTCCCCTTCCTTTAATGGAAAATACGTCCTCAATCGGCATAAGGAAAGGCTTATCCTCGTCTCTGTCCGGAAGCGGTACGTACTCGTCAAGCTGGTTAACCAGCTCCATAATGGGCTTGTTTACCTCGGCCTCGGGGTCCCCATCGCTTTCCATGGATTCCAGTGCGGAACCTCTTATGATCGGAACTTCGTCACCCGGAAATTCGTATTCGTTAAGCAATTCGCGGACTTCCATTTCCACGAGGTCTACCAATTCGGGATCGTCCACCATATCCGTTTTATTTAGGAAAACCAACATAGCAGGTACGCCAACCTGGCGAGCAAGCAGGACGTGCTCGCGGGTTTGAGGCATGGGCCCATCGGTAGCAGAAACGACTAAAATAGCCCCATCCATCTGTGCCGCACCGGTGATCATGTTTTTAACGTAATCCGCGTGACCGGGAGCATCTATGTGGGCATAGTGTCTATTTTCGGTCTCGTATTCCACGTGCCTGACGGCAATTGTGATTCCTCTCTCCTGCTCCTCAGGCGCATTATCGATGTCGGTGAACTCTTGCGTTTCTGCCAGACCCTGATTGGCCAGTACCTTGGTCATAGCAGAAGTAAGAGTCGTCTTTCCATGGTCAATATGTCCAATCGTCCCAATATTCAGGTGCGGTTTATCCCGCTCAAAATGTTCTTTTGCCATCGTGTACCTCCTAAAATTTGGAATAATATCTAAACTTTATTTCCAGACGGTTAACCAGATGAACAAATATTCGTCCTGGAGCCCGCGGCCGGATTCGAACCGGCGACCTTCCCATTACCAACGGGATGTTCTACCGCCTGAACTACACGGGCACCTCTGAATTATAAAATGATATTGCAAAACTTCCACCGTCTCAACCGAAGGAGACGGCTAAAGCAAGATGCAAGAACTGGTGGAGGGGGAGGGATTTGAACCCCCGAAGGCAACTGCCAACGGATTTACAGTCCGCTCCGTTTGGCCACTTCGGTACCCCTCCATGACTCAGGTTAAGTTCCCAAACCTAACTATCGGCGGAAATGACTCTACTTCACCCTTGGAGCCGGCGGCCAGACTCGAACTGGCAACCTGTCGATTACAAGTCGACTGCTCTGCCGATTGAGCTACACCGGCTAAGAGCAGATGAATTTTACTGAAATGGTTTCTATATGTCAACGGGACCAGGCTCAGCTGGCTTTTATCCAGATATTCCTCGACCTTGGTCCGTCAAATTCGGCAAAAAATATACCTTGCCAAGTTCCCAGCTGAAGGTTACCGTTTTCCACGAAAATTTGGGCCGTGTTACCTATCAGGCTTGACTTTATGTGGGAATCGGCGTTCCCTTCTCTGTGGCTGTATCCCTTCCCCTGGGGAGCGATTTGCTTCAACTGGCTTATTATGTCCGTAGCCACGTCGGGATCTGCCGATTCATTCACCGTTACCCCCGCGGTGGTATGGGGTACGTAAAGATTACAAACACCGTCTTCAATGCCTATTTCGGCTAAGGCACCTTTTACCTGTGAGGTTATGTCCTTCAACTCCTCTCGGGAAGAAGTATTTACGTCTAATTTTTTCAAATTACACCACCTCTGCCAGAGATTCCTTGAGAGCCTGACCGTCCTCGACTTTACCCACTTTGACGATCATCTTTCGTTCGTCCGCTCCCTCCGATCTGAGTAGATTGAGTAGCTCTACGTTCTGATCGTTTAATACCGAAAGGACCTTTTCCATATCGTCCGGTTTTTCGCAGGGCAGAGTTATCCAAAATCCTCCCTGGCCGAAGTTAAGCAAGTCCGAAAATTCCTCAAACAATCTACCCGGCGTCAGAACGCCGACCAGTCTCCTCTCGGAATCGACCACGGGCAAAACCATCAGGCTATACTCTTTAATAATACTTACTGCCTTATCTATCGTATCCGTCACTTCGGCGTGTAGGGTAGATCGAGAAAGGTAATCGTCAATTGGCTTTTCTCCCGGCTGGTCCTTGATGGAATCGTAGGTTAGAAAACCTACAAGCTTTTCCTCTTCGTCAACGACAAAAATAATCCGGAAGTTGTTTTCCTCCATCAATTCCCTCGTCTCAGCGACTGTTTTTCCCTCTCTAGCCGACGCGGGGTCCTCTTTTAAAAATTCTCTTACTAACATTTAAACTCACCGATCGAGAATTTCCGAGGCGATATTGCTTGGTACCTTCTTATACCTGACGAATTCCATCTGAAAAGAAGCTTTTGCCTGGGTCAGTGATTTTAACCTGGTTGCGTAATTCATGACCTCCGCCTGAGGTACTTCTGCCTCAATTACCGTGTAACCGTCGGCAGTGTCGGAACCTAAAATCCTGCCGCGCCTTCCGTTGAGGTCACTAATTATATCACCGGTAAAGTCTCCGGGTGTAGTTACTTTAACTTTCATTATTGGCTCCAGCAAGATGGCTCCCGCCTGTTCTACCGCCTTATTACACGCCTCTCGACCAGCTATCTTGAAGGCCATTTCCGAGGAATCGACCGGGTGATGATCACCATCGTACACAGTAGCTTGGACGTCGGTGATCGGATACTCCTCGTCCAGAGCCTCCTTGATGCCTTTTTCCACTCCGGGGATAAATTGAGTCGGGATATTTCCTCCCTTTATCTCGTTTACAAACTCGAACCCCGAACCTCTGGAAAGCGGAGTCAGCCGCAAATATACCTCTCCATACTGTCCCCGACCCCCGGATTGTTTCTTGTGACGATATTTAGTATCAGCTTCTTTGGCTATACTCTGCTTGTAAGGAACTCTGGGTTCTGCCATGTCAATTTCTACGTTGAATCCATTTTTCAGCCGCTCTTTAAATATCTCGAGGTGGTTGGCGCCCATACCGGAAAGTATCATTTCTTCCGTGACTTCGTCCCTGTGGTAAGTTATCGTTGCCTTGTTTGCAACCAGCTCTTTCAGGGCCGTACTCATCTTACTCTCGTCCTCTCGGCTCCTCGGTTTAACTGCCCTATCATATACAGGCCGGGGAAAGTCCACGAACTCAATTTCCTTCTCTCCTGTGTCAGTCAGCGTATCTCCAAGGGCAATATCTTCTAGTTTGCCCAGCGCTACTATATCCCCTTGGTCGGCCTCGTGCACGCTCTCCTGATCCCCGCCGTGATATCTGTATATGTCGGTAACATCCACATCTTGACTTGTGCGAAGGTTTCTCAACGAAGCCCCTTCCTGAAGTTCCTCTCCGTAAATTTTGACAAAAGCCAACTTACCGAGATAGGGATCGGAAAGTTTATTAAACACGAGCAGGTCCGATCTCCCCCCGGCCTCGGGCTCGAACTCCGGAACGACCTCTGTTAACCTTTCGAAAAGAACGTCAACGCTGGCATTTTCTTCCACGGAGGAAACAAATACCGGAGAAAACTCGTCGGCCGCAAATCCTTTTTTAAGCGCCCTATCCGTGTCTTCTTTGGTGATCTCCTCTTCTTCCAGGTACTTCATCATCAGTTCATCGTCCACTTCCGCCAGGGCTTCCAATAGGTTCTCTCTTTCCTCGTCAAATTCATCTTCTAGTTTATCGGGTACCTCATCTTCTTTTCCGTCGAAATAAACCGTCTTTTCCTCTAGAACGTCAACGAACCCGACGAACTCGTCCTCCTCGAAGACCGGGATTTGAAGAACGATAAAATTCTTGTCAAACTGCTCCCTGAGTTCAGAGATTACTCCCTCGAAATCCGTTTCCGCCTGATCCATCTTGTTCACCAGAATTCCGGTGGGATTCTCGTACTTTTGCGATACGTTCCAGACCTTCTCCGTATGGGCCTGAACACCTTTCGCGGAATCCAGTAACATTAAAGAGGCTTCAGAAGCAAAAACTCCCTTATAGACCTCTTCCACAAACTCTTCCGCCCCGGGTGTATCGAGCACATTCCAGGTCTGTCCTTTATACTTAACCGAGCCCACACCTAAATCAATCGAGTGCCCGTGGTCTTGTTCCTCCTGTGACGGGTCGAAAGTTATATCGCCATCCATTCCGCTAATTCTTAAGAACTTTTCCGCTAGCTTCGACTTTCCCGTACCGGAGTGTCCAATCAAACTCAAGGATTTTGAATTTGCCATGAAACTACCACCTCAACTTACCTGAAAATAAAATAGATACCTCAACCTGATAAATAATCCGATCGGCCAAAACCTAAAGGAGTATAGCATAAAGGGTTAAATAGCACAATGCTCCATCCGTGATTCGCAGCCACCGACCGTAGAACCAGGTCCGAGGGAGGAGTTCATCCGTGCCAGTTCTTAGGTAACCCACTCTCCCCAAAAGCTAAAATAAATTTTCTCTTATCTCCAGGAACTTGGTTCATCAGGTCGGTCAAAGCGTGTGAATCAGTAACCTTTTTTAAACCCCACCGCCCTGCATCTTCGGGTCCATAATATCCCTGAACGCGTCTCCGATAAGATTCCAGGAAAGGCAGAAGAGAGTAATAGCCCCGCCGGGAATGACCACAGTATACCAGTACTTAAAAGGATTTTCCTGAGTTCCAAGTATCCAGTTCCTGGCAAAGCTTATCATCTGCCCCCAATCCGCGTAGCCGGCAGGAGCCCCCACTCCGAGAAAGCTCAACGTTGCCGCTGCGATAACTATCGTCCCCATGTTCATTGAAGCCTGAACTACTACGGGGAAAATGGAATTGGGTAGAATATGCCTGAACACTATCCGAAAGTCGTTAGCCCCTACGGCATTGGCGGCTGAAACGTACTCTTCCTCTTTCACAGACAGTATGTTCCCCCGGATTAGACGGGCGTAGCCCATCCAACCAAACACGATTAACGCCACAAGGGCATTGGTCAAACTCCTACCGAGGACAGTAGTCAGCACCATAGCGGCAACCAGATACGGGATGGAATAGAACACGTCGACGATACGCATCAGTACACCATCTAAGAAACCCCCGTAAAAAGCCGCCAGGGTTCCAATGAATATACCGATCAAGCCAGAAATCCCCACTACCATCAACGAAACCCTGAAGGCAGTCCTGGTTCCCCATACCACGCCGTAGAATATGTCGTACTGACCCTGAGTCGTGCCAAATATATGTCCCTCGCCCGGCGGTTTCGGAGTAGAACTCCAACCGTCCCTCGGAAGTTGATACGGTTCCTCTGGGTTTTCGGGCGGAGCAATCCAGGGAGCTGCAACGGCAATCACTATGTAAAATAAAAGGATTATTATACCGGTTATTGACAGAGGATTTTTAAATAACTTTTTAATTTTCTTCATCTTAATCGTAGGTAACCCTTGGGTCTAGATAAGCGTAAATCAGATCTACAACCAAGTTAGCCACTACCAACAACACTCCGTTAAATAAAGCGAATAACATTAACGATGAAGTGTCAAATTGCTGCGCCGCCGTAACTGCCCACCTGCCCAGTCCATGCCAGTTGAATATCGTTTCCGTAATAACTAGGCCGTTTATCAGAAAGGCCACGTAAATCCCGGCAATTGTAACTACGGGAATCAAAGCATTTCTCCTGGCGTGCTTTTTTATAACTACACTTTCCTTTAAACCCTTAGCCCTCGCAGTTTGTACGTAATTCTTTCGCAGCGTCTCCAGCAGGCTGGACCGCATGATCCTCAACAGCATGGCCCATCTAACGTAAGACATGACTATAGCGGGTAAAATAATATGCTGAACGGCATCAGCAAACACGAACCAGTTCCAGTTCAGCACTGCATCGATCGTATTCATGCGGGTATAACGAACAAACTGGGCCGAATGAACGATCTCCGACGCCTCCAGCCCAAGTCTACCGGGCGGAAACCAGGTTACCAACCCCCCGTAAAAGAGCATCAATAAAACCAATCCAGCCACAAACGACGGGAGCGACCAGCCAACTATGGCAAATACCCTAGTAATATGATCGATTACGTTATTATGGTTCACCGCGGAAACCGTTCCCAACCAAACCCCCACAACTACTATAGGCAAGACGGACCATAGCGCCAGTTCCATCGAAACAGGGAAATATTCCGCAAAGGCTTGTTTCGCCGTCATCTTAGCGCTTTCGGACCAGCCGAACCGCAAATGCACCACGTCATCAATCCACCTGCCGAACCTTACCCAGACCGGATCGTTCAACCCGTATTGTTCTATAAGAACTTCCGGTTTCGTATTTTTTAACTCAGCCGGACTCGATATGTACGTAGAAAGCCTCTGGTTGACCGACAGAAGCTGTATCATGCCAAAAATAATGAGCAATATCCCAAACAATACGAAAGGCAGAACGAGAACTCTCCGTGATATGTATGAAATCATTGAAAATTCCCCTCGACAGAATTAAACGAAAAGTGGGGCAGGACGAACTGCCCCACTTTGTGAACGACTTACATTTATTTATTCGTAATACTTGTCTATCGGATACACGTACGTCCATTCTTCCGAGTACATCGGGTTAAACGGCACGTCCTGTACCCAGCTCCTCATAACTCGGGTACCTTCTGCCTGAGGCAGAAAGACGTCGATCGCGAGATCGTGGGCCATTTTCTGAAGCTCGTAGTAAATTTCCTTCCGCTTTTGGGTATCCGTGGTGGCCATGGCCTTATCTATTAGCGGATCGAACTTATTCTTTGCCATTTCTACCATCCCCTTTCCCTGCCAGCCAGAGAAGGTCCCGTTGGAAGCCATGAAGGGCTTCACGAAGTTGTGGGGATCGGGGAAGTCAGCTATCCATCCGATGATAAATATTGGCATCTTTTGCCCGATCATTTTGTCCAGATATGTGGACCAGTCCACGCCTCTGACCTTTATATTGAATTTGTCGTTTAGTTTCTCGATGTTGGCCTCAAATATACTGGCTGCCGTTTTTCTTGAAGTATTCCCTGTGTTGTAAAGTATGGTAAACGTGAAGCCTTTTTCCCAGAGTTCGCCATCGTGGGCTTCCTTGAGCAACTCCTTGGCCTTGTCAAGGTTATAACTATAAGGCTTTATGTTATCGTTGTAGAACGGTTCCATGTTCTTGGGCACAGGCCCGTTGGTCTTATAACCCATACCTTGCAGTACCTGGTTGATGAATGCCTCGTACTGAAAGGCATAGTTAAATGCTTTCCTAACCTTTATGTCGTTAAAGAAATTCGAAGGAATGCCGTCTCCCCAGCTACCGGAACCAACGAGGTCGTTGTTCTTGGTTTTTACGTCCTGGGTGAAGAAGGCCACGGGATTCATCTGAATTGTTGGCAGGTGTTTCTGTACGGTTATTCCTTTTGCTCCCTCGACCTGTCCAAGGAACTGTAGAGGGGTGTAAGCAATGTCTACCTGACCGTTTCTAAGTTTCAACCTTCGGGTACTCCATTCTTTGACCTTCTGGAACACGACCTTCTGAAGGTCGGCAGGTTTCCTCCAGTAGTCCTCATAGCGGGTAAAGACGGCCTCGGTCCCAGGCTCCCAGCGTTTGAGCTTGAACGGACCGGTCCCGTTCATCTTGTCGTAAAGCGGGGACTCCTCAGCTGCCTGCCCTCCACCAGGATTGTGGTATTTAGGCCAGGACTCCGCGGTACCGGGCCATCCTCCTACGGAAGAGGAAGATACCCATTGCTTGTCCACTATGGAAGACCAGGAAGCAACGTTAGCAACAATGTTGAGAAATGGAGGATAAGGCTTCGGCAGCCTAAAGACCACACTCTGGCCTTTGACCTCGACCGCAGGGTCGATGTAGGAATTAAAGGCGGCCATCCTGTCTTCTTTAGTGGTCTCTTTGAAGCTCTTCTTGCCGGCCACGTCGGCTACCAGTTTTTCGACGCTTGCGTAACCAGTGAGCGGGTCTAGAATCATCCAAGCCGGTCCACCGGACCTATCCTGGATCATTGCTCGCTCGAAGGAGTACTCCACGTCTTCGGGAGTGAGCTTGTTGCCATTATGGAAGGTAACACCTTCCCTTATTGGAAATTCGTAAATCAAACCACCACCAGGCATCTCTCTTATTAACCCGTTCTCCTTTGACGGAACCTTGGTGGCAAGCAGGGGCTTTAATTTGCTTACGCTATAGCCCTCTACTTTCTTCTCATTGGCGTCTACTTTGCCGGTCGGGTACTTAAGCAGCCCTTCGTAGACATTCGTGATTATATTTGAGCTCGCAGTGTCGTATGCGTACGCCGGATCCAGGGTGTTGGCAGTTCCGGACGTCGCAATCGTCAGGGTATTCGGATTCTTTATTTTTGGCTTGTCCTGTGCCAGGCCGGCAACGAAAACTGACGCCACCAACGAAAAAGCAAGGACCAGAACAAGACCTTTATTAAAGTTATAATTCATCTATATAACCTCCTGTCGTTTGTAAGAATTACAAATATCAAATAAAACTTTCCGACCCCTGTAAAAGCCTAATATAATGGTATTTCTTCTTCCTATCACCCCCTCTAAGTTTATAGTTGTAATTTCCAATTTTCGCAAATCAAATTTTACTGGGAACCCGAACAGTTTGCAACAAAACGGTCTGCATGGGGTAAATCAGAAGAGCTTTGACGAGCAGTCACGGCCTTTCACGACAACTTTTTGTTGATAGAAACCGAAAATTTCAGAAAAAAACTCCCTCTTCGCTTAAAGGAAAATTCATCACAATTATTATTAAACCACTACATGTTATTACAACCCTCCTTTTTATCTTCCGACCGAAGCTCGGCAAATTACCCCCGTTCTCCCGCAACTGGTTGAAAAAAAAGGGGGCTCTAGTTAAGATTTAGCAGTCTGGTGGTGTGAGTGCTAATTTATGAAAAATCGAAAGGAACTCATTTTAAAAGAAATAGTCGATGGGTACATCGAGACAGGGGAGCCAATCTCTTCGAAGATGATACTGGAGGAATACGACCTGGATTATTCTTCGGCTACTGTGAGAAACGACATGCACGAACTGGAGGAAGAGGGCTACCTCAAAAAACCTTATACCTCCGGAGGCAGGGTCCCGACAATAGAGGGATATCGTTACTTCGTTAGCTGGTTAATAGAACTTTCGGAACTTTCGGGCGAAGAGCAGCAAGCAGTAGTAGAGGCCTACGAGTTCGAGCAACAAAATACTGAACGGCTACTAAGGAATACTGCAACTTTACTGGCAAATATAACGGGATACACGGGGTTCGTTCTCGGACCGGATCTAGAAAAAAGAGAAGTTAAGTATTTCACGTTAACACAGCTGGACGACACCCATTTGATGGCAATACTCGTGACGGATATAGGCCTGGTTGAAAATCGGGTAATCGAGGCCGACAGGAAAATTACCCAGGAAGAACTGGATAGAATAAATCCGCTGCTTTCGGATAGACTGGTGGGGACCCAGTTAAAGCACCTTAAAGAGCTAAAAGACGTCGATCTGAATGAAGAGGGATGGTACGACAAGTTAACCCGGGATTCCTTCCTCTTAATAAGGAATTTTTTGCAGGAACGCAGCGAGAGGAGGTTGTATCTAGAAGGGGCGCTCAACATACTTGGAACCGGGCCAGAGAGAAACCAAAATCCGGAAAAACTAAAAAAAGTATTTAGCTTCTTAAACGAAAAAAGCTTGACGAAAATAACAGAGTCCTGTAAAGAAGAGGATAACCAAATAACGGCTATAGTCGGTCTCAACGACGACTCGGAATTATTGCCTTATAGCTTGATAATAAAGAGGCTAATCAACTGTTCTAGCTCATTGGGGGTTATCGGACCAGTCAATATGGATTACAGTAAGTCGTTCTCTACGGTTCAGTACATTGGTAGCAGGTTAGACACTTTGCTAACAGCTGGAAAGAAGAATTAACGGAAAGGGGTGATACCGGTGGCTAAAGATACTAAAGAAACCGAGGAAAAATCGGATAAAACTGAAGAGAAATACCTCGACTTAGAAGAAGCTGAGGAAAACCAGAAAACCGAACAAGACCAGGAAAGAGAAGCGGGGAAGGAAACAGCTAGAATAGAAGAACTGGAGGAAAAGGTGGAAGAAAAAGAGGAAACAATTAAGGAACTGAAGGATAGAATTAGACATCTAAAAGCAGACTTCGACAACTACAAGAAAAGGCAAACGAGCAAAAAGGATGCACAAGTTAACAAGGAAAAGGGAGAACTTATAAAGGACCTCGTGCCACTTTACGACAACCTGGACAGAGCTTTTAAAAGCTTTGAAAAAAACGATGACAAGGAGTCTTTCGTAGAAGGGGTGGAGAAGATATATGCTCAGTTCGCAGAGTTTCTCGACAAGAGGGATATCGAACCGATAGAGACTGAAGGCAAAAAATTCGACCCCAAAAAGCATCAGGCTTTGATGAGGGTCGAGTCGGACGAACACCAACATAATGAAATAACCGAAGAGTTCGAACGGGGTTACACTTATAAAGGAAAGGTACTCAAGCCAAGCAAGGTAAAGGTAAATATCAAGCCCTCGGAATCCGAGGGTAATGAAGATAATTAACCCAGAATTAAACATGGGAGGTAGAAATAATGGCTAAAGAGAAAATTATCGGCATAGATCTCGGGACGACCAACTCGTGTGTAGCCGTTTTAGAAGGGGGAGATCCAGAGGTACTAACGAACGCTGACGGTAATAGGACGACCCCTTCGGTGGTCGCATTTACGGACGAAGATGAGAGATTGGTTGGGGAAACTGCAAAACGGCAGGCTATCACTAATCCTAATAGGACAGTTACTTCGATAAAACGTAGGATGGGCGAGGATTACGAAGTGAAGATATCGGCAGACGGACAGGAGAAGACTTATTCTCCGGAGCAGATTTCCTCGATGATACTTCGAAAGATAAAAGAGGACGCTGAAGAAAGGCTCGGGCGCGAAGTAAAGAAGGCCGTCATCACAGTACCCGCATACTTCAACGACAGTCAGCGCCAGGCAACTAAAGATGCCGGAAAACTAGCTGACCTCGAGGTAGAACGGATAATAAACGAGCCTACAGCTGCTTCACTGGCTTATGGATTGAAGGATCAATCCGACCAGACAATTCTCGTCTACGATCTCGGCGGTGGAACCTTCGACGTCTCAATTCTCGAGTTAGGAGATGGCGTCTTCGAGGTAGTTGCTACTGACGGGGATACCAAGCTAGGTGGAGACGACTTCGACCAGAGAATAATCGACTGGCTGGTAGATCAATTCAAGAGCAAGGAAGGCATAGACCTTTCGGAAGATCAGAGCGCGCTCCAGCGGTTAAAGACAGCCGCCGAGGAGGCCAAGCAGGAGCTTTCTACCAGAAAAGAAACTACGATTAACTTACCCTATATTACCGCCAACCAGAGTGGGCCAAAACACCTGGACGAAAAGTTGACCCGGGCGAAGTTCGAGAGTATGATAGACGATTTACTTTCCCGAACAATGGATATCCTCGAGTCGACCCTCTCGGAAGCGAGTATGGACAAGAACGATATAGACCAGGTAGTTCTGGTTGGAGGCTCAACGAGAATTCCCAAGGTTCAGGAATTGATAGAGGAACACATACCGGGCAAAATAAACAAAGAAATAAACCCCGACGAAGTAGTCGCAAGGGGTGCAGCCATTCAGGGAGGAGTCCTCGCCGGTGAAGTAGATGACCTGGTACTTCTCGACGTGACTCCTCTGACTTTGGGTATAGAGACACTGGGTGGAGTTACGACACCGCTTATCGAGAAGAACACGACCATTCCCACGGAAAAGACGAAAACATTCTCGACTGCCGAGGACAACCAGACGACCGTGGACATCCACGTAGTTCAGGGAGAACGGAAGATGGCAGAAGACAACAAGAGTATCGGTCGATTTCAACTTACCGGAATCCCGCCAGCTCCTCGGGGAACTCCCCAGATCGACGTAACGTTCAGCATCGACGCAGACGGCATTCTTCACGTATCGGCAGAAGATAAAGGTACCGGAAAGTCTGAATCCGTAACGATAGAAGAACCTTCCAGACTTTCGGAAGAAGAGATAGAACAAATGAAAGAAGAAGCCGAAAAACACGAGGAAGAAGATAAACGCAAGGCGGAACAAATAGAAACGAAGAACAAAGCCGATCAGTTAACTTACTCGACGAGACAGAGTCTGGAAGAACTAGGGGACCAGGTTGACGAAGAAGTAAAGTCCAAAGTCGAAGAAAAAATAGAAAACCTCGAAGAGCTCGTAGAAGAAGACGCCTCGAAAGAGAAACTAGAGGAAGGAATAGAAGAACTAAACCAGGCAGCTCAAGAAATCGGTAAGACCGCCTACGAAGGTGGCCAGGGTGGTCCGGGTGCCGGAGCAGGACCCGGTGGAGCAGCAGGTCCAGGAGCAGGCGGACCCGGAGGTCCCGGAGGACCAGCTCAGGGCGGAGGTTCGACTACCGAAGACGACGAATACGTAGACGCCGAATACGAAGAACCTGAGGACGAAGAGTAGCTGAGAAGAATCATAGTAAAACTATAATTAAAAACTAGAGGGCCGGTATTTATGGCAAAAGATTACTACGATGTCCTAGGTTTGGACGAAGACGCTTCAGAAGACGAAATAAAGAAAGCATACAGAAAAAAGGCAAAAAAGTACCATCCTGACATGAACCCGGATCTCGACAAGGAAGAAGCAGAGGAAAAGTTTAAAGAAGTCACCGAAGCTTACGAAGTTCTCTCCGATCCCGACAAGAGAGCTCAGTACGACAAGTTCGGCCACACCGGCCCTTCTCAGGGCTTTGATTTTGGGAATCAGGACTACGAACGAGCGCGAAGCGCGTTCTCCGATAGCTCGTTTGACGACATATTTGACCTTTTCTTCGGTGAAGGCAGAAGACGGAGGGGATCAGGATCTCAGACAGCAGCCCAAAAAGGCGAAGATCTCCAGCGAAAACTAAGGATTTCCCTCGAAGACGCCGCCAAAGGGACCCGGGTGAAGTTCTCCATTCCCAGGTTTGAAAAGTGTGACCGTTGTGACGGAAGCGGCGTAAAGCCCGGCTCTTCTAAACGTACCTGCTCTCACTGCAATGGCAGAGGGGAGATTAGACAAAAGCAACAGACTATGCTGGGAAGCTTCGTTAACGTCCAGGTCTGTCCCAAGTGCGGGGGAAGTGGCGAAGTAATCGACGACCCCTGTCCGAAATGCCGGGGTGAAGGAAGAGCCAAAGAAAAAAGTGAAATCTCGGTAAAAGTACCACCCGGAGTCAAAGACGGATCAAGATTGAGAATTAAAGGAAAAGGGAACGTTGGCAGGCAGGGTGCTCCTGCGGGAGACTTATTTATCACGGTAGACGTAAAGGAACACGAAACCTTTATCAGGAAGGGAGACGACATTCTTACTACGGTCCCCGTCCAGTTCACTCAATTAACCCTCGGGGACACGATAAAAGTTCCTACGCTGGACGGAGTCGAAGAAGTCGAAGTAGAACCGGGAACTCAATCGGGAGAGAAGATCAAACTAAGAGATTACGGCATTCCCCATCTAAATAGTCGCGGCAAGGGAGACCAAATAATAAGACTCAAAGGGGTTACCCCGACCAACTTGGCCCCCGAGGAAAGGGAATTAATGGAAAGACTAAACGAACTTCTCGAGAACCCGGTTGGGAACAACTCTGACGAAAAGGAGTCTTTCTTCGAAAAACTCAAGAAATTCCGGGAAGAATTTAGAAAGTAGCCCTAAGTACTAAACTTTGGATTCGTTATAACTCAATGACTTTCCCTGAAAACTGAATTCTTTCCACTCAGTTCTTTCACTATTGGATGAAAACCAGGCGAAAATTTACGAAAGGTGACTTAATTTTATCGTTTATACCCTCTACCGCTTACCTGGCTGCCGGGATTTCGGGTACGTTCAGGGTTATAAGGTTAAATCAGTTGCCAGCTAAGCGGCAGAGGGAGAATAACGGACGAAATATTAAGTACGACTGTGGTGAAAGAACTGAGTTCCAGCTACTTACGGCTAATCTACAGGCTGGGCATCAAAGTCCAGCCTGTTACGGTCAACTCAGAAAATCCCGGGCAAGATCAATCAATTCGTCTTTCCCTATTCCCTGACCCAGTAAGTAGTAAAACGACTCTTCGCCCTGCCAGCTAATTTCCAAAATCTCCTGGTCCCACTCTTCGGGTAACCTTTCCCTCACAGCTTCCGCCCTGTCCGCCAATCGTACTGTATGGTCTTCAAGGTCCATTTCTTCCCCGTTTTCTGACATGTACGTACGGTGCCTGCTCATCTCCCGGGAAAGGTAGTTTCCGACCAATAATTGGACCGAGCTGGTCGGACGACGTCCTGCCTCGTCCGATTTAATTAAAGTTATTGAGCAGTAAGCTCTTCCCGTCTCGTCATCCTTTAACACGGATATCTTATCCCGGGCTCGCTCGTAACCCTTTTTCTTAATCTCGGTTAGAGGAATCGATAGCGGAAAAGACTCTCCAAACTCGTTTTCCGAAACTACTTGTTCCTCAAATACCTTATCCACCTTCGAGGGATCAAATTGAAAATCCCGTTTGCCAAGCCCGTCCAACTCGTAATCTGAATATTCGACGAATACGGGGCTACCTTGACTGCCGGAAAACCTCAGTTGCTCACCTTCTCCAGGATAGTAGGTTATTTTCCGGGGTAGCCCAAGCTCCTTGTCAAGGGCTAGTTCCGCTCTTTCCAGGTTAAATACCTCTTCCTTTAAGAATAAGGAACGCCTTGGTGTCTTCGGTTTTAATCCCAGGCGATCTACCGGTTTCCCGTTTATCTCGCCTTCCCCCTCGTCCTTAAGTAAAAAATCACTAACCAGGGAAGGGAGGAAACCCAGTTGACCAATAACGTCAACACCGGCAAACGGTGAATACAGAAGTTTACCTTCTTTTTTAACTGCGGTATTCTTATCCACCAGGTGAACCCATGTTTCCTTTCCTCCGTAGACCACCCGAGAATCAACGAGATCATCTCCGATGAACTCAGGGCCCCCGGAGAGTTTAACCTCAAAATTCTCCATAGGGCTTTGGTAATCTTCGTACTCTACGGCCACGCTCCTTGGCTTTCTGAATTTTACGTGGCCCTTTATTCTCATTCCCCCGGCTGTTATTTCCTGATCCGCTTCGAAACTCTTCAGTTCTTCGTACCTTTCACCAGCATTGGATGCTATTTCTCTCACGTTAGACATCACTTTATCACCAAAAGATGTATTGTCCAATTAAAAAGGTTCAAACGTCTCTCCCTCTACCTGATTAACCGTAGAGGCAACTAACTTTATAATACTATTGAGGTCGTTCAGGCTTACGACTTCACATGGGCTATGCATGTACCTGTTGGGGACGGATACGAGTCCCGTGGCTACTCCTCCCCTTGTCAGTTGAATCGCGTTTGCGTCCGTTCCAGTACCACCAGGAGCACTTGCCATCTGGTAAGGTATACCTTCTTCCTCAGCAACGGCAACCAGTTTCTTCAACAGGACCGGGTTGATATTCGGCCCCCTCGAAAGAATCGGACCTTCGTCGATCTCGGCCACACCAACCTTCCTCTTCTCCTTATCCATCAGCGGGGTATCGGTGGCGTGGCTTACGTCAACTGCTATCCCAATATCAGGGTTGATCCCGAAAGCAGAGGTTTGAGCTCCCCTTAAGCCAATCTCCTCTTGTACCGTCGCCACGGCGTGAATCTCCGCCCGGGGGTTTAATTTCGCCAGCTCCCGCGCGGCTTCCAGAACCACGAATCCTCCACTTTTGTCATCAAATCCTCGAGCTGTAACCCTATCCCCCTGCAACTTCTGGAAAGAATAATCTAGAACACCCGGCGAACCAACCTCGACAAGCTCTTTGGCCTCTTCTTCCCCCTGGACACCCAGGTCAATCCAGAGGTTCTCCGGTTTAACGACCTCCTTGCGTTCTTCCTCTTCGAGAAGATGAATCGGTTTACGACCGACAACTCCAATCACTTCCCGCTCTTTTCCCCTCAACTGCACTCTTTGACCGGGAAAGATTTGATTGTCCCAGCCCCCAATCGTATTAAAAAACAGGTAGCCGTCCTCAGTTATCTGGTTAACCATCAGCCCGATTTCGTCGGTGTGGCCGGCCAGCATTATCCGGGGACTCCCTCCTTTATTTACTGTGGCAAATGAATTTCCGTGTAGATCCCCTCGGACCTCATCGGCGAATTCTTTCGCCTCTTCCTTCCATATTTTCGCCGCCTCGTCTTCGTACCCGGACGGACTGAGAGTATTGACGTATTTTTCCAGGAAATCAACCGTTTCAGATCTCATAAAAGTTTCCTCCTTTTATGCCTTGATTTTCCATCCAACTACAGAAGTTAATAACTCCGGACTACATATCAACTAGTGATTATCGTAAAAAAGTCAACAAGGTTCAATCAAGTCCGAGTCGAACTGCGAAACCTAGCCTTTGAATCTCCAATTTGATCTTGCAACTCGGAGAAACCTGAATCATCCTTAAACTGATATGAAACTAATGAAAATAATCCAGCAACAATCAGGCCTTTCTCGCCGCAAGGCGAGGGATTTGATAGAAGAAGGGGAAGTAACGATCGACGGAAGGAAGGAAAGCAATCCGTTTGAGGATTATTCCCTTGAAGAAATTAACAAATTATACCTTCGGGGTCATCCCTTACCCACTTATCCTCCCCAAAAAAGGGCCTACAAATTCTTCAAACCTACGGGAATGTTATGCAGCCACGATGATCCCCATTACGGAAGGACTCTCGGTCGGACGTTGAGATCCGAAGGATTCATTGGATATAGATGGGCCGGGAGGCTCGACCAAGACGCGGAGGGCTTATTACTGTTGAGTAACGACGGACAGTTAGTCCATTCTCTCACCCACCCTCGCTACGAGGTGGAAAAACGCTACCATATATGGATTTCCGAAGAGCTAGGTCATGGCGCAATAGGTGGAATTATCGAAAAGTTCATGGAAGGAATAGAGGACAACGGTGAACTTCTCCAAATAAAAGAGGGGGGCGTAATAAATCAAGGAGAAGACCACACTGAACTTGAACTAGTACTTACCGAGGGAAAGAAGAACGAGATAAAGAGATTACTGAACGCCGTAGATCTCACTATAGTAAGGTTGAGAAGAGTTGCCATAGGGCCAATAGAATTGGGAGACCTATCCCCTGAGGACATCGAACGTGTTACACCGGATGAATGGAGTGCCTTAGTGAACTATAAGGAAGAGGCACTGGCTCAAAGGGATACGACCGGGGGAGAAAATGGAACTAGTTGAAGTGTACAATACCTGGAACGAGCAGAAAGCGGAATTGATAAAGGAGATTTTGGGAGATTACGATATTTCCTGCTATCTCTCCTCTCACATCACCCGCTCTGTATTACCGTTCGCCGGGCAGGAGGAAATTCGGATTATGGTGCCAAAAAACAGGGAAAAGAGGTCGCGAAAGATAATTAAGGATTACTTCTCTCGGGAGGACGAGGAGAAGCCTTAATATGGACCCAGATAGCCATTCCCTCGAACTGGAACGGATGATCGAAAACCAACTCGAAAAGAGGGGGATAAAAGACGAGAGATTGCTGGATGCTTTCAGGGCAAATCCTCGCCATCTTTTCGTATCCGAAGATCAGAGATCCCAGGCATATTCCGACAGACCTCTACCTATTGGAGAAGGTCAGACGATATCCCAGCCTTACATAGTAGCCCTGATGACGGATCTACTTTCCGTAGGTCCCGATGACCGGGTCCTGGAGATAGGAACCGGCTCCGGGTACCAGACGGCAATCCTGGCTACGCTGGGGGACGCTGTCTTTACAATCGAACGCAAAGCCGAGCTCCAAAAGCGGGCAAAAGATATTCACAGGGAAATCGGGTTGAAAAATATCACCTACAAAATAGGCGACGGCACCAAAGGATGGAGAGAGCACGCCCCGTTTGAGAGGATCATAGGAACAGGATCGGTCCCGGAGGTGCCCGAGAGTCTAATCAACCAGCTAGACGACCCGGGAAGACTCGTTATTCCTGCCGGGCCAAAACGACAGCAGCGAATCGTCCTGGTCACGAGGAAAAACGAGGAGACAAAAAAGGAGAAAAAGTCCTATTGCAGTTTTCTCCCCTTAGTCGGTGAAGAAGGCTGGAGTAAATAATCTATTAACGAAAATCAGGTTGCCAGGTAAGGGGAGGGGGATAACGTTCTAAAATCAAGCACAACAGTGGAAAGCGCTGAGAAGAATATACATTTGGTTAATGGCTCAACCAGGTTGCCGTTCAAGGGATTTGCCTTAGTTAACCTCGGATTGTTTGAATATTAAATCCAGGATATGTTAT
>JBDGQU010000096.1:0-24755 GCA_042218715.1 Bipolaricaulia bacterium | reverse complement strand
GAGGCAGCGAAATAAGTACCTCGAATTTGGACTTACTCGTTCAGCCAACCAAACGGGTGGTTTCAATCAAACCACCCGTTTGGTTTTTGACATCGTGAGGTCGGGATCCTCAGGTGTAACGGCTACTTCATGGCTCAACGGGGTAGCGTGGTAGTTTGAAAATAAATTACGATAAGGTAATCAAAGTGGGTACTGTGATTATAGGCATACTGGTAGTACTATTTGTCTCTTTCGTCAGCTGGGTGTGGCTCTCTACCTTTCACCCCGGCCAGGTTCAGTCCGCAACAGTAACTGGCACCCAGAATGCTCCTTCACTTACGGCAAAAGACGAACTAAAACTGTTAAATTGGAACGTCCAGTTTATGGCGGGTAAGGACTATTATTTTTATTACGAAGGTGGATCTGATACGCGTCCTAAGTCCAAGGATATTGCAAGAACCACTGAAGAAGTCGCCCGAGTAATAAAATCGGAAGACCCGGACATAATACTTCTCCAGGAGCTCGACGACGGAGCAAAGCGGACGGATCACGAAGATCAACTGGAGAACCTGCTAGAGCTTATACCTGACGAGTACTGTTACCATACTTCAGCCTTCTACTGGAAGGCGTCTTTTTCCCCTCACCCAAAAATACTCGGGTCAGTAGGGATGAAGCTTTCCGTCATCTCAAAATACAAAATCGATGATGCTACACGTTATCAACTAGCCCTTAAACCGGATAACTGGTTCGTAAGACAGTTCGATCTAAAGCGAGCCGTGCTTGAGGTTAGATTCCCCCGCAAAGGTGGAAAGGACCTAGTTGTATTTAATACACACCTGACCGCGTTTGCTTTTGGGTCAAACGTAAGGAGCCGCCAAATCGAGGAGATTCGATCGCTGTTAAAAGAAACTTCATCCGAGGGTAACCCCTGGATAATTGGTGGTGATTTCAACCTCCGGCCTCCTGACAATCAGACCGAACGGAACCGCGGTGAAGTTATAAAACCCCTGTTCGAAAACTATCAAGCCGTACCAAACTACAAAGAAACCAACGGACCTTCCCGGGAAGACTGGTACACTCATTTTCCGAACGACCCCAAAATTGACGCTCCCAATATGACGATTGACTACTTTTTCCTCTCGGAAGGACTTAATCTCGGGGACCACTACGTTAGACAAAAGGATACGCTGGACATTTCCGACCACCTTCCGTTAGTAGCTGAAATTGACCTTCCCAAGCCATAGTCATCTGAGCAACACAAAAGGTAGACCCAGTCTTCCCACTGGGACTTATTCAGTAACTAAAGTTTAGTAATACTTCATGTACTTCTCTAATTCCCAATCCGTAACGTTAACCTGATATTCTCTGGCCTCAGACCTTTTTGCCCTTAAATAGTTCTCCATGATATGAGATCCGATTGCCTCTTCTATAACCTCGTCTTTCTCCAGCGCGTCCAGTGCTTCGGTCAGACTACCCGGCAATGAACCGATTCCTCGTTCAGCTTTTGCCACGTCTTCCATTTCGTAGAGATCCTCTTCCACCGGTTCCGGGGGTTCAATCTCCTCTTCTATTCCATGCAGACCTGCCTTGAGAATCCCTGCAAATGCGAGATACGGATTTGCAGTAGGGTCCGGACTTCTGAATTCGATTCTGGTAGAAGTCTCGGGAGTGCTTGTGTGAGGCACCCTGATAAGTACGGACCGATTGCGTCGTCCCCAGGATATATTCACCGGAGCCTCGTATCCAGGAACCAGTCGTTTGTAAGAATTAATAGTCGGGTTGGATAGTGCCGTAATCGCTCCTATGTGCTCAATCAGCCCCCCTATAAAGTGCAACGCTTTGTTCGATAGATCGTAGGGATTATTAGGCTCATAGAAACAGTTCTCCCCGTCTTCTTCCAGAGAGATATGGGTATGCATGCCTGAACCGTTTATTTTTTCGTAGGGTTTGGGCATAAAGGTTGCGTTTAGATCATGTTTTAGCGCGATAGTCTTCGTCGTGGTTTTAAACGTAATCAAGTGATCTGCCAGAGACGTTGCTTCCCCGTAGCGGAAGTCTATCTCGTGCTGACTGGAAGCAACTTCATGGTGAGCGGCTTCGACCTCGAATCCCATCTTTTCCAGGCTAATTACGATATCCTTTCGTGCTTCTTCGCCCCTATCAACTGGCATCAGATCAAAGTAGCCACCCTGGTCGTGTAAAGCAGTAGAACTGTTACGAATTTTCTCTTCCCCGTTGCTCGTAAACATGAAGAACTCAGGTTCAGCTCCAACGAACATCTTTAGACCCTTTTCTCCGGCCTCACTTTGAACCCGTCTTAACCTGTATCTTGGGTCTCCTTCGAAGGGTTCTCCGTTGGGCATATGGACGTCACAGATAAGCCTGGCGTTTCCGTACTCCTCTCCTTCACTGGTGGTAGACTTCCAGGGGTAGATCTTCAGAGTATCGAGGTCCGGATGAAGGTACATGTCCGACTCGCAAATCCGGGCGAAACCTTCGATCGAGGAGCCGTCAAATGCTATGCCTTCCTCCAGAGCTTTGGGTAATTCGTCCAGGGTTATCTCTACATCCTTTGGAATCCCGAGGATGTCCGTAAATTGAAGTCTAATAAATTTAACGTCTTTCTCTTCAAGAGAAAATACCGCATCTTCTATCTCTGTCTTATCTACTTCTTTTGCCACCTTGGATCGACCTCCGGCTATGCTAGTATAAACTTATAGAAGGATTATAAGGTAGATTACACATTTGTCAAGCATCTGATCAGTTTAATTTAGTTTTGTTTGATTTATTTAGATTTATCCGTATAATCGTATCAATTGTAGGCATATAGCCCCGCATAATGTCAGGAGGGCAATATGAACGAAGAAACGTTGAATAAAGAAATTCTAACCTCACTTATCCAGGACGGAAGAAAGTCAATCAGGAAAATCGCCAGGGAGTTGGACGTTTCCCCCTCGACAGTAAGCAGTCACCTGGAAGGAATGTTAGAAGAAGGATTGATCAAACGGTTCAAGCCGTCAATAGATTACGAAAAGCTGGGATTCGACCTAACAGCAATTACGAAGATACAGGCGAAAGGCAGTGAAATCGCGGATATAGTGGAAAGGTTAAAAGACGAAGGTAGTTTGACACACGTTTATGAAATTACCGGTGAATTCGACATCCTGGTTATCGGCAAGTTTGATAGCCGCGAGAGCATGAATAGAGAGATAAAAAGGATGCTCAATTTTTCCGCGATCGAACGGGCGGATACTTCCATCGTACTGAACGCGGTAAAAGAAGACAGTAACCTGAAAATTTGAGATAATACTGATTTATACCGCCTCTGGTAAGATCCAGGTTGGATAATTTCGAGTCAACTCGTAATATAAGTAAAAGATTATAATAAAAGAGGGTAAATACATGGACGAAAACTCGGTAGGTAGGGTCGAAACCAAAAACTTCCATTATGATAGCAAGATAGAACTCGAAAGCGGAAAACGGTTTGGCCCAATAGACGTCGCTTACGAGACCTACGGAGAACTAAATAAGGACAGAAGCAACGCAGTTCTTATCTGTCACGCCCTGACAGGGGACGCTCACGCGGCGGGCTGGCACGAGGGTGACGAGGAACCAGGCTGGTGGAATAACATGATCGGACCCGGAAAGGCCTTCGACACCGAAAAGTATTTCGTTATCAGTTCCAACGTCCTCGGGGGGTGCCAGGGGACTACCGGCCCCGGTTCGATAAACCCTGAGACCGGCAAGCCTTACGGGCTGGACTTTCCTGTTGTAACGGTAAAAGACATGGTAACGGTCCAGAGGAAGCTGCTGGACCATCTGGGAATAGACCAGCTATTTGCCGTGACCGGTGGCTCTCTCGGTGGAATGCAGGCACTTCAGTGGTCAATATCAAGGCCAGACGAAGTCAAGTTCGTCATACCGATAGCCACTACCGCGCAGTCGACGCCTCAACAAATAGCGCTGGATGAGGTCAGGCGCAGAGCTATAATGTCCGACCCAAAGTGGAGCGGAGGAGACTACTACCAGGGGAAACCACCTAAAAACGGACTTAGGCTTGCCCGAATGATAGGTCATATAACTTACCTAAGCGATACATCGATGAAGGAAAAATTCGGAAGAAAACTTCAGGAAGGGGAAAAATTTAACTTCGATTTTCAAGTGGACTTCGAGGTCGAGAATTATCTCCATTACAAGGGAGGATCGTTCGTAGAAAGATTCGACGCAAATTCGTATCTTTATTTGACCAAGGCTGTAGATTACTTTGATCTCACGAACGGGGGAGAGAGATCTCTAATGGAGGCTTTTTCGGTCGTCGAATCGAAGTTCTTAGTAATATCAATAACTTCCGACTGGCTCTATCCTCCCTATCAATCAAAACAGATAGTAAAGGCGCTGGAGTCGAATTCCGTCGACGTAACTTATTCGGAGCTGACTTCGACTTACGGTCACGACGCCTTTTTCCTGGAGCCAGGCCAACTACACCACATGGTAGCCAATTTCTTATCTCAGGTTCTGGTCAAAGACGTAATGCAAAGTAACGTTCCGGTGATCCCTAAAGAAACTTCCATAAAAGAAGCGTCTAAATCGATCATTAACAGTGATTTTACCCATATTCCAGTTGTGGAAGACGGTAATAAACTGGCCGGTATTCTTACGGCCTGGGACGTGGCAAACGCCGTGGCAAACGATTTCACCTCGCTCGAGCCCATTATGACCACCGACGTTATCACGGCGCTCCCCGAGGATCCAGTAAAGAAGATTACAAATAAGATCACCAAGTACAATATATCGGCTTTACCCGTGGTCAACGAAAACGACGAAGTGCTGGGAATAGTTACCAGCGATAGTATCACGCAGCTAGTCAGAGGCCAGCAGCCAATACCCGGGACGGAAGAAATAAAGGAAGAAGGTTGAAGTCAAGAACCCCGCCTCAGGAACAGGCTTGAAGAAAAACCATTTGGATCAAACGTAGGTTTTAAGGACGAAAGCTGACGAAGCCTTTAGCTTAAACTGGAAAAGGGGTCGGTCCCTGTAATTCCGGACGTCCAGGAGTTAACCACTCCGGATCGCTGGCTAATTAAACTATTGTGGTTGGTATTCTTCTATCGTCCTTACGGGTAGAGAATTCACCGAGGCTCGCTTAATAGCTCTCACAGCGGCGTGGGCTGCCTGTAAATTGGTGATATAGGGGATTTTAAGGTCCACGGCTGCCCGACGAATTTTGAATCCGTCTCTGTGTGGTTGTTCTCCCTGAGTCGGGGTATTAATAATTAGATCAATGTTATCTATCTCGTCCAGAATACTGGGGCTTCCCTGGCTGACCTTGTTGATCTTAGAAATTGCTACGCCCTCGCCCCGCAGGTAATCAGCGGTTCCCTCCGTTCCCAGAAGTTCCAGGCCCGCTTCCTCCAGTTCCTTTGCGATTAGCACGCTGTCCGACTTGTCTCCGTCTTTTAGACTCAATAGTACGGTGCCCCTCCCGGGCAACTCGTTCTCAGCTGCCAGTTCTGCCTTGTAGTAAGCCTCATCGAAACTCTCGGCTATGCCCATCACCTCGCCGGTAGATTGCATCTCGGGGCCAAGCAACGGATCCACGCCGGGAAGGTTTCCGAACGGGGACACTACCTCCTTGACAGCAACCATGCCGGACGTCCTCTCCGAGTAATCTATTTCGTTCAGGCCTTTTCCGACCATGACCTTGGCAGCTATTTTTGCCAGGGGAGTTCCGGTTGCCTTGCTCAGGTAAGGAACAGTTCTGCTGGATCGTGGATTTGCTTCCAGGAGGAATATCTCATCGCCTTTCACCGCCATCTGAATATTTAACAGTCCGACGACGTTAAGTGATCGGGCGAGTTCTTTGGTGTACCTCTCTATTTTCGTAATCGTCTGGTGAGACACCGACTGCGGTGGAACTACGCAGGCCGAATCCCCCGAGTGGACGCCGGCATGTTCTATATGTTCCATTATGCCACCAACCAGGACTTGCTCTCCGTCCGAGACAGCGTCGACATCAATTTCGACACTGTTTTCCAGGAACCTGTCTATCAGAACCGCGTCATCGTTCCCCTCTCCGAAAGAATCGCCCAGGTATCGAGATAGTTCCGATTCGCTATAAACTATTTCCATTTCCCTGCCGCCGAGAACGTAAGACGGTCGGACCAGCACCGGAAAGCCAATTTCTTCCGCCAGACTCTTAGCCTGGTCGAGGGAACTGGCCATTCCATTATCGGGCTGGGAGATATCCAGATCAGTCAACAGATTGCTAAATCTGTCTCTGTCCTCGGCTACGTCCATCATTTCGGGGTCCGTGCCGTATATCTCCGTTTTTAGGTCCTCTTTCTTCGCCAGTTCGTCCCCGAGCGGTTGGGCTATATTTACGGAGGTCTGGCCCCCGAACTGGACGATAATTCCGTCCGGGTCTTCTTTCTTAACAACGTTCATAACGTCTTCAAGCGTCAGTGGGTCGAAAAATAATTTATCCGAGGTATCGTAATCCGTGGAAACTGTCTCCGGGTTATTGTTCAGCATTAACGTCTCAATACCCTCTTCCTTTAATCCCTCCAGGGCGTGGACACAGCCGTAATCAAATTCTATTCCCTGGCCAATTCTTATTGGGCCGGCGCCGAGGATCAGGACTTTTTTGTTTTTTCCGGATTCGGTCCTTTTGGAATCGTCTCCGGTACACAGCACGTTGCTTCTTTTGTAGGTAGAATAATAGTAAGGAGTCCTGGCCTTAAACTCCCCGGCGCAAGTATCAACCACCTTGTAATCGAGGTTGACAGTATCTTCTCTCTCTTCTTCGACAACTTCGGTCTCGACGCCGGCGATATCCGCTACCTGAGCGTCGCTAAAACCGGTCAACTTCGCTTGCGCCAGATATTCTTTCCAGTTCTCCTGTAGTCCTTCTTCAATTCGAACAATTTTCTGAAACTTTCTTATCCAAAACTGATCGATCAACGAGTGGTCGGAAACTTCTTCTACGCTCATTCCGGATCGCAGCGCGTCGTAAATTGCAAACTTTCTTCTATCGGTAGGCCTCTTTAGGTGTTTCACTATTTCTTCCCGGGATTCGAACTCCTGTCTGTTTGCTGGACCCAGACCGTCCTTCCCGATATCGAGGGACCGAATCGCCTTATGAATTGCTTCCTCAAGATTTCGGCCGATCGCCATCACCTCACCCGTAGATTTCATCTGGGTCGTGAGCTCCCGGTCTACCCTCCTGAACTTCTCAAACGGCCACTTGGGTATTTTAACCACGGTGTAGTCAACTGTCGGCTCGAACGAAGCGGGGGTTTCGTCCGTAACTTCATTGGGAATTTCTACCAAATTTAACCCCACCGCTATCTTGGCCGCAACACGAGCGATGGGATATCCAGTCGCCTTAGAAGCCAGTGCGGAAGAGCGGGAGACTCTGGGATTAACCTCTACGACCTTGTAGTCTCCTGTTTCCGGGTTGAGAGCAAACTGTATATTGCACCCCCCTTCTACACCGAGCGTTCTAATTATTTTTATCGCCGCGGACCGTAGTTGCTGATGCTCGAGGTCGGAGATAGTCTGTGAGGGAGCTACAACCATTGACTCGCCAGTGTGAATACCCATTGGATCCATGTTTTCCATATTTACTACTGTGATACAGGTATCGTTCGCGTCCCTCATTACCTCGTACTCGAATTCCTTCCAGCCCTCGACACTTTCCTCGATCAGAACCTGGTTTATTCGGGACAGTTCGAGCCCCCGGGAGACAATCTTTTCGAACTCTTCTTCCGTTTTCGCCAGCCCTCCTCCCGCACCTCCCAGGGTATAAGCAGGCCTGACGACTACGGGAAGGCCTATCTCTTCCGCGGCTTTTTTTGCCCCGGAGAGCGAATTAACAGCTGAACTTTCAGCAACCTCTTCCCCGACCGATTCCATCATATCCTTGAATTTTGCTCTATCCTCGCTGTCGTGAATTGTCTTTACCGGAGTACCGAGCACCTCGACGCCGTAATCATCCAGTATGCCCTGTTCGTCCAGCTCCGCCGTCAGGTTCAATCCGGTCTGGCCACCTAGGCCGGCAGCTATTCCGTCAGGACGCTCTTTCTCGATAACGGTTTCTAATACTTCTACAGTCAGAGGTTCAATGTAAACCGAATCCGCCATCTCCGGGTCGGTCATTATGGTGGCGGGGTTCGAATTCACCAGCGCAACCTCTACACCTTCCTCTCGCAAGCCTCTACATGCCTGGGAGCCAGAATAATCGAACTCAGCAGCCTGGCCTATTTGGATCGGGCCACTTCCGACAAGTAACACTTTATTTACGTCAGGACGTTTCGGCATAACTTCTCCTCACAGTCCGTTGAACGCGATCAAAAAATCCCTCTTCGTTGTCCCGGGGACCGGGCGACGCTTCCGGGTGATACTGAACTGCAAAAATATCATGGTCTTCGCTCTCTACGGCTTCCACGGTTCCGTCGATCGCGTTTGTTTCCGTAACTTCCAGACCGGTGCCGGCAAGAGAATTCTCGTCGACGGCGAACCCGTGGTTCTGAGCCGTAATACTAACAATTTCCGTGTCGTGGTTCTTAACGGGCTGGTTCGCCCCCCGATGGCCGAACTTTAGCTTGTAGGTCTCCCCACCAAGTGCGAGGGATAAGATCTGGGTCCCGAAGCAAATTCCAAACATCGGTACGTCGCCCAGAAAACTTCGTACCACTTCCAGGGGCCCCCTTGCCCTTTTTGGATCACCCGGACCATTAGTGAAGAATATTCCATCAGGATCAAAACCTTTAACAGTCTCCAATTCAACGTCGTAAGGTAACAGCACTATTTCGAATTTACGGTCCCGGAGGTTGGCAAGGATGCTTCGCTTTATCCCGGTATCTATGACCGCTAACCTGGGACCGTCACCCTCCATAACCTCTATTTCTCCCGTACTGACATGCGGAATCAGATCCCTCTCTGTGATTGGAAGCTGGTTTTTGGCCAGTTCAAGGACCTCTTCTTCGTCGTAATCTCCTACGGCTATGGCCGATTTGACCGTTCCCTGTTTTCTGATCATCAACGTAAGTTCTCTGGTATCCACACCCGTAATCCCCCTTGAACCATTCCGGGTAAGGTATCGATCAATTGATTCGTTCGATTTCGCATGATCCGGAGTGCTATATACTTCCCGAGCTACCAACGCCTCAGCCTTTATAGAGTCCGACTGGGGGTTTTCTCCTTGAATTCCGTAGTTTCCTATCAACGGGTACGTAAACAACAGGTTCTGCCCTTTGTAGGAAGGATCCGTAAGAGCTTCCTCGTAACCGGTAAACGTCGTCGTAAATACCAGCTCACCCTTGGAAACCCCTTCCGCGCCGATTCCTTCACCTTTTACTACCGTCCCGTCTTCCATAGCCAGTAACGCTTTACTCATGGCCACCCTCTCCCTGTTTATCGCCATCGGGTTCTCCAACGCCCTCAGGTTTTTTCAATTCCGACAGGCAGTCGACAAATCTTGATTCCCTGCTCCCCCACTTCTTTTTGGCCCGGTCGAGAGTCTCCCTCGCCTCGTCGAGCTTGAGGTTTCCCGGTCCACCAAGGTGATTTCTAGAATATAACGACTTCTTTACTTTACTTTCACTCACCTTCCCCGGCTCGGGGTTAAGGTCGTCCTTGACCTCCCTGTAGGCTTCCCTGAAAGGCGTCCCGTCTCTTACCTCTTCAAACACTCTGTCGGTTGCAAACACGTCCCCGGAAAAGGCATCGATGAGCTCTTCTTCATTGACTTTCAACCCGGAAATCAGTGGGGCAAGTACAGCAAGTGAATCCGAAGTAGAATCCAGACCCTCTATCAAAGCCTCTTTTGACTCCTGGAGGTCTCTGCTGTAACCGGATCTTAATCCGTGGAGAAGAGAAAATAAACTGGAGATGTGGCCTGAAAATTTAGCCGATTTACCTCTTACCAGCTCGAGCACGTCGGGGTTTTTCTTCTGCGGCATAATAGACGATCCCGTGGCGAACTCTTCGGGAATATCAAAGTAGTTGAACTCACTGTCGCTAAAAGTTATAAGGTCTGAAGATATCCGTGATAGGTCCAGCTGGACGTTCGCCAGAGCTGATAGAAGGCTAAACTCGAACTTGCCTCGGCTATTCATGACGTAAATGGCGTTATTCTGAACACTTTCAAACCCAAGCAGGTTCGCAGTTAGCTCCCTATCGAGCTTTACAGGCACGCCGTAACCGGCCCCTACTCCTAGAGGAGACTGGTCTATTAGGTCGAAGCTCGATTCAATATCCAGGAGGTCGTCGAGCAAAGCCTCGGCAAAAGATCCTGCCCAGAGACCGACAGATGACGGCATCGCTTTTCGAGAGTGAGTATAACCTACCATGGGTGTATCGGATTGAGAGGAAGCAAACTGAAGAAGAGACTCGACCAGGTTTAACAAGTTATGAACGATTTTAAATAGTTCCGCCTTCGTAAAAAGTCGGAGGTCGACGAGGATCTGGTCATTTCTCGATCTCGCGGTATGAATTTTCTTTCCCAGCTCTCCCAGAGACCCGGTTATCTCGTTTTCTACCTTAGTGTGAATATCCTCGTCTTCGGGATTGAGAGTTAGGTCCTCTTCGAGCAAACTTCTCAGCTCGTTTCGTAGCTTTTCGGCCTCCTGCCCGGTAACTAGCTCCAGGTTTTCAAGTGCGTGCACGTGGGCAATTGAACCTAAAATATCGTAGTCGGCGAGGTGCTGATCGTAGTCAACGTCAGCACCCGCCGTAAAGCCTTCAACCAACTTTTCGATTTCGGACTTTTCCCGTTCTTCGTCAAGCTCCCAGATTTTCATAGTCGTCCCTCAAGCCGAATTTTTTCGGTTGAAGCCAACTTCCGTCGGTAGGCTCCAGATATCTATGAAGCCCTCGGAGGAAGATTGGTCGAAAGTACTGTCCTCGTCGTAGGTCGCGAGTGAGCGGCTATAGAGCCCATTCTCCGAACTTCGACCAACTACAGTAGCCTTACCCTTGAACAATTTCAAACGAACTTCTCCTTCGACCTTCTCGTTTACCTTTTCAATATAAGCTTCAAGTTCAGTGACGAGTGGATCGAACGCCAATCCCTGATAGATCATTTCGGCCCACTTCTGATCTATTAGCGGTTTGAAGCTATTCTCGTGTCTCGTCGAGCAATACTTTTCCAGCTCTTTATGGGCCTTCAATATAACTGTAGCGGCCGGAGTTTCGTAGATTTCTCTTGATTTAAGCCCGACAATTCGGTCCTCGACAGTATCTATCAGACCTACTCCATGGTTTCCGGCCAGATTTGTAAGTTCTTTTATCAAAGCCACCAGGCTCATTTTTTCTCCGTTCAGGTGAGTCGGCACCCCCGCGTTAAATTCTAACTCAATATACTCGGGGTCGTCAGGCGTTTCCTCCACGGGATTTACCAGTTCGTAGACGTTCTCAGGGGGTTCTTGTGCTGGGTCTTCTAAAACCCCGCATTCGATACTTCTTCCCCAGAGGTTTTCGTCGATAGAGTAAGGAGACCCGGAATCAACGGGAATTGGTATACCTTTCTTTTCCGCGTAAGCAAGTTCCTTCTCCCTACTCATATCCCATTCCCTTATCGGAGCCAACACAGTTATCGAATCATCCAGGGCACTAATGGAAGCCTCAAATCTCACCTGGTCGTTTCCTTTACCCGTGCTTCCGTGAGCTATTGCCGGTATTCCTTCTTTTTTTGCGTACTCCACCGCAATTTCGCTCATTAACGGTCTAGCTATCGCTGTACTCAACGGGTAGCTATCCTGGTAGAGTCCATTTGCTTTTATGCTCTTTTTGATGTATTCATCCGCAAATTTGTCTTTCGCGTCTACGACGAACGCGTTTTCGGCTCCAAGTTCCAGAGCCTTTGCTTTTACCTGATCCAGGCGAGCTTCTCGTTGACCTACATCTACCGTAAACGTAGAGACCTTCGCTTCGTACTTGTCCTGAATCCAGGTTAACATCACGGATGTATCCAATCCACCCGAGTACATAAGCAAAACGTGGTCAACGTTATTTTTCAAAGTGCTATCGATCTCAAGGCTGGACTGCGCCTCAACTGTTGATGTCAAATCGTTTGCCTTCCCAATTTCATCACCTCAAAATGATTTATTAATTTCAAGACTTACTGCTAATCCGGTAAGTCAGCTACGGTTTTCCCGGACAAAAGCAAAATGATTTGGGGATTGATGTTCAAAAAGTCTTTCCTAGCGTAAGTAAAAAGGGAGAATTGTTAGAGAGAGGTTAGACCTCTCCTTAAAGGGGAGATAGCGGAAATGAGGAAGCCATTCACCAATTTAAAAGTTGTAACAAAATCCAGCACAAAATGTAATTTTCCATTTCTCATCTTTCTTGGCCACCTCTTAACGAGGAATTTACTGGAAATACTAATTTATTTCAAGGGGAGTTTTGTATCTTGCGAATCTAGCTTACTACATCAAAATATTTACAGGTTTTTTGGCATTTTATGAAATATCGAAACTTTTTTTACCAAATTACTTGAACTCGTGGGTTGAATTCACCTTACCAATTCGGTACACTAAGTCTCAATATAGGTGGCAATATTATGAATAATTTCAAAATTTACACGTCTGAGTCCGGGAGACACGAACCCGTTGATGATTTGTATTCCAGCACGAAGACCGAGGTTGCCACCCTATTTTCCCCGCTTTCCTTCAGGCCGAAGGGGAGCTAATCCCCTTTCATACCTAATTACCTTTTTACCCGTCACGGGTTAAATACTTAAAACATATAAAGTTATAAAGCTAAGATCGCCAGAGGGAATAATTATCAGGTTACAATTAATAATTACATTCAGGAGGTGTTTTACAAATGGTAAACTGTCCGGAATGCGAGACGGAGATAAATTTACCCGAAGATACTATCAAAAACGAAATCCTGGACTGTCCAACCTGTGGTCTGGAACTTGAAGTGGTGAATCTGGACCCGGCGGAGGTCGACCTCGCCCCGGAAGAAGAAGAAGATTGGGGTGAATAGACTTTGAAGATCAATCTCGGGATTCTAGCTTCCAGAATAAGATTAGAGGAGAAACTTCTGATAAAAGAAGCAAGAAAGAGGTGCGAAATTAATTTGACCGTAGTCGACCCAAGAGAGATGACCTGGGAAGATTCAAACCTCCAGGAACTCGACGTACTTTTGGACCGGGAGATCTCTCAGTCGAGAGCCTATCACGTAATGGAATTGTTGTCCGACACGTCAGTTGCGCTGGTAAACGACTTTGAGACAGTTCAACTATGCGGGGACAAAGCATTTACCTCGGTAAAATTAAAAAAGCACGGTATACCGACTCCGGAGTTCAGGGTGGCCTTTGATAAAGAGAGTGCTTTAAAAGCGTTAGAAGAGTTCGGTTACCCCGCAGTACTGAAGCCGGTGGACGGGTCCTGGGGACGAATGGTGACCAAAATTACCAGCAGGGATTCCGCGGAGGCGGCAATCGAACACAAATCGAACCTCGATTCCCATTACCATTCAATTTATTACGTCCAGGAGTTTATCGACACCGGAAACAAGGATATTAGAGCTTTCGTGCTTGGAGAGGACGTGGTAGGAGCAGCCTACAGGAAGTCCGATCACTGGATAACCAACGCTGCTAGGGGGGGCGAATCGAAACCGTACCCTATCTCGAGCGAATTGGAAAATATAGTCAGCGCGACGAGCGAAGTATTCGGTGGTGGCGCACTGGCCGTGGACTTGCTGGAGAGCGAAAGGGGGTTGCTGATAAATGAGATAAACTGTTCTATGGAATTCAAGGAATCAATGAAATCAATTGAGGAAAATATACCGGCAAGATTACTCGACTATACAATCAGCCAGGCAGAAACCGCCGAGGAGGTAACTAAAACCCAATGTCCAGCTTAAATTTAGGTCTCCTTTTTTCCCGGATTAGGGTCGAAGAAAAATTACTAATAGAAGAAGCTGAGAGTCGCGGACACGAAGTTACAAGAGTAGATAGCCGAGAACTCGTCTTTGACTTCGGGGACGACTACGATATCGACCTCCTTCTGGAAAGAGACGTATCACACTCCAGGGCCCTGTATATACTGAACCTGTTCGAAAACGGGGACGTGCCGACTGTAAATTCGTACAAGACGGCGAGGATCTGTGGAGACAAGATAGCTACGACTAAAGCGCTCCGCGACGCCGACGTAGCCACACCGAATGTCAAGGTCGCGTTTACCAAGGAGAGCGCCCTATCAGCAATAGAAGAGATGGGATACCCCGTGGTATTAAAGCCCGTTACAGGTTCCTGGGGAAGATTACTCGCAAAAATAAACGATCGTGAATCGGCTGAAGCAGTGCTCGAACACAAAAGTCAGCTCGGTTCTTACTATCACAAGATATTTTACATCCAGGAATACATCGACAAACCGGACCGAGATATCAGAGCATTTGTCGTCGGAGACGAAACGATTGCCGCAATTTACAGGGAATCCGAACACTGGATAACGAATACGGCTCAGGGAGGGGAGGCAACCAATTGCACCGTGACGAGCGAGATAGATAGGATATCCCAGAAGGCGGCAAAAGCAGTGGGCGGGGGAGTACTTGCGGTTGATATACTCGAAGGGGAGGAAGGCCTAACGGTAGCCGAGGTAAACTACACAGTCGAATTTAAAAATAGCGTCGAACCCACGGGGGTAGACATTCCCGGAAAAATAATCGACTATGCCGAGAGAATCGCGGGGGGCAACCAGCAATGAGCGATAAAAAACGAGCCGCTATAGTAGGCGGTTCAGGATACACCGGGGGAGAATTGATCAGGATTCTTGTAAACCACCCCCGGATAAATTTGGTCGGAGTGACTTCCCGGAAAAATAGAGGAAGGTCGGTAAGCAAACTTCACCCCAACCTAAGAGAAAAAGCCGGACTGAAATTCGTCCACCCGGAAGAACTACCGGAAAAATTCTCGGACCTCGACGTGCTTTTCACTGCGCTACCCCACGGGAAATCGATGGAGCTTATGGAAGACTACCTTCCCCTGTCTGAAAAAATTATCGACTTATCGGGAGATTTCCGGCTCTCGGACCCGGGAGAGTACGAAAGGTGGTACGGTAAAAAACACACCTCGACAAAACTTAACGACCGGTTCGTTTACGGGTTACCAGAACTCCACCGAGAGGAAATCAAAGAGGCACATTACATCGCTTCCCCCGGGTGTACAGCAACTGCGGCAATAATTCCTCTTTTCCCGCTGGTAGAGGAACTGGGAAATAGCATAGCCAGGATAGTCGTCGACTCCAAGGTGGGGTCTTCCGCGGGAGGAGCCGAGGAAAATCCCGGAAGTCACCATCCGGAAAGACGAGGTGTAATCCGAAGTTACAAACCTACAGGCCACAGACATACCGCAGAAATGGAACAAGAATTGGGGACCAAAATCTCGTTCACGCCTCACGGAGTGGAAACGGTCCGCGGAATACTGAGTACGATCCACGTACTCTTCGAAGACGTGCCAAGTAATGGAGAGGTCTGGAAGGCCTTTAGAAAACATTACGAAGAGGAATATTTCGTCCGATTCGTCAACGAAAGAAAAGGCATATATCGCTACCCCGAGCCAAAACTATTGAACGGGACCAATACAGTAGAAGTCGGATTCGAGCTGTCAAAGAGCGACGATCGACTCGTAGTAATTGCCGCTATCGACAACCTGGTAAAAGGTGCGGCTGGACAGGCCGTCCAGTCCGCAAATTTGGCCTGCGGTTTTCGCGAGCCGGAAGGGTTAGAGAGAACCGGTCTACATCCAATTTAACGGGGGTAGTTTGATGTTAGTAATCAAGATAGGTGGAAGTAAAGAGATTGACTACGAGTCCTTCCTTGAGGATCTCGGGAATTACGAAGATTGGATCCTCCTCCACGGAGGATCTCACGAGTTGGATAGAATTTCCGAAGAACTGGGACACCCTCCCAGGTTCGTTGAATCGGTTTCTGGTTACACCAGTCGATACACTGACGAACAGACGGTGGAGTTAATAAACATGGTCTATCCTGGGAAGATGAACAAATTCATCGTAGAAAAACTCCAGAAATTAGGCGTAAACGCGTTCGGGTTATCAGGTATCGACGGAAGAGTCCTTGAATGCAAGCGAAAATCGAACCTTAAGATAAAAAAGGATGGAAAGAAAGTTGTTTTAAGAGGGGAACACAGCGGTATAATTAAAAAGGTACACACCGAGCCGATCGAACTACTCCTGGAAGCTGGATACCACCCCGTACTGACAATTCCAGCGATTACCTTCGAGGGCACAGCGGTCAACGTAGACGGAGATAGGGCCGCGGCAGAAGTTGCATCAGCTTTTTCGGCGGACAAATTACTCCTCTTATCCGACGTTCCCGGTCTCCTGAAAGATGTACACGATAAAGCAAGCCTCGTAAATGAGATAGACTACGATGATCTAGAACGATACACCGATAAGTACGCAAAAGGCAGGATGAAAAAGAAATTACTTGGTGCTGGGGAAGCAATCGACGCCGGCGTTAACTCCGTGATATTGGGAGACGGAACCCTCGACAAACCAGTTACTAAGGCCCTTTCGGGGGCAGGAACTTCAATTTCAGGGATTGGTGATCCAAAATGAACGAATTCGAACGAGAAGATAGGTTCTCGACCGGGGTCTATTCTCGCCAGAATCTCCAGTTAGTAGAGGGTTCCGGTGCTCTTGTCCGCGATGGAGAGGGAAACGAGTTTCTCGACCTCACGACGGGTATCGGAGTCGCCGCCGTAGGGCACGCGAACAAAAAGGTGGCCGAAGCCCTCAAGGATCAATCGGAGAAACTCCTGACCTGTCCACCTGCTTATTTCTACAACGACGTCAGGGGGGAGCTACTGGAAAAACTAGCTGAGATATCTCCGGGAGAGTTAACCAAGTCCTTCCTTTGCAATTCGGGTACTGAAGCGATAGAAGCCAGCCTGAAATTTGCCCGATTCCACACGGAAAGAGAAGAAATTATTGCTACCATGAGGGGATTTCACGGGAGAACTCTCGGATCATTAAGTGCGACGTGGAAGAGAAAGTATACCCAGCCGTTTGAACCACTGATTCCCGGATTCAATCACGTCCCATACGGGAACCTGGATAAACTGAGCGAAAGTATATCTCAGGACACGGCGGCCGTTCTTTTGGAGCCAATTCAGGGCGAGGGTGGAATACATACTCCTCCCGAAGATTACCTTTCCGGCGTCCGTCATATCTGCGACGAGGTCGGGGCACTATTGATATTTGATGAAGTACAGACGGGGTTTGGTCGAACCGGAGAGATGTTCGCCAGCCAGCACTGGGGCGTAACTCCCGACGTAATGGCCGTGGCCAAAGCAATGGGAGGTGGAGTTCCCATCGGTGCGTCCGTGGTAAGTGAAAATATGAAGTTCTCCCCAGGACTTCACGGCAGTACGTTTGGCGGTAATCCACTATCAGCACGGGCAGCTATGGCGACGATTAACTACATTGAGGAAAACAATCTTGTCGATCTCGCTCGAGAAAGAGGCGAGATTTTCAAGCAAGGCCTTGAAAAGATAGCTTCCGAAAACAAGAAACTGATAAGAGAAGTCCGCGGACTCGGGTTAATGCTGGCCTTACAGCTGAGGAAAAAATCCGGGCCCTACCTGGACAAGCTGTTGGAGAAGAACATTCTCGCTCTGCCGGCCGGATCATCGGTAATCAGGTTCTTGCCGCCACTGGAAATTAGTCCGGAAGAGATAGACCGAGTCCTGGAGTCATTAAGGGAAGTTTTTGATACCGACTAGCAACGTGGAGTAAAGAGATGTTAACCAATTGTACTTTGCTCTTTGGTCACCGTTCGAAAACCTCAGGTGATTCCAGGAGAGGAATATTTACGTAATCGAATGAGGTTAAATGTTTATGCAAAATCTTCCTGGAGTGAGAACCACTTTCGTGAAGGTACCAGTTTGAGCACGCGAGTCGGAAATTTCTCGGCCCGAGAAGCCCGGAGGTCAAAAGGAGGACCGACGAAAGGGTGGAACCGGTCCGCTCGGCATCGATGTTCAGCTCCGACTGAAAAGGATTTTTCTGAACGGTCACCAAAAAGCAAATTAATGTTTAAAGAAAAAAATGTCAAATCAAATGTAAGATCGACTCGAATTATATTTCGAACAACCTCTCCCCTCAATTAAGAGGAGGTCAAAATGCAGGAAGTAAAGATATGTGACACGACTCTCCGAGACGGCGAACAAACCGCCGGCGTCGTGTTCGCAAACGAAGAAAAAATTAGAATTGCAAAATTACTGGATAAAGTCGGCGTTGACCAGATTGAAGCCGGCGTACCGGTCATGGGTGGTGATGAACGGGAGTCAATTAAGAGAATTGTCGACGCAAACCTGGATGCCAGCATTATGGGCTGGAACAGGGCCGTCGTATCGGACGTCAAAGCGTCAATTGATTGTGGAGTCGACGCGGTCGCGGTATCAATTTCCACTTCCGACATCCACATTGAAAAGAAGCTGGACGAGTCCAGGGAATGGGTCCTGGACCACATGACAGAAGCGACGGAGTTTGCCAAAAGTAAAGACCTCTACGTGTCCGTAAACGCTGAAGACTCAACCCGGTCCGATTTCGACTTTCTAGTGGAATTCGCCCGGAGAGCAAGTGAAGCCGGGGCGGATCGACTGCGTTATTGTGATACGGTAGGGATCATGACCCCGCTGAAAACGCACGAAGCTATAAAGAACCTAAAAGAGGAAGTCGACATTGAGATAGAAATGCATACTCACAATGACTTCGGTCTCGCGGCAGCTAACGCTCTCTCCGGTGCCAAGGGGGGCGCGGAGTACATTGGTACCACCGTCAATGGGCTAGGTGAACGCGCCGGTAACGCTCCGTTAGAGGAGATAGTTATGGCCTTAAAACACCTGGAGGATCTGGACTTAGGTTTCAATACGAGCGACTTTCTGGAACTTTCAGAATACGTCTCTCATGCTTCCGCTCAGGATCTTCCCGTGTCAAAAGCCATAGTAGGCTCGAATACTTTCGCCCACGAATCGGGGATACACGCCGACGGCGTCCTCAAGGACTCGGAGACATACGAGGCGTTTAAGCCCAAGGAAGTAGGGGCTGAAAGACAGCTCGTAATAGGAAAACACTCAGGCAAAAAGGCAATTCTAGCAAAGTTCGAGAAAGAATACGGTATAGAATTGACGGATAGAGAAGCTGAAGCTTTGTTACCCAAAGTAAGAAAGATGGCGGTAGAACTTAAACGAGCTCTTTTCGACAAAGAACTCGTATCACTATACGAGGAACTGGAACTTGATAAAGCTGAGAAACAGAGGAGGTAGTATAACTTTGACTGAAGGAAAAGAAATGACGATTTCGGAAAAGATCCTGACGGAAAAAACAGGGAAGAAAGTAACTGCCGGGGAAATAGTTGTCGCCGATCTCGACCTGATGATGTTTCACGATGGAACATTTCACTTAGTAACGGAAGCCTGGCACGATATTAAAAATGGCAGAGTGGAAAATCCTGAAGACGTGGTAATGGTGATCGATCACAGCGCCCCGCCTCCGACCGAGGGAGCAGCTAACTTACACAACCAATTACGAAACTTCGCCGAAAATCACGACATCGAGCTTTACGATTCGGGGGAGGGGATTTGTCATCAACTGGTACCGGAAGGCGGGCACGTGGTTCCCGGTGATCTCGTCGTGGGAGCTGACTCTCACACCGTCACTTACGGAGGTATCAACGCTTTTTCCACGGGAGTAGGGGCAACCGATCTAGCGGCCGCTCTACATACCGGCAAACTCTGGTTTAAAGTTCCTGATACGATCAGGATAAATCTAACTGGAAGTTTGTCCAGTGGGGTATTTTCCAAGGACCTTATTCTGTGGCTCGCCGGTGAACTAACGGCTGATGGGGCGACATACGAAACTCTCGAGTTTGGTGGTAGTGGGTTGGAAACCCTGAGCATTCCAGCTCGATTCACGATCGCTAATATGGCAATAGAGTTAGGCGGTAAAGCGGGAATTATGGAGCCTGACCAGAAGACCCTTAACTGGGTATCCGAACACTCAACCAAACAACCAAGCCCGGTCAATCCGGACCCGGGTGCGAACTACGACCGGGTAATAGATCTAGATCTAACTCAACTGACCCCTATGACAGCAGCCCCCCACGCCGTTGACAATGTTTCCGAAGTAACCAATCTGGAAGCTACGGATATCGATCAAGCTTTTATCGGGACGTGCACAAACGGGAGGTTAGAAGATCTGGAAGTTGCGGCCAAGATCGCGGAGGGAAACGAAGTAGCAGAAAACGTAAGATTGATAGTAGCTGCCGCATCGCGGGACATTTATAGAAAAGCAACGAAAAAAGGCTACCTGGACACTCTCGCAGGTGCGGGTGCTACTGTTATTGCTCCAGGATGTGGGCCGTGTCTCGGTACTCACAACGGGATACCGGGAAATAACGAGACCGTAATCTCGACCGCAAACCGTAACTTCAAAGGAAGAATGGGAAATGAAAGCGCGGAAATTTATCTCGGATCTCCGGCAACAGTTATGGCCTCGGCAATTAAGGGTACAATAACCGATCCTCGAAAGTTCTTCTAAACGGGAGTGACTCTAATGAAAAAAACTGAACTAACCGGTAAAGCTCATAAATATGGGGACGACATTAATACTGACTACATTATCCCCGGCAAATATCTAATGAAGATAACTGACGATGACAAACTGGCCGAACACGCTATGGAGGGAGTGGATCCAGAATTCAGAGAAAAGGCCGAGCCCGGGGATTTTATCGTAGCAGGAAATAACTTCGGCTCCGGATCATCCAGGGAAGAAGCACCTACAGTAATTAAACATTCTGAAGTAGGGGCAGTCCTTGCCAAATCCTTTGCTCGGATTTTCTATCGAAACGCCGTAAATATTGGACTTCCCATAATAGAATGTAATACTGATAGAATTGACCAGGGGGACGAACTAAACATAGATCTGGCGAACGGAGTCTTGAAAGATCTGGACAAGAACGAAGAAATAGAGATTTCCCCCCTTCCTCCGGAAATGAATGAAATACTAGAGGATGGAGGACTCGTACCTCACCTGGAAAAACACGGTACTTTCAATCTATAAGCTATGCAAAATACAAAGGTTTCGCTAATACCGGGTGACGGAATCGGTCCCGAGATAAGCCGGGCAGTCCGAAGGATTATAGACAATTCACTAGCTGAGGTCGAATGGGAGGTAATCGAGACGAACCCCGGGGAAGAGGAGGGTAAGGTAATAATCGACCGGATGACGTCTTCACTCGAAGAAACCGGGGTCGGGTTAAAGGGACCAATCACTACGCCTATAGGCTCGGGCTATAGTAGCCTTACTGTCGCACTGAGAAAAAATTTGAACCTCTACGCGAACGTCAGACCGGTAAAGAAACTTCCCGGACTGGGCCCGGACTTTCAGAAGGAGAGGATTAACTTAGTGACCGTCAGGGAAAACACGGAAGGGCTATATAGCGGCATCGAGCACGAGATCTCGGGCGAGTACGCTGAATCCGTAAAACTTACTACTAAAAAGGGTTCCGAGAAAATTGCCGACTTTGCATTCGACTACGCGAAAAGAGAGGGAAAAGAAAAAGTGACGGCAATACACAAAGCCAATATCTTAAAGAAAACGGACGGTTTGTTCCTCGATTCAGCCAGAAAGGTCTCCAGGGACTATCCCGAGGTAGAACTTGATGAGAAGATCGTCGACAACATGGCTATGCAGTTGATCCTGCATCCCGAGAACTACGAAGTACTGCTTGCTCCCAACCTGTATGGGGATATCATATCTGACCTATCCGCTGGTTTGATCGGTGGACTTGGCCTCGCACCCGGGGGAAATTTTGGAGATGAACTGGCGGTATTCGAAGCTGTCCACGGTTCGGCTCCGGATATTGCCGGCAAAAACATAGCTAACCCACTGGGACTTTTGCAATCAGGTATAATGATGCTCGAATACATCGACCAATCAAAACCGGCGGCTCAAATTAAGTCCGCTATAGTGGAAGTAATGAAAAGTAGGGAAGTTTTAACTCCTGATCTGGGCGGAGATGCCACCACGAAAGAATTAACTAACGAAATAATAGCCAAACTCTGATAATGAATAATCATAAGCTACTACGGAATATGTTGGAAATTTATAGCCCATCGGGTGAGGAGGACAAATTGGCAGACTTCCTCCAGCCAACCATGAACGAACGAGGATACAGTACCAGCAGGGACGAGATAGGAAACTTAATCGGTAGAATCGGGACCGGAAGAACGAAAGTCCTTCTTCTGGGTCATCTAGATACTGTAGAGGGAGAAATTCCTGTTAGAGAAAAAGACGGGAAACTCTACGGTAGGGGGGCTGTGGACGCTAAGAGTGCACTCGCTACCTTCATAGAAGTCGGAAGCGAGTTTGAAGATTCCGGTGGTCTTGAGATCAGAGTAGTAGGAGTGGTAGAAGAAGAAACAAGCTCAAAGGGTGCTTACGAGTATCTGGACGCTACGAAACCAGGTTACAAACCAGATTACGCGGTAGTAGGGGAACCGAGCGGGTGGGAAGGAATAACTCTTGGTTACAGGGGTTCTATTAGACTCAACTATTCACTCAATAAGCCAAAGGCCCACCACGGAAAAGGTGCACCCCTCCCGGCCGAAGAAGCTCTGACCTTTTTCAGAAAGATTAAAAGCAACTTTAACCCTGATGCGCCGGACTTTCATAGCACCAGTGTCCGACTCACTGATATCAGAACGGAAAGTGAGCCCTTCCAGGAATCGGTTACTATGAAGCTTGACATTAGAACAAGTCCCGGATTTAATAAGAAAGATCTCGACGAGTTCATCAAAGAACACTCTCATCAAGCTTCAGTAGACATAACAGGTCTTATACCACCAGTAAGATCATCAAAGAAAACCCGGTTGGTAAGCGCGTTCATTGGTGGTGTAAGGGAAGCCGGTGGTACACCAAGGTTTAAATTTAAGACGGGAACCGCCGACATGAACATCCTTGCAAAAAACTGGGATTCTCCCGTAATCGCTTATGGCCCTGGGGACTCTTCGCTGGACCATACACCGGACGAGCATATCGACCTGAACGAACTTTCCCGTGCCCGACGTGTATTAACGGGGGCATTGAAGAGACTCAATAGCCAGGGAGGTGAAGTACGTGCAACTACTTGATACCACTTTACGAGAAGGAGAACAGACTCCAGGTGTTTCGTTTTCAATTGACGAGAAGAAAAATATTGCCCGACAGCTGGATGAGTTCGGAATTGACATAATAGAATTGGGTCACCCTGTAGTTTCCGAGGACATAGAAAAAGCCTGCCGGATAATTTCCAATGACGGGCTTGAAGCTGAGACCATGGCCCACTCCAGAGCGCTTGAAAAGGACATAGACTTAGCCAGGGAGGTCGGCGTGGACTGGGTTGGAATATTTCTCGGTACTTCCCAGCTGAGCCTCGAACACAAGCTGCACATAAACCGCGACGAGGCGCTGGAAAAAATCAGCGAATCGGTCGCCTATGCGAAAAACCTCGGTTTAAAAGTCAGGTTTACGCCAGAAGATTCTACTCGAACGGATCCTCGGTACCTGGAACAAGCAATCGGCGCAGCTACGGAAGCGGGAGCCGACAGAATAAGTATCGCTGACACAGTTGGAACCGCTACTCCTTTCTCCTACGGGAAGTTAGTAGAGGACGTTGTAAGTAAGATTGACGTACCCGTCCATACCCACTGCCACAATGACTACGGCATGGCAGTGGCAAACTCTCTGTCCGGCTTCGGGTCGGGAGCTTATTTGATTGACGTAACGGTAAACGGATTGGGAGAGAGAACGGGTATTGCCCCGCTGGCACCGATAGCTGTGGCATTAACCAGACTTTACGACGTGGATAAGAACTGGAACCTGGAAATGTTACCCGAGCTATCACGAACAGTTGAGAAAACATCCGGACTGTTTAATTCGGAAAACGAACCGATAGTAGGGGAGTACGCCTTCGCGCACAAATCGGGGCTTCACACGAGAGCCGTTCTCGAGAACCCGGAAACCTACGAGGCAATTCCTCCGGAAATCGTCCACAAACAGAGGGAAATAATAATTGACAAGTACACGGGAAAGGCCGCCGTTGAGGACCGACTCAACCAGATGGGAATAGAGCCGGGTGAGAACCAGCTAGAAGAGATAGTCTCAAGAGTCAAAGGGACCGCAGCCGACGGTAAAACGCGGTTCACGGACGTTGACCTCCTGGAAATTGCGGACGATATCCTTGACCTAGACCTTAAAAGCAGGATTCCAGCAAAAGTAGAGGCTCTCATCTCCTTCTCACTAAACAGCGCATCCTATACTACAAGAGCAACCCGAAAGATAGCTTCTTTCGACGAGGTAGATACCGTGTACGAACTAACCGGAGGTAAAGATATTCAGGCACACCTCGAATCCAGTTCGGTCCAGCAACTTAACGATTTAATCGAGGAGTTTCGCAATATGGACGAAGTACAGACCACGGAGACTAGTTTAATTCTGAAAGGTTACGAAGAAGCCTAACTCAGTTCTTTCACCATTGGATAAAAACTAGGCGAAAATTTACGAACGGTGAATTAATTTTATCGTTTAGACCCTCTACCGTTTACCTGGCTGCCGGGATTTCGAATACGTTCAGGATTATAAGGGTAAATCAGTTGCCGGGTAACCGGCAGAGGGAGAAGAACGGACGAAATATTAAGTACAACTTCGGTGAAAGAACTAAGCCCAATCAATGCTTTAAAGGAGGAAAAAATGACGAAAATT
>JBDGQU010000095.1:389-2292 GCA_042218715.1 Bipolaricaulia bacterium | reverse complement strand
GGGTTAGAAAACCCCGACTATCGACTGTTATAAATTCTTTTCTCACACTGAAGTTCTGCCAGGTTGAAGTTTTCAGGCTCAAAATCGTAAAGCAGTTTTATAATGGTGAAAGACTTGAGCTTTAATGACTAAAGCCTATTGTCTTGAGTTATCGTGGTAAACGTCCTCAAGCTTTCCAGCGAGATAATCGTCATAAGCCGCCATATCGAAGTTTCCGTGACCGCTATAACTGAAAACTATAGTTTTTTGTTCGTTTTCTTCCTTTGCTTTTTTTGCTTCATCGATGGCTGCTTTTATCGCGTGAGCGGTTTCAGGTGCAGGTATGTAACCTTCTGTATTTGCGAATGTGAGGGCCGCTTCAAAAATATCCGTTTGCTCAAACGCTCTTGCCCTCATATACCCTTTACTATTTAATCTCCCGACTATCGGCGCCATACCGTGATATCGCAATCCCCCTGCGTGTATTCCGTCGGGCACGAAATTATGGCCCAAAGTATACATATTCATCAGCGGTGTCATTTCTCCGCTATCGGCGTAATCGTATTCCTGAGTTCCCTTTGTCAGCGTCGGACAGGCCGTTGCCTCAGCTCCTATTAATTCGATATCTCTGCCGTCCTCGATTATATCTTTCAAAAACGGAAGGACCAGGCCTCCGAAATTACTTCCGCCACCTGTACAACCTATGAGGACGTCCGGTTTGTGCCCTGCCTGTTCTAACTGAAGCCTGGTCTCCTTGCCCATGATCGATTGATGGATCAATACGTGGTTAAGCACACTTCCCAGGGAGTACTTTGCATCGTCCGATTTAGTTGCCAGTTCTATGGCTTCGCTTATTGCCATCCCCAGTGTTCCGTCCGTGTCGGGATCTTCTTTTAAAAACTTTCTTCCGACCTCGGTCTCTTCCGACGGACTCGGAACGATATCTCCATTCCAGCTTTGTATCATGGATTTTCTAAACGGTTTCTGATCGTAGCTAACTCTTACCATGAAGACCTTGGCGTCAATTCCAAACTGAGACGTCGTAAAGCTTAAAGCGCTTCCCCACTGCCCGGCACCGGTCTCAGTTGTAAGGGTCTTTAGACCCTCCTGTTTAGCGTAATACGTCTGAGGCATAGCTGTATTTGGTTTATGGCTACCCGGTGGTGAAGCTCCCTCGTATTTAAAGAATATCCTCGCCGGGGTGTCCAGCTTTCTTTCCAGGTTAGTAGCTCTTACGAGCGGCGTCGGTCTCCAGATCTTATATTTGTCCTGAACTTCTTCCGGAATATTTATTTCTTTTGATTGACTTACCTCTAAATCGATAGAACCTCTGGGGAAGATTTCTTTTAGTTCGTCTGGTTTCATGGGCTCTTCCGTTTTTGGGTTGAGCGGTGGATCAAGTGGTTCCTCGAACAGTGGTAAGGGGTTGAACCAGCTAGTAGGCATATCAGTTTGATTGAGATGGAACATTTTATTTTGCACGGGATAAACCTCCTCGTGTAATGTGTAAATGAAATAATAATCGATCAGGATTAATAAATGGTGCTAAAAGGCGGGTCGTTGTGAGTAAGGCTTAACTTCGCCAAGCGGGTTCAAGTTGCTCGGGAAAGGAGGAAAGTAATTTTATATGGGACGAAAGTCCGGTGGGAGAATCCTCGGTCAGGTTGTAGGAAGCATAGTGACTGTTGTAAATCTCTTTTTGGCCGGTACTAACCGTGCCAAACCCGATCACCAATTTTCATAACTATCACCTTGATATTTTATTTCTACCAGTATAGGGAAACCGGGGTATATATTCAACTTGTTTTAGTGACGATATCACCACAGAGCTTCTTGCAAGGGTACTAACTCTAACTTATCATTAATTTACCTAAGGGGCCGTAGCTCAGCCGGGAGAGCGCGTGGTCGGCATCCACGAGGTCAC
>JBDGQU010000095.1:0-379 GCA_042218715.1 Bipolaricaulia bacterium | reverse complement strand
TTTTAATGCCCAAGTTCTCTTTGCGTAACTGTTGCCGGTGGGTATGGTAATTGGGCCAGGCCTTTCTGTTGGCCTTAAGCTCTTGCAAACTGACCGGTGGTAGCTTAACATAACTTCACTCTGGGGCCGTAGCTCAGTCGGGAGAGCGCGTGGTCGGCATCCACGAGGTCACGGGTTCGAATCCCGTCGGCTCCACCACCTGCCTTATACTTCCCTGATCAGCGTTTCCGGCCTTGTCGACTGCTCGGCCTCCGATAGGATTTTCCTGAACAATCACCAGAGAACCTGAAGTCGTGCGTTCAATATATTGGCCTTTTGTTGTCGAGGGCTCCGGGCCGAGAAAATTCCAGCGACGCGGCGCATATGTCTGACCGACCAG
>JBDGQU010000094.1:0-1129 GCA_042218715.1 Bipolaricaulia bacterium | reverse complement strand
CGACCTTGCCCTGTTTCGGGGACTTCACCAGGGCCTCTTCCAGGGAAGTAATCTTGCCTTCCATCTTCTCGACCCCCAGGCCTCTGTCCCCAATTATCGCAACTCCGGCGGAGTCGTACCCCCTGTATTCGAGCTTCTTTAAGCCGTTTAAAATAACGGGTTGAGCTTCTCTCTCACCTCTATACCCTATGATGCCGCACATAAAGTCCTCCTTTCAATCCGTAATAACTTCCGCGTCCTCCGGTAATTTCTTTATCTTTCCCGGATTCAGGCCGCGGTTAGTCTTTACTTCCTCGACGTCCGTCCGCACCGTTTTTTTATCTTTGGACTCAAAATAAGTTATCAGTTCTCGAGGAAGAAAACTATCCGGATCGAACTTGATAACCTGACGGGCAAACTGATAGCCTTCCTCTTTTGGTACTATTTCAAGGACGTAATAGCTCTCTTCGGAGCTGAACGAGATAGGTGTAGTCGAATCGGACTCCCGAAGGGAACTGGAGGAATCCTTCTCCTCTCTCCAGGATATTGAACTATCGAACTCAAGAACGTCCTGGCCCTTCCAGGGAAAGTATAGTTGCCCGGGCCCACCTATTAAATTGACCTCGAGTTCCTCGGACTTTACCAGCTTCAACAGGTAATCCGGAGTAAGATTAGCCGCCTTCACGGGAACGTTAGATTTCTTCAAATCTTTCTTGATAACCAGGTTCTGAGCCGGCATATATTGATAGAGAAAATCCCCGTCCAGGAGGAAAAACTGTCCTTCCATTTCGGGAGGAGACAGGTACTCGACCCGGAGAATTCTCGGTTCGGAAATAGCAAGTACTTCCACCTTCAGAGGGGGCTCAAGACCCGATATCGTCAACCGAGCGGTGAAATCCTCTATATCGCTGTACTCCTTTTCCAGCCTTTCGATAAACTTATCCGTGGACTGGATTTCCCCCTCTCCCAGAGCGGAGGTGAACCCAGCCAGGCTTAGGCCGAGTAAAACAACCAAAAGCAATCGGGCCGTAAAAGTATAAATTCGGTTCATTTACATCCCCTTCTTAACGAATTTATCGGGAACAGCCCTTGATTATAGGAGCCCAGTGCTTCCGGAACAAACAGCCTTTTGCTACTGGAGAGACGCTAC
>JBDGQU010000093.1:0-1368 GCA_042218715.1 Bipolaricaulia bacterium | reverse complement strand
AGACGGTGGAGGGGGCATTGAAGTCACAATTTACTTCAGAAAACTAAGTAGTTACCGATCAGTTTACCGTGGGTGCCGGAGTTGCAATAAAGCCAGACAAGCTGGAGACTGTCAGGTTGCGTTTTGACTATTACCTGAATCCGTGACGCCCATCTCTTCTCTCCGTTTTCGGCTTACCTTTTGCTAAATTATTAGCTAGTTAGGGTCAATAAAGTTCTTCTTCATCTAAAATTGCACTTATTTTGCTTCTTTGGGAGATTTCACCGCCAAATGGCTCCGATATTTTACCGTAATGTCCCAGCTTTCCTAAGGATCCCGTTGATAACACCATAATAGTCCTCTGTAAACGATAACCTAACTTACTCATATGGTATCAAAGGAAAGATATATCCTCCTAAAGGGTATCCTCCACGGATTTATTCGGGAAAACTTAAGCTTATAGCCTCTGGCGTGTCTTACGTACTTGGAGGCCAGGTTTATCAGGTTGGCTATTATCGTCCTTACCCGTCTACGCTGGCCCTTGTTTCGTAACGGTAGGTCGTCTCGTTTAAGACTCTCCTGGCCGACTAAGCGTAATACGTTGTAGCTAAAGACGCCCAGGTGAAGTACCAAATCGTTTGTCTTAAAGTGCCCGGAAGGCAATCTCTCTAAGTCCAGCTCTCCTTTGATCTCCGAGTGGAATTGTTCAGGGGTTCCGTGGTCCTGGTAGAGCTTTACTACTTCCTCCGGTTTTAGGTCAAGTGAACACCAGTAGGTATCTACTTCCAGTTTGGGAGTCAATCGTAGTTGACCGTTTGGGTCGGTCCTCTCTACGGTCACTCTGTATACTACCTTTAGTGGCTCCTCGAACTCTTCTCTTTTTATCTCCGTTGTACCCAGATACTTTACCTTTCCGGGGTGAATGGCGGTAAGTTCTCCTTTAGCTTTGGCTAGCTTTAGCCAGTCATCTTTTGCTTCATGACGGAGGTTACGTTTTATGATCCAGTCTACCTTAGCTTCTTTGAAGACCTCTATGTTATCGATCGAGTCGTTTCCGGAATCGAGTCTAAACAACAGAGGCTTATCGGTTATTTTCCTGGCATAGTTTATCGTCTCTTTTAGGAATTTGGGTGTATTCTTTTGGCAGTGGGTCTTACCCTCTCGTAGTTCGGCATTTATCCCGTAGCCTTCCTCACCCAGGTAGGCGAAGATTGGGGCGTAGCCATCTACGCCCTTGTAGGTATGGGATACCCCTTCCTTGTCGGAGTTGGAGTTATCGAAGGGGCAGACGTCGACATCTACCGGGAGGTAGTTACCGATACAGGGGGTAATCTCCAGTCCGGATCTTTTTATCAACCGGGTGGACTCATCTAGGACGATATCCTTCCA
>JBDGQU010000092.1:0-4167 GCA_042218715.1 Bipolaricaulia bacterium | reverse complement strand
ATATGTTCCATTCACCAATAAAGAATTATCCGAGAAGTTGTGTCACGTTCAGTCCGCCAAATTTGGATAGATTTTCCGATTATTCTATAATCCCAGTGGTCAAAGGAGGTGTGCCTAGTGAACGGGAGCAAATTTAACCAAATTGTTGGGTTGTTATTTTGTTCTTTGTTAGTACTTTCTCTCACGATTCACGCAACTGGAAAAGAAATCTATCTGGACTTTTCCAATTATCCGGATGGTCCAGCTAACACAAGAGGGATTAGAAGTTGGAGTAGCTCGGGCACTGACAAGAACCCTTATTACGGAAAAAGTCTCCGTTTACTTTACGAGGGATCTAGTCTAACGGCAGAGTTTAATCTTAAATCAAAACCTGATACTGCAACTTTGACAATCATTCATTTATCTTCAAAGTCCAGTTCTTGTAGGGGTAATGGTTATTCCCCCGTAACAATCTCTATAAATGGGCTACCAGTCGTGTCCAATTACGACGTGGCAGAAAACCACGGAGGTAGCCACGGCTACGAGAGGGACATTTGGAAAATAGAGGATAAGCTTACCCAGGGAACCAACAAGATTAGGTGGAAAGCAGAAGATATTTGCACTCACTACTGGATTCGAAGGTTTGCTATAGAGTATACTGACGATAAGGATGAAGAAGTGCAAAAGGCTAGAATTAAACTTTATAGAAGTTTTGCCGAGACTTTGGGAGAATATTATTGGGTAGAAAAGGGTAATACGGAATTGGAAGAGTATAGTCAAGAGTTCAAGCAAGATTTCACTGACCCAATTGAATACGTTAAAAACTTAGCCTCGGAAGCTTCAGGGGCGGGTTATTATGGCGATGCCGCTGAGGGAATTAAGCAGTTAACTACCTTGGGACAAACTTTAACCTATTATCAGATCGGAACGGTTGAAAACCAGGCTCGGGCAAAAGTAACTGTCGATATTGGAACCTTTACCCCTAAACAGGATTTGGAAAAAATTGCTGATTACTTGGAAGAAGGAAGGACTCAAAAAGCTCTTGGGGTCATACAAGAGGTCCTGCCAAAAATTAGGAAGTGGAGAGAGAAGGTCGATGCAGTCCAAGAAGAAATGGAAAGAAAATCTAATAAAACCTCATGGAGGTACAAACGAAAAGAAGAAGAGAAAGCCAAAGTAAGTTTCGAAGCACCCGATAAAGGCAAAAAGTGGTCTCATACCATGGACCTTTCCGGATTAAAAAGGCCATTAAAGGGAACAAACATTCCGGCAAAAGTAAAGTTGCATATTGAGGACACGTCTTTCCCTTGGGAGAGAGGGGAATACAGGATAAAGGTTCACGATATAAAAACTTTCAAATGGGGGCCTGATATACTTAGCGAAAATTGGTACGAAACTGTAGAAGCTCACCCTAATCTTTATCCAGAAGTAAAAGTAACATTTGAGGTCCTTGGCAAGCCCGGAGGAAATGTTACTTTCGAAGCTTACGTCGAAGGTGAGTTGAAAAAAGAGGAATATCAAAACCCTTTGAATGAGCTGGTTGCTAACTTTAGTCAAAAAGTGAATAAAAAGGTTTGTAAAGCAGCCAGGACTCACCTCCAGACGGTAATAGATTTCCTTAAAGCTGAGGAGGAACTTTTGGGAAGTTAGAACGGACAGTTTTGATGTCACTAAGGCAGTAATCAACGGGAATAAGAGACCTGGCTTCCCGGGCTGTACTTCATACAGACATTTACAATGACTATGGATTAAAAGTCATTTTAGTATCGAAGGTTTAATTAAGGTAATGATTTGTTAAAAGCAATTAATTTACCCCTTTTCACAATTCCCGTAATTCACCCGGTCTACTCACTCACTTTACCTAGGGCATTTAACGGATCAAACGTAATGTTCGGGCACTCAGACTGTGTCAAAGGTAACTTCAATAGCGACTTACTTGCAAAGAATCAGGTTTTGCTTAAGACTGGTTGTGAAGTCCCTGCAGTTTAGGAGGGTTAGCATGGATATGGACCCTTATTTAGAGGCTATCTTTCAGATTCCCGACCTATTTGTCGGGATACTGGATGAAAGAGGAAAAATCCTCGAGGTTAACGAGGCGGCTTTGGAGTTTATTAATAGTGATAAAGAGGAGCTAAAGGGGGAGGATTTTTGGGAAACTCCCTGGTGGGATCATTCAAAGGAATTACAAGAGAAACTCAAGGAGGATATCCAAAAAGCCAAAGAAGGCAATGAGGTTCGGTTTGAGGCGGAACACTATTCTCCTAGTGGAGAAAAGATAATAGTTGATTTCATTCTCCAGGCGATAGATTTTGAAAAAGGTAACATCCGGCTACTTGCCCTGGGAAGGGATATAACGGAAAAGAAAGAGGCTCAACAAAATCTGGAACAAAAGGCGAGACTATTGAGACAGACGGAAGAACTTACTGAGGTGGGGGGTTGGGAGTACGACCTGGAAGAGGACGAGATTTACTGGACCGATAAATTGTTCGACCTCCACGGGTTTTCCAAAGAAGGAATGAAAGGGCATGTTCAAGAAAGTCTCCAATGTTACCCCTCCGAAGCCAGAAAGAAGGTAGAAACCGCCTTCCGGGAGGCCGTGGAAGACGGTGAACCTTACGATCTGGAGGTTCCTTTTGTTACGGCCGAAGGCGAAGAACTATGGGTTCGGACGATCGGTCGCCCGGTTGAGGAAAATGGAGAAATAAAACGGGTGATTGGAACTTTTGCCGATATAACCGACCTCAAACGAATGCGGGAAAACCTGAAGGAAAGCGAGGCAAAATACCGCCACATCGTGGAGCAGTCACATGATGCAATCTACATTTATCGGGAAAACCGCTTTGAGTTCGTAAACGAAAGATCCGCCGAGATAACTGGCTATAACAAGGACGAGCTTTATGAGTTGAACATTTGGGATCTAGTTCATCCCGAGGACAGGGAGCAGGTAAAAGAAATTGGAAGGAAAAGAGCACGAGGAAAAGAAGCACCTTCGACCTACGAGGCTAGAATAGTGAGGAAGGACGGCGAAGTAAGGACCTGCGAGTTCGCCGTCTCCACCATCGAGTATAACGGAGAGCAAGCGGCCCTGGGTATGGCCAGGGATATTACCGAAAGAAAAAAGGCCGAAAGGAAGCTTCGACAAAGCGAAAAGAGGTTCAAGGAGCTGGCGGGTCTTCTACCTCTCCCCATCTGGGAAGCTGACACCGAAGGTAAAATCACATATTTGAACCAGGCGGGGCTGGAGGCTTTCGGTTACTCAAAGGACAAACTCGAAGAAGGAGTATCGATAACGGACTTCGTAGCACCCTCGGATAAGGACAGGGCTTTGTTTAATTTCCAAAAAGTGCTGCGCGGCGAAGAGATCAACGATTCCGAGTATACGTTAGTAAAGAAGGACGGAACCAAGTTCCCTGCTCTGGCATTTAGCTCCCCTGTGGTCAGGGACGATGAGGTAAGGGGTATAAGAGGAGCTGTTTTAGATATCACCGAACAAAAGGAAGCAGAGGGGAGGTTAAAACAGGCCACCCTGGGAACCCTACAAGCTCTGAACAGGACCATAGAGGCCAGGGACGAATATACCGGGGAACACATAGACCGAGTACAGAAGGTTTCGGTTAGGATAGGCAAGGAGCTCGATCTGAACGAAGAAAGGTTGGAGCAGCTCAGGTACGCCTCAATACTGCACGACGTAGGTAAGATCGGCGTACCGGACTCGATCCTCGGCAAGCCCGGAAAGCTTACCGAAGAAGAGTGGGAGAAGATGGAAAAGCACCCAAAGATGGGTGAAAGAATAGTCGGTCAGGTAGACCAACTAAGTTGGGCGGCAAGGATAATTGGTCAGCATCAGGAACACTACGATGGTACGGGATATCCGGAAGGCTTACAGGAAGAAGAAATAACGCTAGAAGCGCGAATAATCGCGGTTGCGGATGCTTGGGACGCCATGCGGACGGAAAGACCTTACAGGGAAGCGCTATCGAAAGAGGAAGCCATAAATGAGTTAAAAGAAAACGCCGGGACCCAGTTCGATCCCCAGATAGTAGAAATCGTCCTTGATATGGTGGAAGGTGAAGAGGTAGATTTGACTAGACCCTCGTAACAAACTAGAGGTTATATAGATGGAAAAGGCTACCACAACAGAAGAAGCTTTTCGTTCGCTTATAGAGGCTTCCCCGCTTGCTGTATTCG
>JBDGQU010000091.1:0-1110 GCA_042218715.1 Bipolaricaulia bacterium | reverse complement strand
GCACATAATTTTACCCTTCAGCCAACCATCACTATAATAGTGGATTAAGGTGGATGAGGTTAACGAAAAAAATTCATAGGTGGTTTTTGCTGTTTCCTAAACCCTAAATCCTAGAACCCAGGACCTAGAACCCAGCACCTTTTTACCCTTGAATTTTCCAACCCTGAACTGCACAATCATAAAGATAATTTAACAGTTAACGAACTTCTTAAGGGTATAAAATACGGAGGTAAATCATGCAAAATACCTGGATGGCAAAGAAAGAGGAAATAACCGAAGAAGATAGGGATTGGTATATCGTTGACGCTAAAGGTAAGCCGCTCGGTAGGATAGCTTCCCGAATTGCAACAGTGCTACAGGGCAAACATAAGCCGACTTACACCCCTCACGTGGACACGGGGGACTTCGTGGTCGTAGTAAATGCAACTGACGTAAGGCTCACCGGGAACAAGCCCGACCAAAAGTTCTACTATAGCCATTCGGATTATCTGGGAAACCTCAAACAGAAAAGCTACGGGGAATTGCTGGAAGAGGATTCCCTAATCCCCATTAAAGAAGCTGTCCGCCGGATGATGCCGAAGAACAAGCTGGCCGACAAAATGATGAAGAAATTCAAGCCTTACAAGGGCGAAGAACATCCTCACGTATCCCGGGAATTTACTAAACTGGAAGAGATCGATTAGACCTATCCTGCCGTCTGTAAGCTGGTCATTCTTCCGAGCGCCATTCCCCTTTAAATATTATTTCTTATTGTTTGATTCTTCGATTTAGGCCTTTTCGATGAGACGTAGAAACACCCGGCTTTACGGCCGGGTTCTTATCTTTTGATGTCCCGGGAAGACCCGTAAACTAAAGGCTGCCCTCGTAAGGGACCGGGCCCGCCTCCCTTCGCGTATTTGACTCAATTTGTTAATATCGCTATACTAAAATGAAGCCAAAATTACCCGGTTTTGAACTGGTAGTTTAACAGGGAAGAGTTAACCGAAGGACTTATTTGATAAACGGGAATTGGTCCAGCACCCAGTTTAATATGGACTTCAAACGTGAAACCAGTTTACAGAAGAGGTTTTTTGGTGAAAGTATTTTTCACTATCTGGTAATCGATATCAA
>JBDGQU010000090.1:0-1118 GCA_042218715.1 Bipolaricaulia bacterium | reverse complement strand
GTGGAGATGAAATTGCCCGTTACTTCCGGCAATTACGAGAGATTCCCCGTAACCTTCCGCGAGGTCTCTTATTTCTTCAGTTTTCAAGCTCTCTCCCGTTATCACTACTTCCGTACAGTATCTGGGACCCGCTATTCCTTGCGTTTCGTCGATATGGTGGAAGTTTTTTTCTTCAAATTCTTCTAGGTTTTCGAAAGTCGCGGTTTTACCTTCTTTGAAGAACGCGGATAAACCTTCCAGGAACAGGACAAATCCTTTTGCCCCGGCGTCCACGACATTTGCCTCTTTCAATTCTTTTAACCTGGATTTCGTCTCCTGAAGCGATTTGTTGGCAACTTCCAGAGAGTGTTCGAGTGACTCAGGTAGGTCTTTCTTTCTGGAGGCGTAGTCGTGAAGAGATTGGGCCCACTCCCTCATGACAGTCAATATGGTACCCTCAACGGGCTGACTCGTTGCTTTGTAGGCGTGATTTGCACCGACTTTCATAGCTCTGGCGAATTCAGTTAGCTGGAGCCGGTCTTGCTGGCCGGTTGCCTCGCTTATACCGTTAATAAATTGAGCAAATATTATTCCTGAGTTACCCCTCGAACTAACGAGCGCGGCCTGGGCCATATCTTTGCTAACGGAGCTGACGGAATTGTTTGGCTTTGTATTTTTAGCAATAGATCTGAGAGTCTGGGCCATGTTCTTTCCCGTATCCCCATCAGCTACGGGAAATACATTTATATCATCCAGCACCTTTCTCTTTTCAACTACCTTTTCAGCTCCTTTAGCAAATGCGTTGTATAACTTTTTGCCATCTATTGTGACCCGATTTTTGCCCGTATTTTTCATTTCTACCTCTTACCTAAGTCGTGCGATTCTCTCTCCTGAGACCAACTTCTAATTCAGTCTACAGGAAAAATCGTCCTTAGTTGAGAAACTTAGTTGTCTTCACCTGTTAGGTGATATCTAAAGCGGTAAATCAAGTCCCTCTTCCAGCACCCAGTTTAATATGGACTTCGAACGTGAAATCAGCTTACAGAAGACAAGGTTTATATTGAAGGTATTTACCACCGGTTGATTATCGATATTAAACTGGGTGCTGGACCAACTCCCGGTTATCAAATAAGTCCTTC
>JBDGQU010000009.1:0-3749 GCA_042218715.1 Bipolaricaulia bacterium | reverse complement strand
AAAGAATGAGACGGGGGTCGGTTTTTTGGTCCTCAAGAAGGGGAAAAGGTTAAAACTATGATCTCGGCCGTTATCCTCGCCGCCGGCGAGAGCAAAAGAATGGGTGAACCCAAACAGCTGCTGCCCTGGCGTGGAAAGACGATCCTGGAAACGGTCATCGGGAACGTGGCAAGTTGTTCCGGAGTGGATGACGAGATAAGAGTGGTTCTGGGGGCAAGAAAGAAACGGATAGAGCCGTTGGTGAAAGATTTCAAGGATCCGAGGGTTAGGGCAATCGAAAATCCCGATTACCGGGAAGAAATGCTGACCAGCGTCCGGCGGGGATTGGAAGATCTTCCCGATTCGACACGGGGAGTAATGCTGGTTTTAGGAGATCAGCCGTTGATCTCGCCGGAAATATTTTCAACCCTGGTGGAAGAATTTATCGACGAAAGACCTTATATCCTTCTTCCGATCTCCAGCGGGGAAAGAGGTCATCCACTTCTGTTGAAACGGGAACTGGTTCCGGAAGTAAATTCTCTGGACGGCCCGGGTGGTTTACGCAAGATACTGGAAAAATATTCCGACAAGGTCAGAGAATTAGAAGTCGACGACGATAGAATTCATATCGACCTCGATCATTACGAGGAGTACAAAAAATACAGAAAAAATTCCAGAGATTGAGAGCAGCTATTTGACCTCCGCCTTCCTTATCCCTTCCCAAAAGAGCAATCGGGATAGGTACAGTTTTCGCAGTGGAGGCAGTACCCTCCGTGACTCAATTTGAGCAAGTCCGACCTCTCCAGCTTCTCACCTGCGAGAATCCTGGGGTAAATGAGGTCGAACGTGGTGACCTTATCGAAGAGGACACAGGCCGGAAGCCCGATTACGGGAACCTCGTCCAAATAAGCCAGCATTAATTTATTCCCCGGCAGGGCGGGAACTCCGTAGCTGACAACGTTTGCCCCGGTTTTCCTAATACCTTCCGGCGTGAGGTCGTCCGGGTCGACCGACATGCCTCCACCCGCGATTAAAATATCGGCCCCGGATTCCTTTAAACTACTCAAAGCACTGGCAATCTCACCCTGGTCGTCGGGAACGACAGGGACCTTATCCATCAATGACCCCTTCCAGCGGGTTAACTTTCTTTTTAAAGTGGGTAAAAACTGGTCCTCAATTCGGCCCTCGTAAACTTCGTTCCCCGTAACAACGAGCCCTACCGAGGGGTTGGAATAAGGTTTGACCGAAAACAGAAAACGATCACCAAGGAGAGTTTTAAGTTCTTCAACTCTGCTGCTACTTACAACCAGCGGATTAACCCTGGCTCCAGCAAAATCGGCACCTTTTTTCACTGGAGTATTGTCGTGCCTGCTGGAGATGAGAATCTCTTCGACCCCGTTTGCTTCGAATAATAATTCTCGATCGACTCTTAGCAAACCCCGATATTCCGCTTCGAGCTCCACTTTGCCCTCAGTGGGCTCGGTCGAGCTAACCCCCGGTCCACTGACGGTTTTACTTATCCTCAGGGCAGCCTCATCTTCGTGTAACTGATCTTCAGATAGTTCGACTACGAAAATGTGGTCCTTGCCCATCTTCTTTAATATGGGGATATCGTCTTTCTCGATAACGTCTCCCCTTTCGAATCTCGCCCCCTTAAACTCCCCGGGGACAACTTGGGTCAGGTCGTGGGCTATTACCCTGCCGACTGCGTCTTCAGTCCTTATCTTTCGCTTACCCAAACTTAATCACCGAGCCTTAATCCAGGTCGAGAGATTCGATGAAAATTTCCGCTTTTCCCCCGCAGAGCTGGCCTTCATCGGCAGCTTCCTCATTTGACATATCAAATTCCAGCTTACAACTCCCACCTGTGTCAATCAAATCTAGAGCCTTCTCGATTACGTCGGCCTCCGCGGAACCGCCTCCGACGGTTCCGCTTATTTCGCCGTCGGGGTACACAAGCATCTCGGCTCCGGCCTCCCGGGGAGAAGAGCCTTTCGCCCTTACGACGGTCGCCACGGCAATTCCGTCTTCCCCGTCGTAAGACAAAATCTCGTCAATAAGATCTTTGTTAATCGTCCTTCCTCCTTGTTTCAACTAACTCGGCCGCTATTGCCACCGCGATCTCCTCTGGTGTGTCCGCGGAAATATCCAGGCCGATTGGGGCGTGAATATCCTCAATTAGTTCACTGGAAACACCCTCTTTCTCCTTTAGATCACGGGAAAGTATATTAACCTTTCTGTTACTCCCGATCATTCCCAGATACCTGGCTCCCCTTCCGATCAGGTTCTTTACCAGTTCGTAATCGTACTGGTGCCCCCGGGTGACAACCACGAGATAGTCCGTCGGTCCCACGGAAAAATCTTCGACGAAATCATCGAACTCACGACAGACAACTTCATCGGCCCCGGGGAATCGTTGGTTATTCGCGTACTTCTCGCGATCGTCTACCACCGTAACGGAAAAGTCAAGCAGGGTCCCGATTTTAGCCAGGGGCAGGGCTATATGACCTCCGCCGAAAATAGTGAGCTTTTCCTTAACGTGTACCGGATCACAGAATATCTCAAATCGACCCTTCTTTCCAAGGTCAACTTCTTCCAGCTTGGGCCGTGCCTGATCAAATAATTCTTCCGTATTACCGACCAATCGGGAGGCAAGCTTCCGCAAGTTTTCAGAAGTGGTTTTCGGTTCGCGCTTTTCTGCCAACAGCACCTTTTCCCCGATTTCCCCCTCGCCCTCTTCCCTGCTACAGCCAGTAACGGTACAGAGTAAGACCTCATCCCCGGCCTCGGCGAGCTCCTTTGCCTCTTCCAGCAATTTAGAAAGCTTCACTCGAAATTCCCCCTGTTTTCTCATCCTCTTTGGTTTCCCCTCCAGCACGGACCATATCAACTCACCCTCTTAAATCCTTAATTTTTCTGACTGCAAAATTCGGTCCAGCGTTACCATTAATATTGTTACCAGTAACAATCGGATTATCCAGAACGGAATCACCAAACCCTGTCCTCGGGACAGGGTTTTTAAAAACCCCTTTTAAAACAGTTTTTTCGGTCTTTTACAAATCAAGACCCGGCAGTCAATCGGAACGTCGTCAATTATTCCAGCTACTAATTTACCTTTCTATCCCCTGGTGGAGAAATCACCGAATAATTTTATCATCCCTGAGAAGAAAGTTCTTTTTCCGCTTTGTCGATAATTGACTCTATTTCTTCCTTCACGTCAGGGTCCAGTGGTTCCGGTTGGTGGTTGTTCAGTATCCAGTCTATCTTCTCTTTTGCTACTTTTTGAGGGTCTTCGAAGTCTCCTTTCTCGGGTGACCACTTGTGAGTTATTCCCGGTTGCCACAGTTCACGTAAGTTGTCTTTGGTGGAGGGCTGGGTGAGGAAGTGGCCTCGGGGTCCTACCTCCATTATCTCGTCCAGGGCAAGGGTTTGTTGGTTTACGTCCAGTCCCTGGGCCAGGGCTTTATGATGGCCAAACTCTTCGTAGTCTACTAAAATATTGGGAAGATACAACATTGTAGACTCTTCTCTCAACCCAATACCTACCATCAAATCCGCGCCGGAAAAAGTAACGGAAAGCCCGAACGTGCCCGCTAATACAGGTAAGTCATAGTAATGCCCCACTTCTACTCCAGCCGTATTCAATAAAGTACTTGCAGGAACCCCACTATAATAACCGCCCGTGTAAGGATTCATCATACCTTGAGGTAGCAATGAGTAAAACACCGGCGCTCCGGGATTATCAAGCTGCATCAGGGTAAGAGCACTTA
>JBDGQU010000089.1:0-2539 GCA_042218715.1 Bipolaricaulia bacterium | reverse complement strand
TTGTCGGCATTAATGTCGCCTGCGCCTCGGTCATCTTCGCCCTCGCCTACAAACCGCCCTTCCGCAGCCCCAACGGTATGCTAGTCGACTTACAAACGGTCGATACCGGCGACATTGGCGAAATGGCCGAGGCCCAATCCGGCATTGAGCACGGCGTTGAACGCTTTTTAACCACCCTACTGGAAGAGCAAGCCACCCTACTCCACTTAACCTGCACCCGGCAAGAACACTTCGACATTCGAGGCGATGTCATCGAAATGGCCAAGAAATTGAAGGTCAATACGATGTACACCGCCGGTTAGACTTGCAACATACACCAACCCTTCTCCGCCTCGCTATATTGGGGGCGGAGCTTTTTTCGCCGCTATGCACGAACGCCAAAAATTCCGATCCTTATTCCTCGCTACCCTTACCGACGAAATCGCCAAGATGGAAGATGCCCAACTCAACACCCACATGAGCGAAACGGTTTGGCACCTCCTCGACCTCTTGGAAGAAGCGGAGTGGTACCAGTTCATCGGCCTCATACGGGCCTTAGAACAAGCCTCATTCGAAGCCCGCAAGGAGACCGGGCTTCCTTACGACGAACCCGAAACTTCGGGCCGGTCTTTCCGCCAAGCTCTCGGACTGGAAGACTGATTCTCCGCTTTGCTCTGCAACCGTTAAATTAAAACCGATGTTCAACTTGGAGGCTCTATGATGAACAACAGCAAGCACACGGCGGCCAATTACCGCGTTAACGGCTGGTCCCAAGCTATGGACGCCAAAGTCTCCGCCGATAAAGGCGTAAGCGGCAACCGTCGCTCTGCCAGCGACAACAACCTAGTGGCTGATACCGGGCGGGGAAACGCCAGTTAGCGCTAACTGTTGACGCCACAAAACGCCTTCTCAGGCCGTTAGCCTTATAATGGGGGCGACGGCCTTTCTTATTGCTCAAGGAGGCACTATGGAAGACTATGTCGATCCTGAGACCTACCTCCAAGCCAAGACCGGAAGAAGTCTCGGCGACCTAATGACCACCGCGATGGGTCTGCTCGCCTATATGTATCGCCGTGAGGAAAACGGGGCGTTCTTCGTCGTCTGCGATCGCGACGATAAAGAGGAACTAAAGACCGTAAGTATCAAAGAGATACTGGATAATGATAATACTGGCAAAGGAACAAAAAAAGAAGAGTAATTGAAATCTAAGGAGACCACCGATGGTAAAGCTAAGACGACACCATAACAACGACGGCCGCGCCCAAATTAAGCGCGGTACCACCATCAAACGCGCCGAGAAGATTGCCCAACAATTAGGCGTACCGACACGAAAAGGAGAGTTGAAGCATGTCAGTCTCTCGACAGTTTGAGAAAAGGATGGAAATCAGCCTTTGGAAGACGCTCGGCTACTTCGACGGTCGGCAGTCGCTTGAGGCGACAACAAGCAAAACGGCCCCTGAAGGCGCCGAGGTCTTAAGCAACGGCCCAGTTGCCTTAAAGTACGACGATGATGTCCTTAATAGCGGTCGCGATAAGTCTCTTAGTTATTCTAAAGACGGCTCCATAGAAGCAAAGGTCGAACACAGTATCGAAGATCGAATCGCGATCGCGACGTTTGTACTGGCCGCTTCTGCTTCACTAACCGGCATATTTGCCGTATTAATCAAGTTTTGGATCAACTAGACGGGAGGAATCAATTATGCTCGCAAGTTATCGCCTACTCAACGCCCTAAAAACGACTCGCCAATCAAGCCCAGCAAGAAGAGAAGCAACCGGTGGAGGTCTAACTGATGAACAAAGTCTACATCGTTTCCGATGGATGTTACGACGACTATAGAATTCTAGGAATCTATACGGATCAAGAGGCCGCGGAGAACTTAGCAAGCCACAGCGAGGAAATGAGAGTAGAAGAGCACATCTTAAATCGGGAAGTCGATCTGTTCAAGCAAGGAAAATGCCCTTATCTAGTTGTTATGGATGTCAACGGAAACAACTTAGAAGGCATCCAAGATATACAAGCAACGCCATTTCCCGGTTTAACCGATTACATAGGGTATGAGATCACCTATGCAAAGAATGAAGGAAAGCCTATGTTATCTAACATCTGCTGGGCTATGAACGGCGAGGAGGCAATTAAAATAACTGACGACCTACGCAACCGCTTAATCGCTAGAGATGAATTCTATGCCGGATAAGCAGTTCGTAAAAATCGACTTCCACGACAGCAACGGCAAGGCCCACTTCTACCTCGACATTAGCCAGGTAGCGGCTTATCTATTCAACGATCAAGGCGAAGTCATCGTCGTCACCAAAGACGGCAGGCGCTATTCAGTTGAAGACAAAGACGAAAAGTGGGCCTTGCAAGATGCTTTCGGATTCACCTTCCCCAACTAAACCACGTCCACATAGATCGTCTCCACGCGATAGGCATCCTGAGACGGCGTTACCGGCGACCAATACTTGAACTCAACTGCAATCAAATCGCCGGCCCGGGCCGTCCGCGGGACTACCCAACTGCCCGCCGTCAACAATTGCCGACAACTAACATCCCGAATGTCCC
>JBDGQU010000088.1:0-7962 GCA_042218715.1 Bipolaricaulia bacterium | reverse complement strand
CATTAGTGATTTCTAACCATTAATTTTAACTCAATCCTTTCAACAATTACAAAGATGTGGGATATTATGTCAGGCGAATTAATTGCTGATAACTGGCTTTCGTGGAAAAAGTCCTAGCTAAGATTGATTCTTAAAGTGGTATGAAAACCGTAAGTAAAGACCTAGCCTACCTTGAAAGAACGTTTGCGAAAAAAGAAAGGTTTGCGATCCATATGATAGTTGAAGCACTGATCTTGATTAACCTCTCTTGACCCATGTAACCTCCCCGTTCACAGGGAGCATAAAAACGAGCATAAAAATTTTAACCCTAGATAGGTACCTTCATCGGCTGAGGGGGCGTCAAGTTTTTTTCTCTGGTCTCTTTAACCGATTGAGTATTGACGGAGGTGATAAGGTCCTTCGCAACCAGGTCTTTTCGGCTCAGGTTTCTAAAGTGGCTCGTATGCAGCCATTGGTCGTTATCCAGAGTAAATATCGCCCAGTAAAGTAAGGCTATCCAGCTGTACATGAAAACCGGAAACAACAGGACGTACTTAAATGCGGTCCCGGGAAGCCTGTCACGCAAAAATAGAGAGGAAGGAATTATGAAGGGCATGAGTGGTAAAAGTACTCCAAAAACCTCTACGTTGCTCATCACGTAGTTGAAAATTGGCCCAGTGAATAACCCTGGCAAGGTCCAGCGCAACAGGGTGACGAAGAAGTAAAACATGATAAACGGCATCTGGAATAACCGCAACCCGGCATCCAGCTTGACAGGATTTCTCTCTCTTAGAGAACGATAAAGTAACCTGGGAACGTACTGAACGAGCACTGTCAGCTGTCCTCTGGCCCAGCGCAAGCGCTGCTTGCAGCTGGCTAAAAAGGAAACCGGCTTTTCGTCGTAGACCTTTGTTCCTTTCGTAAAAGTTGTCTTGATTCCCTCAAAGAGTGCTTGGATTGAGTACTCGAGGTCTTCTGTCAGTGTATTCGTATCCCAGCCAGTTTTGCGTAATGTTTCTGAAGAAATGCACATTCCGGTACCCATCAGTACGGCGGAAAGCCCTACGTTGTATCGGGATAAAAGAGTATACCGGTCATTGATCCAGAACATCATCGAAAACGTGGCAGTTACCCAGTTATCCACTGGGTTCTTCGAATCGACGTAAGCCTGAATGATCCGCTCCCCGTTTTCGAGTCTAGAATTCATTTCACGGAGGAAATTCTTTTCCATGAGGTTATCAGCGTCGAATATTATAACTGCGTCGTAGTCACTGCTACCGTCGAGCAGACCAATCCGTTCAAAGCCGTACTTCAGGGCGTAGCCCTTTCCGGTTCTATCTTGATTCGTTCTTTCCATAACGGTGACGTCGTGTCTACCAGCAACTTTGGCGGTATCATCCTTGCAGTTATCGGCAATAACAAAAACGTCGTAAAGGCTGGAAGGATAGCCCAGATCTTTCAGGTTCATAAGCAGTTCCGATATTACCCTTTCCTCGTTGTGGGCAGGAATTACTACCGCAAACTCATTTTCGGGCGCAACCTTCTTGAGTTTATTCTCACCAACAACCTTCTTATCAATTAGACCTAGAATCACAAATGATAGGTAGTAAAGAGAATACAGGATGAGTAACGAATCTATGATGTAATTTATCGTATTCATGCAGAAACGTCAGTAGCTCTGGCCACTAAAGTGCCCCCTCCTTACCACAGTTTTTACGTTGCACAGTAACCTTTTTCAACCGGCAGCCCCTCCTTATTTCAACTAAAGGTTCTTTTACCTCACGCTAGAACTCTGGCAGTCTAACGAAACCTCCTTAGGTTAGTGAAGAAAAATCCATAATATTTTCTCTACATTTTTTTCGTTATTTTGATAAGCCTTTTATATTGGTCTTTAAGCTGTGAAGATATTATGGTTTAATTTGTTAATAACGTTGATATAGTGCTGATTATATCTGCATTTCATAAGTAAATTCAATCAAGCTGGTGTAAACTCAGAGAGCTTTGCATCTGATTAACGGAAAATGGGCAGTTCTAAAGCCATTCTGCCGGATAAAACGCGCGAAACCTAAAAACTTTAGGAGGTATGTATCTCAAGATGCTAAATTACGTTAGTGAGAAATTAAATAAGCGCACAGGTAAATTTTCTCTTATTGTAGTTTTAATCTTATTGTTTAGTGTTGCTTTCACCTCCCAAGCAGCTCCCCCCGACAAAATTGTTATTGGTGACGCTGGGTGGAACAGTTCGCTTATTCAAAATCGAATAGCTGGTTTTATTATTGAACACGGGTATAACCTTGAAGTTGGTTATCAGTATGCCTCGACTCCCGCTCTTTATACTTCCTTAAAACGTGGGGATATACATGTTTATATGGAAAGTTGGACATCTTCCAATTACGAACTTTATGTAAAGCTGCTTTCTAATGATGCGTTTATCGATTTAGGTCCCAGTTTCACTGGAGCTTCTGAAGGCTTCTATGTTCCCACTTATGTAATAGAAGGAGATAAAGAACGGGGGATCGAGCCCATGGCTCCGGGTCTGAAAACTATCGACGATCTTCCCAAGTATTGGGAAGTTTTCAAGGATCCTGCGGACCCAGACCAGGGTAGAATCTACAATTGCCCAAGCTCGTGGACATGTTATGGAATCGTTAATAAAAAGATAAAAGGGTACGGTTTAGATAAGTATTATAACTCTTTTGACCCCGGTAGTGGGTCAGCCCTTGCTTCGGAAATAATGGCCAAATACGAAGCAGGAGAGCCTATTTTAACCTACTATTGGGAACCCACTAAGGTTATGGGCAAGTTGGATTTAACCAAGATAAAAGAACCGGAATATGACAAAGAAGTTTGGGCAAAAGATAAAACATGTGCTTGGCCGAGCAGTAAAGTTGATATAATCGTTAATCCATCACTCTCAAAGCATCCTCAGGTTATGACATTCCTAGCTAATTACGAGATTCCTTTGAAAGTTGTTAACGAGTTGTTAGCTTATATGACAGATAACGATATTTCTGCTAAAAAGACCGCTAAGTGGTTCTTAGAAAATCATAAGGACATATGGCAAGATTGGATTCCTGTAAGAGGACCTTACAGAAATGAAATTATTAATAAAGTGGAGGAAGCGCTTTAAAACTCTCCTTAAATGGGAAGTACCATAATGGAGTAATATTTTAAATGACAGATACCAATAAGTTTATTAAAGTTGAGAATCTTTGGAAGATATACGGTATGGATAACAATGGACTCGGTTTATCTGATGAAAAGGACGTAGAAGAATTAGAGAATCGTGATGACGTAGTTATTGGCGCCCGGGCGGTAGACTTTTCCGTTAGTGAAGAGGAGATTTTTGCCCTTATGGGTCTCTCTGGAAGTGGTAAGTCCACCGTGGTTCGTTGTCTAATTCGGCTGCTTCAACCGACTAAAGGTGATATAAGTATAGACGGTCTCGAAGTTACAGCACTTGATAGAACCGAGCTTATAGAGTTTCGACGAAACAAAGTTGCTATGGTCTTTCAACATTACGGACTTCTGCCGCATCGTAACGTACTCGAGAACGTGGCGTTTGGTTTAAAATTAAGAGGGGAAAGTAAGGGTAAACGTGTTAAAAAGGCAGAAGAAGTGCTTGAATCAGTCGGATTAGATGGGTGGGAAGATTCATACCCTGCGAGTTTAAGCGGGGGGATGCAACAGCGTGTGGGAATCGCTAGGGCTTTAGCAAATAACCCCCCTGTATTGCTGATGGATGAACCATTTAGTGGCTTGGATCCTCTTATTAGAAGAGGAATGCAAACAGAATTATTACGTCTACAGGAGGAGTTACAGAAGACTATACTATTTGTCACCCATGATCTGGACGAGGCGATGAGGGTTGGTAATAGAATGGCTATTATGAATGAAGGGCGGGTAGTGCAAACTGGTGAAGCAGAGGAGATATTTAGCAATCCCGCCAATGATTATGTAGAGCGTTTTGTTAAGGATAAAAAACAACAATTAGAATCCTTTGAGTAGGAGAAGATGAACAGTTAAATACAGGTGGTAAAATTGTTTCCCCAAAGTTGGGAATTCCATGTCGCCCCATATATTACAGCTTTTGTAAACTGGTTACTAGACAATTTTTCCCCATTTTTTGAAATACTTACAAACATCATTAGATCAGTACTTTTAAATGTACATTCGTTTATTAGCTTCATTCCTTGGTGGGGAATTATTGCTATAGTTGGTATTGGTTCATGGCTAGCTACCCGCCGGTGGACGACCACTATTGGGTTAACTGCTCTTCTTTTTGTGGTGGGTTTCTTTGGGCTATGGGCTCCCGCTCTTCAAACTTTCTCATTGGTAATAACTTCAGTATTCATGGCCTTAATAATTGGCTTACCCATTGGTGTTTTAATGGGAGAGGTAGATCTAATTGAGTTACTCGTTAAGCCTGTTCTCGATACTATGCAGACTATGCCAAGTTTCGTATATCTTATCCCCGCCATAATGCTGTTTGGACTGGGAAAAGTTCCCGGAGTCATAGCTACACTTATCTATTCGACTCCTCCAATAGTACGGTTGACGAATCTAGGTCTTAGACAAGTAGAGGAAGGTGCCCAGGAAGCAGCGAAAGCTTTTGGCGCTACTCGCTGGCAATTGATAAAAGAAGTTCGGGTGCCGCTGGCTATTCCTTCCATACTAATGGGGGTAAACCAAACTACTATGATGGCGCTAGCGATGTCCGTAATAGCGGCAATGATCGGGGCAGGTGGGCTCGGAGAAAAGGTATTGTGGTCCATTAACAGAATACTCATTGGGGAAGGGTTTGAGGCCGGAATAGGTATCGTAGTCCTTGCTATAGTTATCGATAGAATCACCCAGGGTATAGCACAAACTTGGGAACCGCCTTCTTCCTAATGCATTAGCCTTCAGAACGACTCACAACTTAATACTTTCGGAGGGTAATATTTTTTATGAGAATGCAACCAGTTGAAATACTATCGGATTCGGAAGCAGATGAAATACATGATACTGCCAAACGGGTCCTCTGTGAGGTTGGGCTTGAAATTAAAAGTGAAAGAGGACGTCTTTTATTAGAAGATGCGGGGGCCACCGTAGACCATGATTCAGAACAAGTTAAATTTACTGATCACCTAATCGAAGATTGTATCGAATCAGCGCCAGAAAAGGTTATCTATGGAGGCCGAAATAAGGACCAGGAACGTAAGATTACGCCCCAGAGTAGCTTATATGCACATCCTCCTGGCGGGGCAAGTAGTTTCGTTGGGTCGGATCCAAATTCCTTCCGGGAACCTACCACTCAGGATGTTTTAAAATGGATCAGATTATCTGACGCCCTAGAAGAAATTGATGCATGCACCGCTCTTTACCCTACAGATGTCCAGGATAAAACTCGGGATATTTATATAACTCAACTTTTGCTCCAAAATACGGAAAAACATATTCACGTGTCACCGTATAGTAAGAAGAATATGGAGTTTATTATCAAATCAGTACTTAGGGTTCAAGATGAGGAAGAGTTAAGGCAGCGACCATTGGTAAGCGTTGTTGCTTCAAGCCTTTCACCTCTGCGATATTCCGCTAATGCCTTTGAAGTATTATCGATCGCAGGATCGTATGGAATACCGGTTGAGATGGCAACTAACCCAATAGCGGGTACAACCTCCCCCGTAACTTTGTCAGGGGTAGTAATGTTAGCCCACGCCGAGTTATTAGGTGCAATTGTGCTATCTCAGTTAGCGAACCCAGGGGCGCCTTTAATAGCTTTTCCCTTACCTTCCCATTTAGATATGAAGACGAGTAATTTACAAGAAGGAAAGATTGAGAACGCTATGATGACTATGGCTTTGATCCAAGTAATACATAAAAACTGTGAAATTCCTTTTAACGCCTCTGGCCTGGTTACGGATTCGCTTCACCCAGATGGTCAATCCATACAGGAAAGAACTACTAACCTTATGTTTTCCACGATGGCCGGGGCCAACGTATTGACCGGGGCTGGACAGATTGAACACTACTATGCCGGTAGTTTAGCACAGTTAGTAGTTGATAACTATCTGTTGAAAAATGCCAGGAGGGCTTTAAAAGGGATAGAAGTTAATAAGGATACTATGGGTCTTTCAGCAATAAAAAGAAACAAGTCGGAATCGAATTTCCTTACTGATAAGCACACCCTTAAATACTTTGAAGAGGAATATATTGAGTCCAATATAAGTTGCAATCTAACAAGGGAAACTTGGGAAGAAGAAGGATCAAAAAGCCTTCTTCAGCGCGCTGAAGAAATGGTTCCTCAAATCCTAAGAGAGCGCGAAGAAGTTGAATTACCCGAAGCAACAGTGACCGAACTCGAGGAAATTATGTCTGAGGCCAATAGTTACGATTGGGAAGAAATCGATGCAGGTATATGGTAATAAAGATTCAGTAAAATAGAAACTATTTAACGTATAACTAAACTCATTGGTGATATAATGTGATAAATTTCTTAGAAATATTGCGTAGAGTAAGAGAAGGGCCTCGGATTAAGGAAAAGGAATACAACTTAAAAAAACTCTATCCAACATGCAAAAACTTGGTTGAAAAGTATAAAATCCGATATGATCCCGACTCTACGACTTTCGTTCCCAATGACGATGAAATGGCCGATGCTGTTTTCGAAGCTGCTATCGATCTCCTGGATGCTACAGGCGTCTATCATAGAAATACCGGAAAACTTATTGAGTTTAGCCGAACTGAGATTGAACGTGCGGCTAACAATTGTCCAACTAAATGTCATATGGGGATTGGAAAGGAGGCGAAAGCTTTTCACCCGAGGCAACCAGATGATTCTACTCCTCCCTGGTGTCATGTAGGAAATGGCATTCTTTCTTCTAATGAGCAACTAGCGGCCAGACTCATAACTGGTTATGGTAATATTTCTAATGGAGACTCCATCGCTATTCCAAACATAGATTCTATTGAAGGGCTTTCCATTCAAGGTGGTACTCCAACTGAAATATTAGGTTCAATTAGGGCGGTAGAAATTGGGCGGCGGAAATTACAACTAGCGGGCAGACCTGGATTACCAATAGCTAACCTTGTCCCACCAGGAGGAACTTCGTTGGGTACTATCGCAGCAAGTAATTCAGAATTTGGCGTTCGTCCTTCTGACGGATGGCTGGTAGAGTTTACTGCAGAACTCAAAGTAGATAATTCATCCCTCTCTATTGCCTCCTACTTGTTGAATTGGGGCGGTAATATTGGTGCTGAGTCCGGACCAATGGTAGGGGGATATGCGGGGGGAGCTGAAGCTGCCGCAATTTTGAATACTGCTTATGTAATAGCAGGTAGGCTTGTATTAAAAAGCAATTACCATTTGACTTTCCCTATACATATTAAACATTCCTGCTCAACACCCCCAGAAGTTCTCTGGTCTGCAAATATTAGTGCCCAAGCTATTAGTCGAAATATAAATTTTCCGGTATTATATGCTGGCTATGCCGCGGCGGGACCAACAACTAGGATGTATTTCTATGAAGCGGCTGCTTATACCATAGGGGTTATTACTTCCGGAGTTTCAGCCCAAACAATTCTTCCCGCAAAAGCAGTAAAAACTGATTATATGACACCTTTAGCTGCAGAATTCTGCACTGAAGTGGCCCACGCTTCTGCGGGGATTGGAAGGGAGAAGGCTAATGAAGTTGTGACGGAACTTCTCAAGAAATACGAAGATGAAATAAAAAACCCCCCTGTCGGCAAAAGGTATCAAGACTCACATAATATGGAGTCTGGGAGACCAAAAGATTGGTATTTGGAAATATACAGTGAAGTTATAGAGGAATTAAACCAACTTGGGTTAAATATTTCTAAACAGTCCCGTTCATAGATTGAATGAGACAGGGAAATTTTAACTTTTTACCAGGGTATTAGGTTAGGGCTAGGTAGTTTATTATAGAATTTTTGAGCAGAGGGTTGACAAAGCCTTCTCCGTTTATTAATAATTACTCTGTA
>JBDGQU010000087.1:0-10786 GCA_042218715.1 Bipolaricaulia bacterium | reverse complement strand
CCAAAACTGAGCGGTTTTGATTTGTTAAATTAACAGGGAAGAGTTAACCGAAAGACTTATGTGATAAACGGGAGTTTGTCCAGCACCCAGTTTAATACGAACTTCGAACGGGAAACCAGCTTACAGAAGAGGTTTTTGTTGAAGTTATTTACCACTGTTGATTATCGATATTAAACTGGGTGCTGGTTAAAAGCCCTGGAAGAGGGACTTGATTACCACTTTAGCTGTAACCTACTGAGTGAAGAGACGTAAGTTGTTCAACTAAGGACGATTTTTCCTGTAGACTGAATTAGAAGTTGGTCTCAGGAGAGGGAATCGTTCGACTTAGGTTTGAGATTCCTCCAGGCTTCCCCGAGTCTCATTATCCCCTCCTCAATCCGGTCGGAAGAAAGAGCGGGAAACGGAAGTCTGAGGAAATCCTTGCCCCGACGACCGGGAAAGAACCTCTCCGAACGGGAAAGGACCAAATTTTCTTCCTCCGCCCGGCTGTAGAATTGGTCTACGTCGGTATCGCCGGGAAGCCACAGTCCGACAAAAAAACCTCCCCGGGGCTCCACCCAGTCCGCTCCGGGAAAGTATTTCTCCAGGCTTTCGAGAGTAGTTTCTAGCCTGGGGGCATAAAGGGAGATCAGGTCCTGGATATTCTCTTTCAGCCACCCGTCACCTATCAAGCCGTCTACTAAACCCTGACTGAGTAAACCGGGAGTAATATAGGTGTCTTCCGCGTATTCAGCGAGATCGTCGATGAACTCGGGGTTACCAACCACCCAACCTACTCTCATTCCCGGCCCTATCAGCTTGCTAAACGAGGAGACCTGAACCACTCTTTCGGGACTGAAGCTTCTCAGGGTGGGCACCGATTCACCCCGGTATCTCAACTTTCGGTAGGGAGAGTCTTCCACGATCACCGTACCTGATTCCCGGGTCAGTTCGACTATCTTCTTTCTTTTTTTGCCGGTCGCACAAACGCCCGTAGGATTTTGAAAGTCCGGGATCGTATAGAATAGCTTTGGCTGACATTCGGTTATAAGTTCGGATAGTTCCCCGAGTTCCGGTCCGTCCTTCTCGAGCTTCACCCCCTTGACTTTTGCCTCCGCCCGATTAAATATAGTAATCGCTCGATCGTAAGTGGGGCTCTCTACCAGAACTGTATCCCCCGGCTCTACAATGAGGTTGGCTATCATGTCTAGAATCTGGAGAGAGCCGTTACCTACCAGAATCCGATCGTTGGTCGCGTTCACGTACCAATCAGCCAGCTTATTTCTCAGGGGTTCAAATCCTTTTGAATCACCGTACTGTAATAACGAATCTCCGTACCGGTTCAGAACTTCTTCGGTTATCTCACCAACTTTCTTTTTGGGTAAGGACTGAGTCTCGGGTACGCCCCGGTTGAAGGAAATATTTTCTTTACTGCTTTTTTCCATTCGACCCCCCTCGTCGAAACATTCACCCGGAAAGCTAAAGTTCTGCCCACTACCGTTACTTTCCTTGATTACCTTGATTTCGAGTTCAAATTAGCCAACTCATTAAGGTTAACAAGTACCTACTGGAGGTCTCAATAGAAAACTCTGTAGATCTCTCGGACAACCTCGGCTTCCTCCCCGGGCTCTACCACGAACTGAACTCCGTCCGATCCTGTCTTCACCCCTACGTATTTTTCCTTATCTATCGCATCCACGGTCTTATTCACGAGCTCGTTCGTCCGACCAGGGATCGTAGGCACGGCCGTCACCAGAGAAACCTGCTCGGGGTCATAATCACCTAACTCCCCACCGACCTCTTTCAGCAGTATTGAGGGCTTACTTCCATTCCCTTTTATGTTAACCGACACGACCTCGGCCTTCGAAGTATTTTCAGGATCTAAGCTGGGCTCCTCAACTAACCCGCAACCCTCCATTACTGCAATGCCAAGTGGAGTTCGATCGGACGAAGTCTTACCATCGATAATTGTTTCTCTTCTCTCGTCTTTATAACTTCTAACGGAAATGGGAACGTCGTAATTCTGCGCGCTCGAAACAGCCTGAGGATGGACAACATTCGAACCGTTTACCACTAATTTCCGTAATGCGTCCCGGGAGATATTCGAAAAGAACGGAGGATCCTCAACCAGACCCGGGTCTGCAACTGCTACTCCGGGCACGTCAGTATACATCTCCACCAGGTCCGCGTCAACCGCCCCTCCAACCCTCAAAGCAGTTGTATCGCTACCACCCCGGCCCAGGGTCGTCACTTCACCCTTTATCGTTCTACCCTGGAAACCTGCGAGCACGACGGGCCGACCCTGGTTTAAATATTTCTCCAGCCCCGCTGAATCAACCTCCAGGATATTTGCGTCGCCAAATTCGTCATCCGTGAATATACCCGCCTGGTAACCCGTCATTGGAACGGAATCGTAACCCGCGTCATCGAGATAATGAGAAAAAAGTGAAGCGGAAATTACTTCTCCACAGGACATCATAAGATCCTGTTTTAGCGGATCTATCTCTGAAGATACATCCTCCATAAGACCGATTAACGTATCAGTCGCATAAGGATCTCCGTCCTTCCCCATAGCTGATACGACCACAATAACGGATCTTCCTCTTTCCAAATCCCCGACAACCTTTTCCACGGCCAGTCTTATCCTTTCCTCAGTCCGAAGCGAGGTACCACCAAATTTCTTGACTATTCTATCCATGACTGATCACAGTCCCCTTATTCAAGCCTCGTCACACGAGGTCCCTTTCTACCATTGTTTCCGCAATCTGTACCGTGTTGAGAGCAGCTCCTTTTCTCAAATTATCGGATACGACCCAGAAATTTAGCCCGTGATCGACCGTTGGATCCTTTCTGATCCTCCCGACGAAGACCTCGTTCTTACCTTCCGCATCCGTACACAGAGGATAGACACGGTTCTCGGGATCGTCCTGGACTACGACTCCGGTAGTGTTCGTTAGCATTTCCCTGACGTCGTCCACGTCAATCGGGGAGTCAGTTTGAACATTGACCGATTCCGCATGGGACCTATAAACCGGAATCCTGACGGCCGTAGGACTTACTTCGATGTCGTCGCTAACTATCTTGTGAGTTTCCCGGACCATCTTCATCTCTTCCTTCGTATAGCCGTTATCCTGAAATTTATCTATATGAGGTAGAGCGTTGAAGGCAATTTGATGGGGATATACTTTAGATTTCGGTTCTTTCCCATTTACTATATCTTCGGTCTGTGTTTTCAGCTCTTCTATTGCGTCAACTCCTGAACCGGACACCGCCTGGTAGGTAGAAACTACAACTCGACTTATCTCGTAATTATCGTGAATCGGCTTAAGTGCTAGAACCATTTGAATTGTCGAGCAGTTTGGGTTAGCCACTATCCCTTCGTGCCAGTCGAGATCTTCCGGATTAACCTCCGGGACCACAAGAGGAACCTCCGGATCCATTCTCCACTGGCTCGAATTATCCACGACCACACAGCCAGCTTCGGCAGCCATGGGAGCAAGTTTTTTCGATGCTTCGGAACCGGCGGACATCGTAGCCAGGTCGCATTCGGAAAGAGTATCAGGTGTAGCAACCTCACAGGCTATTTTTTCTCCGGCAAATTCCGCGGTCTCCCCTTCCAGTTCCGGGCGTTCAAACAACTTAATTTCGCCAATATCAATACTACTCTGGGCCATTATCTCTCTCATCTGACCCCCCACAGCACCGAGGGCTCCGATGATTCCGACACAGTAATCTTTCATAATCATCCTCCAATGTGGAAATATTATCTAATTTCAGATCCTACCCTTCGTCCTCTCGAGAAGTTAAATCCTTAATCAACTGTTACCTATCTCTCTAGTTAAAACTCGCCCTGCTCTGCTTGATATCAGAAAATACTCCTCCGGCGGTCACTTCGGGGCCCGCTCCCGGACCCTGGACTATCAACGGAGGATTATCGTAATTTCTCGTGCGAAACAAAACGACGTTCGCCGTGCTATCCCCCTGAGCGAGTGGTCCGTCTCTGTCAACTTCCTCCAACCCGACAGTTACACCTTCACCCGTTATCCTGGCCAGGTAACGCAACCTTTTATCCCGGCCTTTCGCGGATTCGACCTTTTCCCGAAAAGCGGCATTTGCTTCCTTCAGATTTGCCGTCAACTCCTCGGCCGACGGATCCTGTTGCTCAAGCGGAACGAGTGGTTCTAGTTTTATATCGTCCAGAGAAAGATCAAGCCCGAGACTTCTCCCCAGGATTACGGTCTTCCGGGCCACGTCCTTTCCCAGGAGATCTTCCGCAGGGTTCGGCTCGGTAAATCCCTTTTCTTTCGCCTCCAGTACCGCCTTGCTGAGCTGTCCTCCAGCCTCTACTCGGGAGAGAATAAAGCTGAGAGATCCGCTCAGAATTGCCGCAATCTCCTTAAACTCCTCTCCGTGTCGATTCAGATGATCCAGGGTAGAGATTACCGGAAGCCCCGCACCTACGGTAGTTTCGTAGCGAAGACCTGAGTTTTTGAGCCGTCTAAACTCTCCCGGTTTAATCCTGGTAAGCGGTATTTTGTTAGCGAGAACCACCGACCATCCCTTATCAAGAGCCGTTCGGTAAAGGCTCTCGAACTTACCGGTGTCAGTAACGTCAACTAGAATCCCTTTATCAATATTTGTCATTAGTGAAGGTAAAGACTCGACATCTTTTAGTTTCTCAGAAAATATTTCTTCCAGCCCTGCCCCGGTCGACTTTTTCTCGACGATCGTTTCTAACTCTTTCCTGGAGAAGCCGGCCTGGTTTTGAGCGAATCCACTTTTATCCACGAATCCCGCGTAACTATACTTTGGACCCGCGGTTCCGGAGCTGTTCCATCTTCCCACTTTTTTGATAAGCTCTCGACCAACCGTTCCGACTCCGAGCTGGACCACAGGCACTTCCTGGTTCACATTTTTCCCGTAAACACCGGACACTTCATAATCGTAACTACTTCCTAACCCTGGTTCCCATCCTTCACTCCTTTCAGGATCAGTAAAGACTGACTCATTTATAATCATTCATATCCTCCTTGCGGAAAAATAGGTCGATTAACTCGGTACCTGTCTCGAATTCATTACCCTCTTCGGAAGCATCCCGTTCGGCGAATTTCCTACCCCGGGAAACGTTCGAGCGACCGGAGTCAACGATAGCAAAGGGAACTCGACCCCTCTCGTGAGTCCTCGTTTCCAGCCCCGTAATATGATCAGTGGCAACTAATAGCCTATAGTTTTCCTTTTCCTCGGATAGGTAATTGAGCAAAGGTCCGATTATTCGCTCGTCGATTCGCTCGATCGCTTCAATCTTCAGCTCGAGGTCTCCCGCGTGCGAAGCTTCGTCAGGCGCTTCTAGGTGGAGAAACACAATCGAATCCTCACCGAGATTTTCCTTCACCGCTCGGACCTTACCTTCGTAATTCGTATTAATATCGCCTGTAGCCCCCTCGACCCCAACCGGTTCTAGCCCGCTATAAGCGCCGAGACCCTTAATTAAATCTACGGCACTAATAACGGCTCCGGTCAGTCCGTATCGTTTTTTAAACGAGGGTAGGTCGGGTTTGACCCCCGGACCCCAGAGCCAGACGCCGTTGAACGATTCGTCCTTCTCTTCTAATACCTCTTTTGCTATTTCTTGAATTTCCCTTACCTGTTCGGATCCGGGACCCTCTGGAAGATAACCTTCCACCGGTTCTCCAGTTATATCGTGCGGCGGTGTAAGAGAAATACTCTCGTGGTTAAATTCGTTCCTCCCTCCTTCCCAGACCACCAGGTTCCGATAACTCACTCCACTGTAAAAATTAAAACCGTTATTAACCACTTCCCCTTCCAGCAGATCGACGAACTGTTTCGCCTTTTCCGAAGAGGGATGACCCCCGCTGTAGTCCTTCATAACTTCAACTTCCCCGTTCCCTTCCGTCCGAACAAGGTTTAACCGGAAAACTACGTCGTCCTCTCCTACCTCTATCCCCTGACCCCTGGCTTCCAGAGAAGCTCGTCCCGTATAGTATTTCTCGGGCTCCAGCCCCATCAAACTCATGTTTCCGACGGAACTCCCTGGCGGTAACCCCGACGGAATGGTAGTTACGGTTCCAAGTAGCCCGGACGAAGCAACTTCGTCCATGTTTGGCGTAGTAGCCGCTTCCAGAGGCGTTCTACCCGATAATGACTCGAGTGAATGATCCGCCATGCCGTCCCCCTGGACTATCACGTACTTCATAAATCTGCAACCTCCAGGACCTCCTCTACATCTACTCCCACCGTTTTTGGTTGGGGGCTCGAATCTATCGCTATATCGGGATCCTTCAATCCGTGCCCCGTTAAAGTACAGGTTATCAGGCTGTCCTGTTCGAAATAGCCGGTCCCGTCCATTTTAAATAGTCCCGCGATGGAGGCGGCCGAAGCCGGTTCGCAGAAAACCCCCTCGGTACTGGCCAGGATTTGGTAAGCCTCGACAAGCTCTTCGTCAGTCGCTTTACCTATCATCCCTCCGGATTCGTCTCTGGCGTTTTCGGCCTTTTCCCAGCTGGCCGGATTCCCAATTCTGATCGCCGTGGCTACGGTTTCGGGGTTTTCTACTTTCTTTCCGTCAACGATCGGCGAAGCACCCGCAGCCTGAAAACCGGTCATTTTCGGGAGGCCGGTCGTAACTCCCGATTCGTAATATTCCTTGTAGCCCTTCCAATAAGCAGTTATGTTACCGGCGTTACCTACGGGTAGTAGATGGTAGTCCGGAGCCCGTCCCAGGAAATCCGATATCTCGAAGGAAGCCGTCTTTTGCCCTTCTATTCTATCTGGGTTAAGGGAATTCACCAGCGTAACGGGGTAGTTCTCCGAGATTTCTAACACGAGTTCGAGAGCCTCGTCAAAATTCCCCTTTACCTGGACTACCGTGGCCCCGTGCATCATGGCCTGAGAGAGCTTACCAAAGGCAATCTTTCCTTCGGGAATAACAACTATTGCCTCCAGTCCCGACCTAGCAGCAAACGCCGCGGCTGAAGCCGAGGTATTTCCCGTGGAGGCGCAAATGACTGCTTTTTCGCCTTTTTCGACCGCCCTGGATACCGCTACCGTCATCCCCCGGTCCTTGAAAGAGCAGGTAGGGTTGGCTCCTTCGTACTTGAGGTACACTTTCAGGTCGTCTTCCAGCCTTTCTTCAACGCTTTTCGCTCTGATTAGTGGGGTATTGCCCTCGTTCAAACTTACTACGTTCTTGCGCTCTTCAACCGGTAAGTGGTCAAAGTACCGATTTAAGACGCCATTCCAATCCATGAAAACCTCCTGATATCAATACTATTAAAATGATTAATTGGGGATAGTTAATTAATTGAAGACCGTCAGGTCCAATTGAAATCAAACGAGCTTTATGTCAGCAAATAAAGTAATATAAATTTGGTTGGTGATAGACTATTGGAGGGAAGGAGCCCCTCCCGTCATGAGAGTACCCATGGTTCCGATAACAAAAGAAGAGGTAACTGTTCCGCTAATTCTACCTAGATCGGCAAGGTTAAAATGTTTGCTATTTTTCATGGACAATTCTCTTCCTTTGTTCGGATTAGATTTACATTATAATAATAAACCAGCTTAAGACTGTCAAGTCAAATATACCGGACCAAGGTACATGGCCTGTAACCACAACCCTGTAACATTAGGATTGTTTTTCCGTAAGGACAAAGGACCCAGGCTTTCTTCGGTATTCACCAAAATTACCCGGTTTTGCCTTAAAATCCTGAAAATACCCTAAATCCGGCAGCCAGGTTAGCGACAGAGGGAGATAAATTATGAAATTAAGTCACCGTTGGTGAATTTCCGCCTAGTTTCCATGTATTCGCGCAATTTCTCGTCGATTTTTGGATCCAGCGGGGGCGGTTCGAAGTCATCCAGTAGGCTTTTATAGAGTTCGTGGGCTCGTTCGATAGTGGGCTTCAATCCTTCCCCGTAGTCGAATCCTTTTCTATTACTGAGCGACGGGACGCGAAAATCTTTCATGCGCTCGAGGGTGGAAGGATGCTTGAGGTAATGCCCTCCGTGCCCGACGTTCTTTATGGCCTCCTTCGCTATCGCCTCCTCGGTGACTTCAATTCCCTCCTGGTAGTTGCTAACCATGTCCAGTATTTCGTCGTCCAGAACGAATTTTTCGTACGACATCGCCATGTAATTTTTTAGCATGCCGGCCGAGTGAATTACGATGTCCATCCCGTGACTCATAGAAGCATTAAATGTCATCATCGACTCATAGCCCGCCTGAGCATCCACCAGCAGAGAGTCCGTAATAGACCCTCCCCCCCTGCACGGGACGGCGTAATGGCGGGCAAGTTGAGCGGTCGCTCCGACTAATTTGGCAAATTCCGGGCCTCCCACGGCAAGATCCCCGGTGTTCATGTCGACTATGGTAGAAGCTGAACCGTAGACAACGGGAGTTCCCGGGTTGATCATCTGCGCCAGCACGATCCCCGTTAACACTTCCGCGTTCTGAAGGGTTATCGCTCCGGCAATTGTTACGGGACCGGTGGAACCAGCCATAATCAGTGAAGCTATAATTACGGGTTGGTTGAACCTCGCGTGTTCCATGAGCGCCCCCAGCATTCGGTTGTCATAGCTCAGGGGACTCGTCGTACTTATCAGGCTAATTACTATCGGATGATCGGAGATTATCTCGTCTTCGCCCATAACGAGGCTCGCCATTTTAATAGCCTGTCTCGCTTTCTTCTCCCCCAAAGCACTCCCCATCAACGGCTTGTCAGAATACTTAGCGGCAGCGTACATCATCTTAACGTGTCTCTCCTCGTCCGCTAGATCCGTAGGTTCAACCAAAACCCCTCCCAGCAAGTCTAAATTATCGCTTGCCTGAGCGAGCTTGGTAAAGTTTTCGTAATCCCTGTACGTCGCGTCCCGGTTATTCCCATCCATATCCGTTACCCAGGGAGCACCGTAACCCGGTGCCAGCACGCCGGCCCCGGTTCCGATTTCCACGTCGTTATCGGGGTTCCTCGCGTGAACGGTAAAGTTCGAAGGAACTTCTTCCAGGTAATTTTCGACCAGGCCGCTAGAGAGGAATACCGTTTCCCCCTCTACCCGGGCGCCGTTATCTCTAAAAACCTCCCTTGCCTCTTCGTTATGTATTACAACACCGGTTTCCTCCAATAATTCCATAGATGCCTTATGGATTAACTCAACTTCTTCATCCGAAAGGAGATCCTCGGTCAAATAGTTCTGGTCCATCATGGTTCCTCCTCCCTATCAAATACTGTTAGAATTAAATTTAGCGGTTCTCTAGTTGATTAACCAGCGGTTATTTTTTACACTTTGCTACTATTTTGCGCCAAAGGGTGAGAAAATGAAAGGAAGATATTTTACCTCCGAATCCGTAACCGAAGGACATCCAGATAAGATAGCGGACAGGATATCGGACGCGGTCCTGGATAGCGTGCTCGAAGACGATCCTCAGGGAAGAGTCGCCTGTGAAACATTCGTCTCTACCGGCCTGGTACTTATTGGAGGGGAGATAACAACCGAGACCTACGTGGATATTCCCGACGTCGCCAGAAATACAGTACTTAACGTCGGTTACAACGATAACAAATACGGATTCGACGGAGAGGACTGCGCTATTCTGACCAGTATAGATGAACAGTCTCCCGACATTTCCCAGGGAGTTAGTAAAGCCCAGGAGGTTCGAGAAACGGAAGACGAGAAAAACCATTACGACGAATTGGGAGCGGGAGACCAGGGAATTGTTTACGGCTACGCTTGCAAGGAAACCAAGTCTTACATGCCCTTACCAATTACTCTCGCCCATCGGTTAACAAAGAAACTGGCGAAAGCACGCAAGTCCAACCTGATTCAAAACCTCAGGCCCGACGGGAAATCTCAGGTAACGATAGAATACGAAGAAGGTGAGCCGGTAAGAGCCGATACGGTTATTCTAGCCGCTCAACACGATCCCGAACTCGAGGAAGGGGTGCTAGAGAAAAAACTACGGGACAAAGTTATTCAACCCGTTGTGGGGCGATGGCTCGATGACGACACGAATATTTTCGTCAACTCCTCCGGAAAATTTGTGAAGGGAGGACCACCGGCAGACACCGGAATGACGGGAAGAAAAATAATTGTAGATACTTACGGCGGTTACGGAAGTCACGGTGGGGGAGCTTTTTCGGGCAAGGATCCAACCAAAGTCGACCGTTCCGGTTCTTACATGGCCCGTTACATAGCGAAAAATATAGTAGCTTCGGGAATAAGTGAAGAGTGCGAAGTTCAGATTTCCTACACGATTGGAAAGGCAAACCCGCTGGCGGTAACTATAGACACTTTCGGTAGCTCCGAGGTGACGGACGACAGGATAGTTGAGGCAGTAAAAGACGTCTTCGACATGCGGCCGGCGGCGATAATAGACAAATTCCAGCTCAGACGGCCCATCTATACACCACTGTCAACCTACGGTCACTTCGGGAGGGAGGACCTTGATCTTCCCTGGGAAGAAACGGACAAAAAAGACGAACTCAGGAAGAAGTTACTCTGACCTAAGTCGGGCGATTCTCTCTCTTGAGACCAACTTCTAGTTCAGTCTACAAGAAAAATAGTCCTTATTTGAGACACTTAGTTATCTTCACCTGTTAGGTGATATCTAAAACGATAAATCAAGTCCCTCTTCCAAGGCTTTCAACCAGCACCCAGTTTAATATCGATAACCAACCGGTGAAAGATACCTTCAACAGAAACCTTGTCTTCTGTAAACTGGTTTAACGTTCGAAGTTCATATTAAACTGGGTGCTGGACCAACTCCCCGTTTATCAAATAAGTTTTTCGGTTA
>JBDGQU010000086.1:0-8659 GCA_042218715.1 Bipolaricaulia bacterium | reverse complement strand
TTCGTCCGTGCGGGTTCAAGTCCCGCCCTCGGCACCAATCTTTTATGGTGAATTTTTCTTACCGATATGAAAGTTTTGCTGGATACGATGAGTGGGGACGCACCGCCGGAAGAGATAATAAAGGGCGCGGTGCAGGCGCTACGAGAAACTCAGGGTACGGATCTAAAAGTTACGTTAGTCGGCGAGGAAGAACTAAATAGGAAAGAGGTAGATCGGCTCGAAACGGAAGAGTTACTCTCGAGGATTTCTTATCTCCACGCTCCCAAAACTATTTCCATGGAGGATACCCCTACCAAGGCAGTTCGGAACAATCCCGATTCTTCACTTGTGAAAGGGGTGAAAGCTTTAAAAGACGAGTCGGAGATATTTATTTCTTCCGGTAATACGGGAGCTGTGGTAGCGGCATCTCTGTTTAATCTGGGGAGGATTCCGGGAGTGTCTAGACCCGGACTTGCTGGCGTAACCCCGACCGTAAAAAGTGGAAACGTGGTGTTGATAGATATCGGAGCTACTACGGACGCGGACCCGATTAATCTCGCCCAGTTCGGAGTTATGGGGAACGCTTTTGCGAAAAATGTCGTGGGTAAGTCGGATCCCAAAGTTGGTCTATTGAATATCGGTGAAGAGCGAACGAAAGGAAACAAACTGACAAAGAGAACCGTGTCACTAATTGAGAAGACTGATCTGAAGTATATAGGAAATGTTGAACCGCACCTGTTATTGACTGAACCGCCTGCGGACGTGGTTATCTGCGAAGGGTTCGTCGGTAATATTCTCATAAAGGCCTTCGAGGGCGGCGTCGAGGGTACAGTAGGTTTCTTTAAAAAAGCCCTGCAATCCGGCCTGAGGTCCAGACTCGGAGGATTGATCCTGCGCCCCACCCTGAAGAAGCTTAAAAACCAGTTGAGCTACGCTCAGTTTGGTGCAGTACCCTTACTGGGAGTGAGAGGTGTGGTTTTCGTTGCCCACGGGAGGTCGGAAGCTCGGGCGATCAAGAACGCCATATTGAGAGCTAGAGAGGCTTCTCGCTGGGATTTGCCTGGCAAGATAGAAACAGAAATGGAGAGGATTGATTTCAGTGAGTGAAATTAACGATAAGGGGAAGCTTCCGACGATTCTATCCGTCGGAGCAAAAGTACCGGAGAAGGTAGTCACCAATCAGGACCTGGAAAAAATGGTGGATACGTCCGACGAGTGGATTACAAGTCGGACGGGGATAAAACACCGCCACGTGTTGAGTGAGGACGAGGATCCGTCTGATCTGGGAGTAGAAGCTTCCAGAGAAGCGTTAGAAAAGTCTCCCGTCGACCCGAACGATATAGATCTGGTTATAGTGGCGACGAACGTCTCCGACATGCCGATACCGGGATCGGCTCCGTTCGTGGTCAGGGAGCTGGGTTTAACCCCGGACGTGCCGTTCTTTGATCTGAAGGCGGGTTGTAGCGGTTTTTTGTACGCGATCGACGTTGCGGCTAATATGATAAAAGGATCCGGTTACGGGGAAATACTCGTAGTTGGCCTGGAGGCCTTATCGCGAGTTTTAAACTGGGACGATAGAACCACATGCGTTCTCTTCGGGGATGGCGCCGGCGCGGCAGTGCTGAGCGCTGGAGGGGAAAGAGGCAGAATTCTGTCTACTTCGATGTTTGGTGATCCGTCAAAGGCGAAGCTAATAAGGTTGGAAGGTGGGGGTACACGATTGCCGCCGGCGGAGGGTAGTGAAGAAGACGGAAGATATTACGTGAAGATGGAAGGGAAGGGAGTGTTTAAGAGAGCGGTAAATATGATGAAAAGATCCTCTCTAAACGTACTAGATGATGCAGGTATGTCTCTCTCCGACGTAGATTGGATTGTACCCCATCAGGCAAATATACGGATAATAAAACAACTTGCTAAGAGCTTAAACGTGGAATTGGACAAAATAATTGTCAACCTTGAGGAGTACGCCAACACGTCCACGGCTACCATACCGCTTGCTTTCAAAGAGGGAGTGGAAGAGGGATCGATCCAGCGAGGGGACGTAATTTTGCTGACGGCTTTTGGCGCCGGAGCGGCTTACGGAGCTACGCTCCTCGAATGGTGATTGCCGTGGGAAAAACCGCGTTTCTCTTTCCCGGTCAGGGGTCCCAGCATGTTGGCATGGGAGCCGAACTCTTTGAGGACTCCAGGGTCAAGCAACTCTTCGAAATCACAGGCGAAGTGATGGGATTCGATCTCCGAGAGTTGATGCTCGAAGGACCCGAAGCCCAGTTGAACTCGACCGAGAACGCCCAACCTGCCATATTTACCGATAGTATAGCAAGATACAGGATTCTGGTTGAAGAAGGGGGTGAGCCCAGTTGTGTTCTCGGGCATAGCCTGGGAGAATTTTCCGCTTTGGTGGCTGCCGGCTGTATCTCTTTTGAGCAGGGTCTTCGTATCGTCAAGAAAAGAGGGGAATTAACCGGTGACGTGGACGTTGAAGGTTCAATGGTTGCGGTACTGGGCGTAGAATACTCGAAGGTGGAGGAAATAGTTAACGAAATGGATGATCCCCTCACTGTCGCAAATTACAACTCACCGAAACAGCTGGTTATTTCGGGAAAGGAGGCGCACCTGTCTCGATGTTGCAAAAGACTAAAAGGGGAAAGTGCCAAGTGTATTAAGCTTGACGTGACCGGTCCGTTCCATTCCCAATACATGAAAGAGGCCGAGGAGGAATTGAAGGATTATATTACGAGGTACCAATTTAGCGACCCGGAGATGCCGGTTCTTTCAGGAGTTTCCGGGGAGTTCGAGACCTCGGGTTCGAGGTTGCAAAAGTTAATTTCCAGACAGATGACCCATCCGGTAAGATGGGTTAATTACGTAGAATCGCTGACTGAGTTTGGGATTGATACCACGGTGGAGGTAGGTCCCGCCTCGACTTTGACCAAATTGAACGAGCGGATCGACCCCGAGATAGACGGAAAAAGATTTGCCGAGGTGATATGAATTGGAATTTTCCGGTGAGGTTGCTATTGTGACGGGAGGGGGTAGTGGTATAGGTGAACAAATTACCCGTGGACTTGTGGACAACGGGGTTAAGACCCTGATCTTTTCTCGTTCCCGGGGGAAAGAGACCGCTGAAGAACTAGGCCCTAACTGTAGTTTTCTCGAGACGGACGTTACGGAGTTCGAGTCCGTAAAAGGTTCCGTTAGTGAGACCCTCGACCGGCACGGACGGCTGGACTATCTCGTTAATAATGCCGGTTTTACGAGTGACAACCTATTATTGAGGATGTCTCCCGAGGAGTGGAGTCAGGTAATTGACGTGAATTTAAATGGTGTCTTCAACTGTACCAGAGCTTCATTGAGATATCTGATAAAAGAAGGAGGGAGTATAGTCAACGTTTCTTCGGTCTCCGGACTGCTTGGGAATCGGGGCCAGGCAAACTATGCTGCTTCGAAGGCGGGAGTAGTCGGTTTTACAAGAACTCTCGCTCAAGAATACGGGAAGAGGCAGCTTAGGGCCAACGTGGTGGCCCCTGGGTTCGTGGATACAAGATTGACTGAGGATATCCCCGAGAAAAAAAAGTCATCATATTTGGATAACGTTATTCTAAAAAGGTTTGCCGAACCGGAGGAGATTGCCCAGCCCGCGCTGTTTCTGTTGAGTGATAAGGCGAGCTATATCACCGGTACCGTACTCAGGGTTGACGGTGGTTTGTCGTTTGGCTAGACTTTTCATCGCTAAGTCGGACTTTATAACATATTAGGAGGTATTTCTATGGAAGATCTAGAATCTCAAGTCAAGGAAATTATTAGCAGGCAACTTATGGTAGACGAAGAAGAATTGACCCTTGATGCCTCATACGTTGAGGACCTGGGAGCGGATTCATTGGATACGGTGGAAATGATTATGGAATTCGAGGACGAGTTTGGGATTGAGATTCCGGACGAAGACGCGGAGGATCTCACTACAGTAGGTGAGTCAATAGATTACCTTGAAAGCCTTCTAGAAGAGGAATAATTAGGCCTTCGACACTTTAAATTCGAGGTGGTGTCTATGGCCGAGGAACGACGGGGAAAAATAGGTCACGAATCCAAAAATCCCTACTACGAAGGGAAAAAGTACAAAGAGCCCACTTTCTGTCCGAATTGTGGTCTTGTTTATCACGAGGGACGCTGGATGGATGCCTCAATACCGGAAGACCAGGAGGGGAATGAATCTCTGTGCCCCGCCTGTCGAAGAGAAAGAGATAGGAATCCCGAAGGTTTAGTTTATCTATCCGGTGACTATTTCGATGCCCATAAAAAAGAAATACTCCAACTGGCGAAAAATACGGAGGAACGGGCAAAAGAAAATAGACCCCTCCAGCGCATCATGTGGTCCGAGACAGAATCGGATAATTTGAAACTGGCGACGACGAACGAACACCTGGCAAGGAGGATAGGGAAGGCAATTGCTAGCGCTCACAATGGTGAATTGAACATAAATTCGGGACAGAACGAGCGACTCGTAAGAGTATATTGGAAAAGGGAGGATCAACGGTAAATGTCTGCAAAGATCGATCCGGACCCGAGAAACCAAAAACTGAATACATTTTTAACGGATTTGGCTTCCAATAAACCGGCGCCCGGCGGGGGTTCCGCAGCAGCTGTAGCGGGGGCTCTGGGCGCGGCGCTCTCTTCAATGGTAGCAAATTTGACCGTGGGTAAGGAAAGGTACAAAGAGGTAGAAGAGGAGTTCGAGGAGATTCTGACCCGGGCCGAAGCGTTAAGGGAGGAATTTTTAGACGCAATTGGGGAGGACATCAATGCCTACAATAAGGTCATGGAAGCATACGGCTTACCGAAGGAAACGGAGGAAGAAAAGGAAAACAGGAATAAAGCAATCCAGTCGGCGCTAAAAGGGGCTACGGAGCCTCCGTTCAAGATGGCGGAGCTCGCGGATCAAGTTCTGGAGCTGAGCAAAAAGTGCGCTCAATCGGGCAATAGCCACGCCGTTACCGATGCGGGAGCCTCCGCGATACTGGCAGAGGCTACCGTCCGAACTTCTTTGCTTAACGTGGATATTAACCTTTCTTCGATTTCCGACCCGGATTTTGTCGAAGAGAAGAAGCGAAAACGAAAAGCTTTAGCTGAGTCCGCTACGACCAAGGCCGAGGAAGTCGTAAAAATAATGAACGAAAAGATCTAAGGATTGCTAAAATAGATGAAGCAAGAGGTATTGAATCTCGCGAAGTCGGCCGCCGAAGAAGCCGGTAAGTTTCTGTTAGAGGGACTGGGGAAAAAGCGGGACGTCTCGAGTAAATCGGGACCGACCGACCTGGTTACTCAGTACGATAGAAAATCTCAGGAACTTATCGTCGATATGATTCGGGATTCGTTTCCAAATCACTCCATCCTGGCCGAGGAAGAACTTGGCGTGGAGAAGAGTTCGACGAAGTGGATAATTGATCCCCTGGATGGAACGACCAATTACGTATACAACTATCCTTTGTTTGCTACGTCAATTGGGATAGAGTTCGAAGGAGAAATAGAGATCGGAGTTGTTAACGTACCTGTATTGAACGAAACCTACGCCGCCGTGAAAGGCTCGGGAGCGACGTTAAACGGAAAACCTATATCCGTTACTCCGGCCGAAGACCTCGCTTCTTCGCTCCTTTCTACTGGTTTCCCCTACGATAAGGATTTGGTACCAAAAGCGCTTGAGTCCTTTTCGAACCTGGTGAGACAGTCGAGAGGGATAAGACGGGACGGGGCGGCAGCCGTGGATCTGGCTTTTGTTGCTTCGGGAAGGTACGACGGTTTTTGGGAGCTCGGACTGTACTCCTGGGACGTTGCGGCGGGAGCTTTGATAGTTGAGGAAGCAGGTGGTCGCGTGACGGACTACGCCGGGGAAGCTCACGACGTTTACGACTCGGAAGGGATAGTGGCTACGAACGGGAATTTTCACGACGAGTTACTGGCAAAACTATCCTGAATATCTGCTACTTGCCTGACTGCCGGGCCTTCGGGTATTTTCAGGGTTTTTAAGGTTAAATCAGCTGCCAGGTAATATGTTAAACCATAATTGAGGACGGTAACAATGAACCAAATATCGATTTCTGAAGTTGAGAACTATGACGAAGAAGAAGTAACTATCAAAGGTTGGCTTTACAATCGCAGATCCAGTGGCGGTATCCAGTTCATTCAAATCAGGGACGGTACGGGTATAATTCAGGGAGTGCTCAAAGAGGATTCGGTAGGAACGGAGCTATTTGAAAAGACTCTGGATCTGAAAAGGGAATCGTCGATAATCGTTACCGGAAAAGTAAAGGAAGACGAAAGAGCGCCCATTGGCTACGAACTGGAGGTCTCCGGAGTCGAAGTCCAGCATTCCGTCAGCGAAAACTTTCCTATCACTCCAAAAGATCACGGTCCCGGATTTCTCATGGACAATAGGCATCTCTGGATAAGGGCGAAGGGGTCTGCCCCGGTGTTGAGGGTCAGGCACGAACTTCTCCAGGCTCTGAGAGATTTCTTCGACGACCGGGGACTTATAGCTACGGAGGGCCCTATTCTGACTGGCGTATCGGTTGAAGGAACCACCACGCTTTTCGAGACGGATTACTTTGGGGAGGACGCTTACCTTACCCAGAGTTCCCAGCTTTATCTAGAGGCGACTGCGGCGGCGCTTGGCGAGGTCTACTGGATAGGCCCCGTGTTTAGGGCGGAAAAGTCGAAGACGAGGAAGCATCTTACGGAGTTCTGGATGGCCGAGGCGGAATTAAGCTGGGTCGAACACGAGGAAAACCTTGATTTTCAGGAAGACATGGTTCATTCCGTGGTTACCAGACTGGCAAACGAGCGAAGAGGAGAGCTCGAAAGCCTCGGCGTAGATACGGATAATCTAGTGGAAATGGTCGAGAAACCCTTTCCTCGAATTTCCTACGAGGAGGCCGTGGAGATAGTAAACGAAGCGGGGGAAGAAATGGAGTTCGGTGAAGACTTCGGTGCACCTGCGGAATCCGCCCTCGGAGACCATTTTAATAAACCTGTATTTATCGAGAACTTTCCCCGGCAGCTAAAACCGTTTTACATGGAGCCTACCGCCGACGGTGATCACGTGTACGCTGCTGACTTAATTGCTCCCGACGGCTATGGAGAATTAATCGGGGGGAGCCAGAGGATAGACGACCTCGACCTGTTGAAGGAAAGACTCGACGAAGAGGGCTTACCTCACGAGCCTTACGAGTGGTATCTCGACTTGAGAAGGTACGGGTCGGTGCCTCATTCGGGATTCGGACTTGGCGTGGAAAGAACTATAGCGTGGGTGTGCGAGCTGGATCACGTTCGAGAAACGATCCCGTTCCCAAGACAGATTAATAGGATATATCCTTAAAAAATGAGTCTTAAAAGTTTTTTTCAATCGATTAAGAACGTGTTCATGCCCGGGTCAGTTCCCGATGATTTGAAGATTGATACCACGGATTCGGCGGAGGAGCACGACATATTCTTTCTCGCGAGAGACGCGGTGGATTACGAAGAGAATTTGAAGGACCAGAAATCGTGGATAAAAGAAGAATTCGAGAATCCAGGAATTAAACTTAACGATCCCGAATCGATGGAACCCTATATCGTGCTGAGCCTTGACGTGAAGACTGAAAAGGGAGATTTTCGGTTGGTGTATTACGAAAACAATGAACTGGTGTTAAGGGGTGGCAGGGAAGTAACCAGGGAAATCGAGCCCGAGATCGGCCAAAGACTCGATCTCGATTTTGACCGGGTTTAACGTGGGGTCAAGAACCCCGCCCACAGGGCGGGGCATATAAAAAAATACAATTGTAAAGATAACCTCGGATTTGAAAAACGAAAAATTGACCCAGCACTCAATTGAGGATAGGACCTTGGTTAAAACAAAGGACGAATCTTATTGTAAGATTAATCCACATAGATAGCTTACGATAACTTGGCCAAGTATCATACCTCAATTGAGTGCTGGACTCAAAACAGCCGATTCACCCCCAGGGCAAGCCCTGGGGCACTCTCGGCTAATTTTGGTAGAAGGGAGTATTACGAGTTCAGTTGAGCGTCAATTCTCTCCTCCAGCACTCGACAGGCTATCTCAGCTTTGGCCAGTATTTTGTCTTCATTTCCTTTGATTTCGGCTTTCGTTTTGACTATTCCGTGTCTTTTACTCACTACCTTTGCTCGGACCGTGACCTCTTCCTCCAGCGGTACGGGTTTCAGGAACTCACACTGCAGCTCGTAACTCGGCGAGACCCGTCCCGTAGCGTCCATCGTCGCCCAGGCAGAAGCTTCGTCGAGCAACGTAGCGATTATTCCCCCGTGGGCGCTATTCTTGAATCCCTGGTAGAGATCGTCCAGTTCCGTTTTGGCAACGACCCATTCTTCTTCCCGCTCGAACTCGAGTTTTAGACCTATCGGGTTGTTGCCGCAGCCAAAACAACGGTTATCTTCTCTCGACCAATCGAAAGAAGTCATTATTAACTAAAACCTCCCCATCGCCGAAATATCTTTGACCCAAGTCGTGCGATTCTCTCTCCTGAGACCAACTTATAATTCAGTCTAAAAGAAAAAATAGTCCCTATTTGAGAAACTTAGTTATCTTCACCTATTAGGTGATATCTAAAGCGATAAATCAAGTCCCTCTTCCAGCACCCAGTTTAATATGGACTTCGAACGTGAAATC
>JBDGQU010000085.1:0-2473 GCA_042218715.1 Bipolaricaulia bacterium | reverse complement strand
TTTCCGCTTTCCTTCCACTCACAGGCAACGGTCGCTCCAGGGTAAATAAGATCCTTCAACCTGCCGGTATTTCTCAGATGAGCTCTGAATTCCCTGCCCTGGCTCGAACCAATGACAGTAACCCTGCTGTCCCGCTCTACCACGCTAGCCGTAAAAAGTTCAAACTTACCAAAGGCTAGTCCGGTCATTATCTGGTTCGCTACCTCAGAAAATATGGAAAAACTAGTCGCGAATTTCCAGAGAAACCCGGTTTATCTCGTCGTCTACACCCTTAAGAGCCCGCAACATACCCTTTAGCCCTCCTTCGACAAACTGTGCTGGGAAGTACTCCAGCGGAACGTCCTCTCCGTTAACTTTCAGATCCACCATCCGCTGTTCTCTAACCTCACAATCCGAAAGCTCTTTATCTTCCTCGTATATAGCCTTCGCGAGCTCCTGGCAGCTATCGTAGCCACACCTCCCACAATCAAGTCCGGGAAGCTCGTTTTCGAGGTCCTTCACGGCTATTAAGTCATTTATCTTCCGCTTAAGTTCCGAGAAATCACCGTCGTATTCGTGAAGGGTATTGTCCCGGGAGTCAATATCGCCGACGGCAACTTTCGGAGCGTCTGCGTCCTTATACCCCTCTGCTATGACCAGGTCAAAGCTCCCAATCCTTTTTAGCATCTCCTCGACCTCTTCCAGCTCCATCTTCCGGGGTACGAGAAAGGAGGTCTCCACTTCTGTCGCAAGAACGGTCACCAGGGAGCCCGCTTCTTTGTGCCTCCAGGTGTCCTTACCTTCCTCGTCCAGGCTTAGCTGGCTCGGACTATGCTTGATGGTGCAAACTTCAAGACCTTCTTCAGCGAATTCTTTAACGAGATCCACGACCAATTCGGTCTTTCCGGAATCGGAGTTTCCGTATATCGCTACAACTGGCTGGTTAGCCATGTTATTTTCCCCCTTCTTCAGTTCAGGATTACGGCCGGTAAAATTTTAAGCCAGGGTTATCTAAAAACAATAGAGTCTCGCACCGGGTCTTACCAGCCGCTTGCGTCACGACAATTCATCAATCCTGGAAACGGGAAATTTGCAGTTGAAAAAAGTCTCCTCTCCGTTCATCATGTCTTTTGGAACAAATTACAGGGCTCCGACTACTAGTCCAATCGAGGTGATTATCTTGAAAGGAGTCTTCCTCTGTGCCGGGAAAGGCACGAGAATGCGCCCGATAAGCTACTCGACACCAAAACACCTCATTCCGCTGGCAAACAAGCCAATCCTGCAGTATAACGTAGAAAAAGTCATCGATGCCGGGATAACTGAAGTGGGACTTGTAATCTCTCCCGAGATGGAATCCCTTTATCGCGAGACGCTTGGGACCTCAAAGTGGGGGGCGTCGATAACTTACATTCACCAGGAGGATCCGAAAGGTCTTGCCCACGCGGTAGCCTGTGCCCGTGATTTCGTAGAGGACGATCCCTTTCTTGTTTATCTCGGAGACAACCTCTTACATTCCGGACTTACTCAAATGGTCGGTAATTTCGAGAAAGAAGAACCGGCTGCATCGATACTTCTCGCTCCGGTCGATGACCCCGAAAGGTTCGGAGTCGCCGAAATCGAAGACGGAAAGATAGTGGACCTGGTCGAGAAACCGGATCACCCTCCCAGCGACCTGGCGATCGTGGGTGCCTATCTTTTCAACCGGGATATATTCCCGGCAATCGAGCAGATAGAGCCTTCCGATCGGGGAGAACTAGAAATAACGGACGCGATCGCCCGTCTGATAAGCGAGGGGAGGAATGTAACCCCGTCCGAACTTGAAGGCTGGTGGCTGGACGTAGGGCGGCCCTCGGACGCCCTCAAGGCCAACCGGATTCTGCTCGAAGAGGTCGATGGCTCGATCGAAGGAGAAATTCGTAATTCGCAACTTAAGAACCGTTCGGAAATTGTCATAGCCGAAGGTAGCCGAGTTGAAAATAGCGAATTACGGGGACCGGTTCACGTTGCGGAAGGAGCTAGTATCGTCGACTCCACTCTCGGGCCTCACGTTTCAGCTGGAGAGGGAGTGAAAGTTCGGGAGGCCGGGATAGAGAACTCGGTAGTTATGGATGAAGCCAGGATAGAAAAGATCGAACTAACCGAATCCTTGATAGGAGCGAAGGCCGAAATAAGATTACCCGGAGATCAAATAAAGACCATCGCTGGCAATCAAGCCAAAATTGTAGACAACCGGGCCTAATATCAGCCTCATTTAGAAAGCCACTTTGTTTAAATTTCGCTACGGGATATTTCCCAAAGCTAGCAGCCCGTGTTCCCGGTAAGTACGATTCTACCTCCGGGCTTCCCGGGCCGAGAAATTTCCGACTCGCGTGCTCAAACTGTCCTGTTCACGACAGAGGTTCTCACTACAGAAAGTATTATGCATAAAGATTTAATATAATTCGGTTATGGAAATATCCCTCACCAGCACCCAGATTGCTATTGGCGTCAAAAT
>JBDGQU010000084.1:0-5660 GCA_042218715.1 Bipolaricaulia bacterium | reverse complement strand
TTTTTCTTCGGTAGATTCCACGTGGTTCCTACCGAAGGTGATTAACCAAACACTTTGTCCACGGTGAACACCGGGGTTGGAAAACCCCGGCGATCGAATCTATTGTTAATTGTACACTTCAACCTAAGTTTACACCGAGGGTAAAACCCCTGGCTATCGGGAGTTATGGAGTAGGCATATCGAGTCTTGAAACCCCCGGCGATCGTGTGTTAGGAATAATAGGTCCATACCGGGTTCAAAAACCGTGGCTATCGCGTCGGTTACCACTACTGGAAGTTAACCGCAAGTATCCAGTATAAAACTGGTATATCCTTTGTTTATTGCTTGCGCCCCTATTTACTGAAAATTATAATCGTAAAGGTTGTTACCTCAGGGAATCACTGAAGATTTGTTTTCCACTTATACCCGGTATTATAGGGTTATTGGCCGATGATTGGCCGAAAGTATGCTTTGACCGAGGAGGGAAAATGAAAGATAACTACGATTACCAGGATTTGCTGGTAAATGGTGACCTGTCGGAAATAGATCCGCTGGTCGACGAGCTGATAGATATAGAAGAGGACAGACAGGCCAGGAAGCTAATCCTGATCCCGTCCGAGTCCGTCGCCCCCCTTCCCGTCCGGGAGGCTCTGGGTTCGGTGTTTAATAACGTCTACGCCGAAGGCTACCCCAGGGACGTCATGCGAGAGGAGACGGAAGACCAGTTGAGCGACCTCACCCGGCAGATAACTCACTACCGCCGGTACGCGAACAGACGGTTCTACAAAGGGACCGAGTTCGTCGACATGGTGGAGAGTCTTGCCGGCAGGAGAGCGAAGGACGCTTACGCCAACGACGAGGTAGGACCGGAAGAGATCTATGCAAACGTTCAGCCCCTATCCGGCACGGCTGGTAACCTCGCTATCTACGACAGTTTCGTCGACCCCGGAGATACCGTCATGGGGATGGCGCTCGATCAAGGGGGACACCTGTCTCACGGGAGCAAGTTCAACCTGACGGGTAAGCGCTATAATATCGTTCCTTACTCCACCGACCCCCACACGGGAAGACTCGACTACGACCGGATAAGGGACCTGGCAAAGGAGCATAAGCCGAAGATGATAATCGCCGGTTATACTTCCTATTCCTGGGCCCCGGACTGGGATAAGTTCCGATCGATAGCGGACGAAGTTGGAGCCGTACTGCTGGCCGACGTCTCGCACGTGGCCGGCATGGTAGTCGCCGGAGCTTATCCGAATCCTATCGGTAAGGCCCACGTCGTCATGAATACGACCCACAAGACAATCGGCGGGCCTAGAGGAGCGATAGTCCTTACCACCGATAAGGACCGAGCGGAAATTATAGACCAGGCGATATTCCCCGGAGCTCAGGGGGGACCTCATCCCAACAAATTCGCGGCGATGGCCGTGGCGTTCAAAATAGCTCAGACCGAAACCTTCAAGAACCTTCAGCACCAGATAGTGGATAACGCGAAAACACTGGCCGAGGGTCTTCAGGACAACGGCCTGACGCTCGCCTACGGCGGTACGGATACACACCTGATGGTAATTAATCTTAAGGTACTCGAGCAGAAACTCGACTTCAAACCGATGGGGGAAATTGCCTCCCGAATACTCGACGAGACGAGGATCGTGACCAATAAGAACACTATACCGGGAGACGAAAGCGCGGCGGAAGCCCACGGGTTACGGCTCGGCACCCCCTGGATTACGCAGCGAGGCATGAAGGAACCGGAAATGAGAAAGATAGCCGACATCGTCTCGGACGTCCTTCACGGGATGAAGTCCTTCCACTGTATCGGCCAGACCTGCCCGCTCTCACGTGGTAAAATAGACCTGGATCTCATGCTGGAAGCGAGGGAAAGAGTAGCCGATCTACTTGGAGACTTCCCGCCCTATCCCAGCCGGGAAGAGGAGTACCCGGAATACTATCCGGTGGACGGAACCGAGATAGGCGGGGAAGAGAAGAAGCTGGAAACCGCCGGAGCAGTGGATCCGGATTGGCCCCGGGCCGGCCTGATCGAGGTAAAGGGCCATAGGCCGACCGCTTTCCTGGATCAGATAACGACCAGGGACACCCTGGATTTGGCGAACGGAAAGGGAAAGAGCGGCGTCCTGCTCGACGAAAACGGAGACGTGCTGGACAGGGTAGAACTGATAAAAGAAGAGCGGGAAGGTGAAGAAAGGTACCTGGTAATTACTTCTTCCGAGCGTAAAAGTCGTGTACTCAACTGGTTCAGAGGGATTTCCGACGGATACGTTACCTTCGACAAACGAGATTACATGAAGAAGGTTGAAGGACCGGTCAAGGTCTACGATCTGGAAGACGTGGATGCAAAAGGAGAGGACTTTGCAGTTTACGGTCCAGTTGATGCCGAAAGTTTCCGCGAGTCGGCGGGCTGTGAAGAGTTCAGTCCGGGAGTTCTGACGTCGATTAAAGTGGACGGAGTAGACCTGACCTGTTATCGTTCCGAGGTCGATTCCGAGGAGGTCTTCTTCTGGACTAAACCCGAGTCACTGGCGGGTCTCTCTGAAAAGCTAGAAGTGAAGGGCGACGGTTACCGGGACTATTTCGGGATGCCTGGTCCGGAGCTTTACCGGGAAAAGGAGGGCCTGATCGACCTTACTCGGCCTTACTTCGTCGGCCAGAGTGAGCTCGAACAGCAATTGGAGGAGTCGGAATTTCCGGAATCCGTGGATCAAATTTTTATCTACGAGTCCGAAGAATCCGACGAAGCAGAGAAATCCACGCCTTTGCTGGAAAAGCACAAGGAGCTGGACGCGAAGATAGCTCCTTTCGTCGGCTGGGAAATGCCTTTCTGGTATTCCACCATTCAGGAAGAACACGAGGCCGTAAGGGAGGCCGCGGGACTGTTCGACGTCGGTCACATGGCGGTATTCGAGGTTAAAGGAAAGGGCTCGACCCATTTCCTGGATTGTGTCGCCTCGAACTATATTCGCTGGATGGAGGACAAGGAGGCTCAGTACAACTACTTCCTCGATCCGGAAGGCAGGGTCGTAGACGACGCTATGATCTATCGGATTACCGAGGAGCATTATATAATCGTCGCTAACGCGGCTAACGAGGACAAGGACTGGCAGTGGTTGAATGCCGTTCAGTCCGGAGAGTACGTGCTGGACCCGGATAGACCGTGGGTTAAACCGAGCCGGACTCCCCAGTTGACCGACCTGAAGTCGGAAGAGGCAGGGGATAGGGCCATGCGGGATCTGGCGCTTCAGGGCCCCGAATCCAGGAGGATACTGCAGGAATTGGTATCTCCGGAAGAGGCCGAACAGCTGGATAGTATGGTCAGGAACGAGCTCGACTTTTACGATCTAAACGGGGCGAGGACGATGGTCGCCAGAACGGGATATACGGGAGAAGAAATTGGCTACGAGCTCCTTGTCCACCCCGACGACGCGCCCCAACTCTGGGACGATCTTCTGGACCAGGGCGATAAGTACGGGATAAAGCCGGCCGGGCTCGGAGCTCGGGATTCTACCAGGATCGAGGCGGGACTCCCGCTTTACGGCCACGAACTTAGCGGCGAGGACGAGATACTTCCTACCGAAGCGGGGTTCGGCGCTTACGTCAAGTTTCACAAGCCGTATTTCATCGGCCGGGACAGGTACAAGGGGAAAGCCAAGTCGTTCCTCCACGTGGAGAATAAAGTTGTCAGGTTCAAGCTGGTAGAGGAAGAAGCGAGGATGGTGAGAGAAGATAGTCCGGTGTTCGACGAGCGGGGTAAGTACCTGGGGTACGTCACCAGCTGCGCTAAGATCGGTGGCGGACAGGTAGGTATGGCCTACGTGAAGAAAGGCAAGAAAACCCGGGAGGGTAAACGAATCCGGATAGTTCCTTCCTTTGCCGGTAAAGACCGTACGGAAATTGAAGTAGGGCCAGGCGGGAGGATGCCCATGGCTTACGAGGCCGAAATACTGCCCAGATTTCCGGAAACCGAGGAAGGCGTACCGGGCATGGAGAGCAACGAGTGAAGGGAGTTGAAAGGCAGTAGAGAAATAGATAAACTTAACCAAAGTTGGCGAAGGTGGCGGAATCGGCAGACGCGCTAGGTTTAGGACCTAGTGGGCTATTGCCCGTGTGGGTTCGAGTCCCACCCTTCGCACCATAAAAAATAGAAACCCCCTGGTTTGGTAAAGCTAGGGGGTTTTTGTCGTTACTGGTGCGCCCGGGAGGATTCGAACCCCCGACCTACGGATTAGGAATCCGTCGCTCTATCCTACTGAGCTACAGGCGCACGGTTAGGATCTTTTTAGTTTGAGGTATTTATAAATCTCCCTGCCTTGAGATAAAGAAGTAGCAACGGATTAAGAGGTTCTCTTAAAAAGAGAGGATTTATCTAGGTACTATTTAACAGTTCACTTCAATGTAGCCCCTCGATATCCCGGTCGAGTGGTTAATATCTTTATATGCTATAATATCCTATCATTGGACAAAAATCCATGTTCTGAGTGCCGTTTCGATTGGTTCTATGAGGTCCGGCTTACCTTGGAGTAGGGCCTATTTGGGCTATATCTCCCATAACTCAGGCTGAAGCTGGGATTCACGAGGGTTGACAACCTAGGCAGTTGGGTTTATTATAAAGGTGTAGAGATGATGATAAGAAGAAAGAGTTGGCGTCCTTAGCCGGATGCTGGCTCTTTCTTATTTTTTTCCCTCTATTGCTTCAGGGTATTCTCTTGGTATGTGATTAAGGCAAACCACTTCTACAAAATCAAAGTCATAATCCTCTAATTTTTCCCAACCATCAACATATTTAGCCTTTAATAGCCTTCCAAATAGATCCACAATCTGAATAGGGTCGCTGTATCTTGAATCAACTTGAACAACATGAAGTATGTCCGGTAAATTCCGGGTTCTTAAATAATTTACTAGATTCTCTTCGTCTTCCTTATTTTCAATAAACCGGTCTATAACGATTTCTAGTTCGGGTTCAGGAGAAAGCGTTTGGTTTTTGTGGAAGTGACGTTCCAGGGTTTTACTAATAATAAAATTTCTAAAGTATTTTGGGTTGCGCCCTCTAGGACTGCCTTTATGTAGATACGGGCCCTCGTAGCTTGTTTTATCCAAATAGCCACTTGTCATAAAAATACCATCAATGCTATGAAACCATTCAGAAATATCCAAGAGAGAGTTACGAATTTTTGGGTCTTTATGTTCGTTTTTAAGTTCACCGTCCAATTTGTGAAAGTAGCGTAGATGATTCAGGCGTTTAAACATATCCTGGAGGGTGGAATCTGTAAGGTGTAGGGCATTTACCATATAATAATCACTAGCCCCCTCTCTTCCTGGTTCACCGTCATTTCCACTTTCATCAATAAAAACAAAATCCCTCTTAACTTCAGACATTATATATTACCTAGCTTTTTCCTTGAGTCTCTTAAAAACCAACAATTTATTCAAACCTACCTCCCCTAACTTTCTCTAAGTCTTAGTCTTAAGCCACTTTTGGCAACCTGAATTAGCCCCAATTCCTTTTATTTTGCATACTTTCTTATATATTTATTCTAAAAATAACTTTTACATTGGTCAAGAACGAAGAAAATAAATGAATCTGTACAGTTAGTCTGCAAAAGCAAAAGGGGCTTTTATTCTAGGCGCGGGAACCCGATAGGTACTGGAGTGCATTATGCGAAGGA
>JBDGQU010000083.1:0-5948 GCA_042218715.1 Bipolaricaulia bacterium | reverse complement strand
CAACTAAGGACTATTTTTCCTGTAGACTGAATTAGAAGCTGGTTCTAGGAGAGAGAATTGCACGACTTAGGTAATAACTTGCTATAGTTAGAACTTCTTTTGTAACCAAATTTTACGCGGTATTTCAACTAACCCTTTTGTGGCTAAATCCGTGGCCGGGACTCAGGCCGGAAATACATACCTTCCATTATCCACCGCTAAAAAAGTAGAAGCGTCTAAGAGAAAAAGAATCTCAGATCTTTTGCTTGACATGTGGATAGACCAGACTATAATTGAATGAACGTTCATTCATATCTTAGGGGGCGGGTAACATGACAAAAAATAGAAGGGGCAAAGACTCCCTTATCCGCGAGGCTGCGACGCAGGTGATTTCCCGTCAGGGCTACTTTCAAACAAGCATTGACGAAATAGCGAAGGAGGCGGGTATTTCGGTTGGCACCATATATAACTATTTCGACAACAAGCAGGATATATTGTTGGATATTTTCTCTAAAGAATTTGAGGACAGGAAAGAATTTTACGAGGAATTGTCGAAAAAAAGAATGCCTCTCGTTGAAGGGATTCGAGAAATATTGGATAGACATTTTTCACAGCTGGATAGTCACAAGGAACTTATGCAAGTGATCGTCCAGGAAAGGTTCAAGCCCGGGAGCAAGTTAGGAAAAAAGTTAGACAAGCAGTATAGAGAAGTAATTAAATACGTGGAAGAATTAGTCAACCGAGCACTTGAAAATGGTCAGATTAGAGACTGCGACCCTAAGGTGGTTGCTACGGCCTTATTTGGAGCAGTCGAATCGGTCGTCGCATACGGAACGCTCCAGGAAGAGAAGGCAGAAAAGGAATTGTTCGAAAAAGCTCCAGAAGAATTGGCTAATTTCTTCTGGAAAGGAGTTCGAAAGGACCAAGAAGAAGGTGGTTAAAGTGAGAAAAAATTTAATCATAACGATTCTACTGGTCATTTTTGTCACAGGGATGGTGGTTCAGGGAGCTAGCCAGCAGACCGAGGGTAAATACAGAATCCTAGTCGTAGACGAAACTACCTCATTTGAGGCATCCATGCGGGTCCAGGGACTCGTTGGGGGACTAAAAAAAAGAGAAGAACTGGAAATTCTGACGAAAACAGTCAACGTAAAACGTCCAACCAAAAATCCTCTCAAAAGTGGGAAGGTTTCAGGAGTCGATCTGGTTATTATTGTACCTTCCACAATAGAAACGGGCCGGCTTAACCAGGTGTGGGTTATTACTAAACCGTTTTCAACCTTGCCAGAGAAGGTCAGAATCCAGGCGACTGAACGGTTAAATCTACTAAAAGACGCTATTGAACGAGCGTTTGGAGGGCAGGTTGAGGCTGTGGACGTGAATGACGACGTAATTCCCGCATACTTTTCAACTATCTTCCTCCGGGAGGGAGTACTTAGATGAGAGCGTTCGTTGGCTGGGTGGTGGATAACCCCTGGAAGATCGTTTTTGCCGCTTTAGTGGTTACTGGCGTATTTGGCTCGTTTATTCCGGGAATTAATCTGGTTACAAACTTCGAGGAGTATCTTTCACCAGACAATCCCGCCATAAAGGCGGCTAACGAGGCGGAAGAGAGGTACGGGTCTCAAACTTTTCTTAAAGTTACGATAGAGTCCGAAAAAACTATATTCGAGACTGAAGTACTGAAGAGAATTGACGACCTTCGCGGAAAGATAGCCGGAATAGAAGGTGTGAAAAAAGTTGAGGGTCCGCTGAATTCCCAGATAATAATTGGGAAGAAAGATTCCCTCGTCGTGGACTCCGTTGCTCCAGGAGGTGAGTTGCCGACGACCGAAGAGGAAATGGCCCGGTTTCGAAAGAGACTGATGGGCAGTAATTTGCTGGTGGATAGAGTAGTTTCTTCGTCGGGTAAATCTGCGGCTTTTACCATCGAATTGGCTAAGGATATAGACGAGCCGAAAGTTGCGGATAGAATTCAAACCGTCGCAAACAATTATAAGGGGCCGGAAGAAATTTACTTAGCGGGCTTACCTTTCACGAATTCAGTTCTCTCCGAGGCGATACTTAGTGATTTAGTTGTATTGTTACCTCTGGTATTTGTTGCGATTGGGCTCGTGTTGTACATGAGTTTCAGGAGCCTGAGAGGATTACTGTTACCTTTACTTGTGGTATCTTTGAGTACCACCTGGTCTATAGGGTTGATGGCGTTAATCGGTATACCATTTACGCTGATTTCGTTCATATTACCCGTGGTATTGGTAGCGGTAGGGACCGCGTATTCGATTCACGTTCTCAATAAATACTATGAGTTAGCCGATAAATTGGCGTCAAAGAGAGAAGTGATAGTGGAAACAGCCGTTGCCATGTATTCCCCTGTGACGATGGCTGGACTGACTACGGCAGCAGGTTTTCTCGCCCTCATAAGCTCGTTCCTCCTGCCTCAGCGTCAGTTTGGAATATTTGCAGCTCTCGGAGTCTTGTTTTCAATAATATTTTCCCTCAGTTTAGTTCCCGCAATTCTCTCGCTCTTGCCCCTGCAGCAGCTAAAATCAGGTGAAATAATCGCCAATCTTGGAAGGCTGAGAGAAAGCATTCTGACTGGGTTTGAAAGATTCGTGACGGACAACAATAAAATGGTACTTGCACTATTTGTCCTCCTGCTGGTTGTATTTACCGTAGGTACCTTCAGGGTTAATATTGAGACCTCACAGACTTCTTTTTTAGGGAAGGACAGCCCCGTGACGAAAGGCTTAAACTCTCTGGATAAGAACTTTTCCGGTGGAAACAGGTTACTAATAGAGATCGATACGGGGAAGTCGGGCGGTCTCAAAAACCCCGAAATGCTAAGAAAAATGGAAGAACTGCAGAACTGGTTGACCTCGAAAGAGGGGGTAAAGGTAACTAAAACATTTTCTCTAGTTAATATAATAAAAGAACTTAACCAGAAGTATCACGGAGGCGATCCCGACTTTTACAGGCTCCCAAAGAACAAGAATCTAATTTCCCAATTGCTTTTACTGTTTAGTTTTCAGGGAGGGGGGCTGGGGAATCTTGCACTTGGGGATTACTCAGCCGGAGAGATTACCGGGTTTTTCAAAACGGTTTCCAGCTCTAAGGTAGTTCAGCTTAAAAGTGCGATACAAAACTATTTGAAAGAAAACTTTCCCCAGGTTGATGCCGAACTGGTGGGTTCTACAAGAGTGTCGGCGATGGTTTATTCCAAGGTAGTCTCGAGTCAGCTAGTGAGTTTACTCGCTTCCATTGTAATAGCGGGTCTGATTGTGGGGTTGATTATCCGGTCCGCTAGTGCTGGGTTGATAAGTCTCGTCCCTCTGGTGTTAACAGTGCTAATAAATTTCGGTATTATGGGCTACTCTGGTACCCCTCTGGATCTGGCGACCCTGATGGTAAGTTCTATAGTTATCGGAATAGGAATCGATTACGCCATTCACTTCATAGAGCGGTTCCGAAGGGAATACGAAGAGGATAAATCAGAATTAGAGATTTTCTCTGCTACGCTGCGGACAACGGGAAGGGGAATATTTTACAATGCCCTTGCGCTTACACTGGGGTTTGGTGTGTTAATGTTTTCTACTTTCGAGGCGATCTTCAATTTCGGGTTTTTGATGGCGCTGACAATGATTATAAGCATGGTCAGTGCTTTTACGGTAATACCGGCGATTTTGTTTATATTTCGACCGGGATTCATAAAAGATGGGGAAAACTAATTTTCCCGAGGTAAAGCTGTTTGAAGGGGTGATTGAAATGATGACAGTGAAGGATGGATTGAAATATTTGATAGTGTTTACCGTAGTACTTGTATTGTCGATTGGGGTAAGCCTTAAAGCCGCTGATTCGCTAACTGGAGAGGAAATACTGGAAAAAGTCGATAAGCAACAGGAAGTTATTACCCAGGGAGATCTAGTATCGATATTAACCTTCAAGATAAAGTATCCTGACGGGACGACCACGACCCGCAAATTTGGATCTCTCGCCAGGAAAAAGGCCGGGAAACCCGATCGCACTTTGATATATTACTTAAAGCCCGAATCCGTAAGGGGGTCAATGCTGCTCAGCAGGGAAACGAAAGAAGGGAAGACGGAAATGTGGTTACTGCTGGCCGCTTTTCCTAAACCGAAGAAACTTCCCTCCGCTCAGAAGCAAAAGAGTTTCGCCGGAAGCACTTTGACTTTTCAGGAGATCGGAAATAGAAATATGAACGAACGATACAAAGGGGAATTAGTTACTGAGACCGAGATCGAGATAGGCGAAGAAACCGTTCCCGCTTACCTCCTGGAGTTACGGGCGGAAGAAGGTGTAGAGACGAGATATCCCAGGGGTAAAGTGTGGGTTGGGAAAGAAAATTGGTTGATTTTAAGGTCCGAGGACTACAACAGCGACGGAAAGCTCGAACGGATTCTCGAAGTAAAAGAATTAACTACCTTCGAAGGAAAAACCGTGATGAAAAAACTTTACTCGAAAAACGTGCTGGATGGTAGCGCGACAACTATAATTTTCGAAAATCGCCATCGTCCGGACAAAAGTTTTCCTCCGAGGCTGTTTAAGCCAGAGAACTTAACGGAATTTGATCCGGAGAAGTGGGGGATAACCCAGACCAAATAATTTTGGTTCTGAAAACTAATTAACCCGGAGCGATAAAATACCACCCCGGTGGACTCCCGGGGTGGTTTTTGCCTACCGCTCAAAATTATAAAGGTAAGGGTATATATCCAGGAGAGTTAGTAGTCCGGGAGATTCCTGAAGAACTTTCTGGGTTGAATTTACGGCAATGGCGGGAGTAGCTACGTCACCGTGAATCCCGCCAGGTATCCTAAGCTTTGCCTCTGGAATTCCTTCTAGATGTATCTCGTCAACAGGATTTTCTGCCCCTACGTACATCTGTAAATGCAGTCTAACTTTTTCTTTCCCGTTAACTCTCCCAACTGCGGTTTGATCAATTCCCCTTGTTTCACCGGGACGGGCTACGAAATAGTCCGTCTCAATTTTACTTTCATCGATTACAGGCTCCGTCCAATCCTCAATTTCGTCTAGCTGCCAGCCCAAACCAGTAGCCACCAGTGAAACCGATTCAATTAGTCCAACGTGACCGCCCTGTTGACGAACTTTTTCGTCGAATTCCTCTTCCGATAAACCGACGCCTATTTTCGCCTGGAGTGCTCTTCTTCTTACCGAAGCGTTCTGGACTCTTTTTACGGTTATTCTGTCTAATTTTCTGGCTATTCCGGAGAAAGTTAGAGGTAACAGATCCATAGCAAATCCGGGATTAATTCCGGTACCAAATAACGTTACGCCACTTTCTTTAGCTTTTTCGTCGAGTTCTTCTGCCAGATCCGGTGCCTGTAAATAGGGGTAAGCGAGTTCTTCGCTGGTAGAAATGATATTTGCCCCCGCGTTTATGATTTTCTTTAACTGACTGTGGGCCTTTGAGACCTCGGAAACGGTCGAATGAAAGGTAAGATCCGGCCTTTTAGATAGAACTTCGTTTATGTCGTTTGTCACCTTTATTCCCGTCGGGTTGCTCAGCCCCAGAAGATCTGCTAAGTCCGAGCCGACTTTATTCTCGTCTTTATCTATTGCCCCCACGAGTTCAAATCTTTGTCTATCCAGAACCAACCTGGTAATTTCCCTTCCAATCTTACCCAAACCAAACTGGGCCACTTTGAACTTCATCTTTCTCCTCCTTTGAATTACGGTTGGTGTGATGATACCAAATGCAGTCAGTTAACAAAATACCTTTGACTGGTGGAATAGAATGCGAGGGAAGCTCCAGCTCTTGACTTTCAACCGACAGCTGAAACCGAAAATTCCCGGTTAAGTTCCGATATCCCGGCTGAGGAATCAGCGAGCTCGAAATCTGGTTCAGTTGTCTCCGCCGAATTGAGGTTCCAGGAAGTATTAAATATGCTCTGTTTCTTATTCGAGGCAACCTGGTAGGCGTCGTAGGCGCT
>JBDGQU010000082.1:0-24400 GCA_042218715.1 Bipolaricaulia bacterium | reverse complement strand
ACAACCTCCGGGTTATGAGCCCGACGAGCTTCCTAATTGCTCCACCCCACGATGTCTATTTTTATACATTATTGCCTGCGTATGTCAAATAAAATGGAGCGGGCGACGAGATTTGAACTCGCGACCTTCTGTATGGCAAACAGATGCTCTACCGCTGAGCTACGCCCGCTTACAAAAAAGATTCTAAAGTTCCAGTTTTAGTTTTTCAAGACGAGAAAACTTGCTCCCTAGATTAGACGCCCCCCGTACTTCTCAGCGACTCTCTCCAGATGATCCTTGTTTCCCGTAGCTCGAACCGGAGAGATTCCCGGGTAAGCTGTCAGGAAAGTTTTCAATAGACCGGGGTCGTCAGTTACAATCCCGATTGGATCACTTGACCTGAGCTTGAGAAATTGACGAGACAAGTCTCTCTCCAGCGTTTCCTCAGTCCGAGAAAGGCCCGAAAAGCGCAACATGGTTATTCTATCTTCAACTACCTTTTCTGTTATGTTTTTTAAATCGTCCTTTAGGACTTTAACTTCTACAAATTCCAGCTCTTCGGAGACGGGGATTACGACCGAATTGTTGCTGATAAACTCTTTCTCGTTCTCAGTTCCCGGAGTTGTGCTACTCCGGTAGTCGGGGGCGATATCGGCTAAAGCTTTCGTAAAATCCGGATTACTACCGCAACAGGAACCCACAGCGGCCAGAAAGGGAAGACCGGGCTTTACTTCTTCAAGGTACTTCTCGGGGGATAGATCGTAAACAGCTACCCCGTCTTCTAATCTGGGATTACCCGCGTTGGCTTCTGCCAGAAGCGGCTTTGAGGTAAACTTATTGTAAATTTTTATGAGATCGGGATAGGGTTCGGGACCAGTGCCACAGTTCATACCCAGACCGTCCGCTCCGAGAAAGTCCAAAGTTACTGCGCCGGATTCCGGTACTACGCCGTAACTAGTCCGTTTACGATCTCCGTAAGATAAGGATGCTATTACCGGTAACCCAGTTTCGTTGCTGGCCACCAGAGCGGCGCTCGCTTCCCTGAGGGATTCCATAGTTTCGATAATCAGCAGGTCTACTCCGCCCCGCTTTAGCGCTTCCGCCTGGGAGCGAAAAGTCTCGTGAAACTCAGCAAATGTCCAGTCCCCAATGGGAACGAGCGTTTCACCGGTGGGACCTATGGACCCAGCAACCAAAGTCTCTTCACCCTTCCCTGCGTAATCCTCGATTGCTTTTCTGGCTAATCCAGCCCCTTTTTCGTTTATCTCCGAGAGGTTCTTGCCGCGGTTTGAGCGGGAAAGCCTTATCTCGTTTGCGGAAAAGGTATTTGTAGTAAGAACCTGGGCCCCTGCTTTCAGATAATCGCGGTGAATGTTTTTTATAACTTCCGGTTGGGTTAAGTTAAGCAATTCGGTTAGGGTTTCTTCAGCGTTCGGTGCTCGCTTCTGAGCTTCAGTTCCGATTGCTCCGTCAACTACAGTAAGCTGCTGATCGTTTTTGAGAACCATTATTCCACCCGAATTATTCTAGGTTTGGAATCTCCGGTAATCAAGCTGAGGCTCGGGTTGAGGAGGAAAAATATTGCTAAAAAAGCTTCCGTCACCGAATTTCTAGTTTGAATATCTCCTGAAACAACCGTTATTATTCATACGATTTTCATATTAGTTTCTTTTAATTAATTGATCCGGCTTCGCCCGATACTGCGCTAGTGATTGAATCTATTGAATGGAGTTAACTTGATTTCTTTATGACAAGAAAGGGTCGAAAGGCGGAAGATAAAGCAGTCAAATATCTTGGATCCCACGGCCATCACGTAATCACCAGAAATTTTTTCTGTTACAGGGGAGAAATTGACGTAATCACATTTGATGAAGATTACGTGGTTTTCGTCGAGGTAAAACAGAGGGGGAGTGGAAGTTTTGTATCCCCGGAGGAATCGATAACGGCGAAGAAAAAACAGAGGTTGATTAAGTGCGCAAAGAGGTGGTTGATGGAGAACGAATATCGAGGAGATACCAGATTTGACGTCATAGCTATTTCAGAAGGCGAACTCACCCATTACGAGGACGCAATAAAATTGAGGTCTTGCTAGAATGATCGCGAAAACTTTGAGTGGTGCGGTTACCGGAATAGATGCGATTATTGTCGAAGTTCAATGTGACGTATCCCGGGGGTTACCCAGTTTTAAACTAGTGGGTTTGCCGGAAAAGGAAGTTCAAGAAAGTCGGGATAGAATAAAGAGTGCCATTAATAATTCAGGTTACGAGTTCCCCACGAAAAGCATTACGGCAAACCTGGCACCTGCTGACGTCAAAAAGAAAGGGGTGGGCCTGGATTTACCAATTGCCAGCACGATTCTCCAGGCTACGGAGCAGCTAGCCGAAGGTTCTTTGACAAATAAATTATTGATCGGAGAGCTATCGCTTGACGGAGCATTGAGGTCTGTTAGCGGGGTACTTCCAGTCATTCTCGCCGCTCGAGATAATCCTAATATAGACAAGATTCTCGTTCCTGAGGGCAATGCAAAGGAAGCGGCTATAATTGATTCTCTGGAAGTTTACCCTGTTTCCAGTTTAAGGGAAGCGATAGATTTTCTAGATGGAGATAGGGAAGGCGGTACGGCCGAGTACGAGTTTAGCCGGGAAGATTACTTCAACTCGGAAACCGACTACGCAGGAGATTTTAGTGACGTGAAGGGCCAGGAAGGTGCTAAACGAGCCCTGGAAATAGCCGCGGCAGGCGGTCACAATGTACTGATGAGTGGTCCTCCGGGATCAGGAAAAAGCATGCTGGCAAAAAGGCTACCCACGATTTTACCGTCTCTAACGTTTGAAGAAGCGATAGAGGTCACCAAGATTTACAGCATTCTGGGTGAGCTAAGTCCCAAGCGGCCTCTCGTAAAGCAAAGAAAGGTTCGGACACCTCATCATACTGTTTCCTACGCTGGTATGGTTGGTGGTGGCCACGGAAATCCCACTCCGGGGGAAGTCAGCCTCGCCCATAATGGAGTGTTATTTCTGGATGAGCTGCCCGAATTTAACAGGAGGGTTCTGGAGACGCTGAGACAACCGCTGGAAGATCAGGAAATAACAATTTCAAGGGCATCAAACTCGTATCGATTCCCTGCGAACTTTTCCTTGATCGGGGCTATGAACCCATGTCCCTGCGGTTATTTAGGAGATAAAGTTAAACAGTGTAACTGTAGGCCACACGAAATTCGCCGATACAGGAAGAAGATATCGGGTCCGTTTATGGATAGAATTGACGTATTTGTAGACGTCCAGAGGTTGGGGAAGGAAGAAATGACTGACCGAGCTAAAGGCCAGAACAGCGGGACAATAAGAGAGAAGGTAAAGGTTGCGAGGGAAACCCAATCGAGACGGTTTGGCAGTAAGGGTTTTACCAATTCCTTGATGTCTGCCGAGGAGGTCGAGAATTACTGCCAGCTGGATGAGTCGGCAGAAAGCTTGGTTGAACAAGCCATTGATCACTATGGATTTTCGGCGAGGGCTTACCACAAAGTCCTCAAGATCTCACGGACTATTGCAGATTTGAACGAATCCGATAGGATTTATCCTGAGCACGTTTCAGAGGCCGTCCAGTACAGAAGTACGAGAGAGAAAATATTAAGGAGGGAAGGGGTATAAGTGGATGAAAACGACTAAAGTTAAACTCTCGATGTTTGTTGTCCTTGCGCTTTTAATTCTACTTGTCTCGTTAGGATCTGTTGTGAGAGGTCAGAACGAGGGAAGCGAAACTACTTACGTGGTTAGGGAAATAGAAATTTCAGGCAACGAGGAGATAGCTGACAAAAAGGTATTAAAAGAGCTGGGGCTCAAGAAAGGAGATTCGATTAGCAGGAGTAAACTGGAGAAAAAAGTTACCAATGTCCGGAATATGGGAGTTTTCAAGGACGTTGAAAGCGACATCAATGTAACCAACGGGGAAGTAAGTTTAACGCTGAAGTTGACGGAGTACCCGGTATTGGAAAAGTACAAATTTGAGGGCGTAACCCTCCTTAACACCAGGAAACTTAAGAAAGCCTTGAGAAAAGCTGGTATCAAAAAGGGCGAAGTGATAAATCAGAAGGAGCTAAACAAAGGGCTAAAAGATATTTCAAAAGTCTACAAAAAGAAGGGCTATCCGTTTGTCAGTGCGAGGGAAATCAATATTGGGTCTACGTTGACCATCGAAGTAATCGAGGGGAAACTGGCAAGTGTTAGCGTAGAAGGATTAGAAACGGTGCCCAGCGAGGTGGCCCTCGGGATGATCGAGGTTGAAAAAGGAAAGCCGGTTAAGCTAAGGGCCCTCCAGAAATCCTATCAGGAATTACAGAATTCTGTCTACTTCAAATCGGTCGAACTGGTACCTGCTCGGGGTTACAGTAAATCGGACATTATACTTAGGTGGAAGTTAACCGAAAGAAAGGTAATGGAAAATCCGGCTGAGGCGTCCGAGCTGGAGTTAGAAGGCAATACTCTGTATTCGGACAAAAAATTACGCAAACTTATAAGAGAGGTTCCCGAAGGCCAGGTATCAAATTATGATCTGCTGAAGATACTGGCCCCGGTTTATAACAAGTACTTAACGAACGGCTATAGATTCGTGGATTTCTCCGTTAACAGGGTCGAGAATTCAACAATCTTTTTAGAGATCTTTGAAGGTAAAATCACGGAGCTTGCAGTGAAGGGGAATGAAAAAACAGCGAGGAAAGTAATTACAAATAAGATACTGCTTTCCGAGGGCGACGTATTTAACAGCAATTTGATGAAAGATTCTAGAAGGAGATTGCTTAATCTAGGCTATTTCTCAAAGGTCGAGCCCAAACCGGTTAAAAGTTCAAAAGGGGTTAAGCTGACCTTCACTGTAAAGGAGAAGACGAGGCTCAACAGTGCCAACGGGGGATTAACGTGGTCGGGTAACGGACTGGCGGGTAAGTTGCGACTGTCTACGAAGAACATTTTCGGACTGGGTCAGGACATTTCGCTCAATTTAAACCGGAAATTTTCCCTCGACGCTAAGTTTGGGGGGAGCCTTGATTGGAAGAACGTCTACTATCCTTCCGGGTTCAATTTTACCAAGTTGAGTTTGTACAGGAACGTAGGGTCCAATCAGGGAGTGAAGGCGTCGTTTGGCTATCCCCTCACGGGTAATCTTTCGCTAAATATGGGGTACAACGCGGATTGGATACTGGGAGACAGCTCGGAAGGATCGCTTACCCATATCCTATCGGCCGATTTAGTCTACGACGACAGGAACAACCCCATGTTCCCGACGGATGGGTCGAGAAGGTCGTTGAAACTGGAAAAAGCTGGTGATTTTGCTCCTGGACTGAGCTTTACCCAGTTGACATTCAAGGGAAGCTACTTTGAAGGCTTACCCAGTCTGAATATCGCCGGGGAAAAGAAACAGGTCTTCGGGTTCAACCTTCAGCTTGGTCTAGGGATGGAAGCGCCGCAAAATTACCAGTCAAAATTTGGCGGTAAGAATTCGATCCGGGGCACGCGACCGGATGTAGCAAGCAACTATGGTTTCTTTAATAGTGAGTATAGATTACAATTGCTCCCCGGTAGTCTCTACTTGAGTTCTTTTGTCGATAGCGGTGTGAAGTTCGGAACGGAAAAATACGACTTCAAGACTTCTGCCGGGTTAGAGATAAACTTACAGATTTTCGGCCATCTGAGAATAGGTGCTGCCTGGGAACTTTCGAAAGATATAAGTTACGTCCCGAGCTTCTACTTCAGTATGGGTCCAATGTTTTAATCACAGTATCAAAAAGGTAACTTGAGGTGAATTGTATTGTCAAACACTAAATTAGTAGTAACGCTCGTTTTGGCCCTCGTTTTGGGATTTGGTGGCGGTTATCTGGCTCAGATGGTAGGAGGGGGCACGAACGTCTCCGATTTATCGGATAAAGTAGACGTAATAAGTGAAGAAATAAGTACCTTGAGGACGAAGGTAGACAAAATGCCGAATGACTTTGCCTCTTTTGCGAGTGTAGACGAGGTAACAGCGCTTAAATCGTCCATCAACCAGCTAAAACAAAAGGTTGAAGGGGCCGGTGGCGTAGACGTATCGGGCCTCAGGAATAAGGTTCAAAATCTGGAAAGTCAGGTGAGTGAGATAAAGTCCGCCGGAACATCGGAAGTTGGGACGGGTCTCAAAATAGGATACGTGAATGCCACGGAAGCATTTAACGTATTTACAAATGCCGTTCAGGAAGAACGCACGGCGGCTCAGAAGAAGAATGAAGAACTAGTCCAGCTGCGAAAAAAGGCCATTCAGGGAGAGATCACGGAGCAGGAATTCAAGAAACAGAGTGACATCATCCAGGCAGAGAAGTTGAAGGCCCAGTTGGCGATAGACCTCGCTATGGTCGAGAAAATGATGAACGCAAAGGGGTTTGAGTCAATTTCCGATAGGCTTAAAAAGCTTAAGAGCCAGGTTGATCCCATCATGAATGAATTGAACAAGCTACTGGAGAAAATGAGGAATAACTCGGCAACTCCTCAAGAAGTGACTCAAACGTTGCAGCAGATTAACTCTCAATACCAGCAGCTGGATAACTTATTGACAAAGTTAATAGAGACTAAGATATTCCAGATAACTAACCAGGAAGCAAATAGCCAGGGATACGATATAGTTTTCCGCCAGGAAAACGTAATTCTTTACCGGAACGACAAAAGAATAGATAATCTTACGGGAGATACAAAAGAAGTTCTTAGATCCGAATTAAAAGGCTAAGAATAAGTCGTAAGATGGACATTGAAGAAATAAAGAATAAGATAAATCTTCGTTATCCTTACCTTTTGGTCGATAGAGTGGTCGAGTGTAACGAGGAAAAACTAGTGGCCCTGAAGAACGTGACGATAAACGAACCGTTCTTCCAGGGTCACTTTCCTGAACCCGGCCCGTCCGTAATGCCGGGAACAATGATCTTAGAAGGAATGGCTCAGGTTTCCGGCATCCTCGCTCAGGAAGTTTTGGGCGAAGAGGAAATAGGTTATCTGGTAGGAGTTGACGGGGCAAAATTCAGGCGCAAAGTCACTCCAGGGGATCAACTAGAATTTAGGGCCGAAATGAAGAGAGCTAGGGCCAACCTTTGTAAAGTAGCGGTACGGGCTTACGTAGGGGAAGAATTGTCAGCGGAGGCTACAATTACCCTGGCCTTTAGAGAGTAGGCTGGCCGAAGTAAGAGTAGGTCAATCTCTTGTTAAACCAAAACAAAAACAACAAAGATTTACTCCTCAACGAAGAGCCGCTAAACTTCATTATCGTATTCTTCCATTAGATCAGCCAGGCTTTCTCCTTCTCTCTTTCTCGTAATCTCCACTAATCCGAGAGGAGTCATGTCGATGAAATCAGCCGGCACCCTGTCTTCCCTTAAACTTTCCTTAAGTGCGTTTATGACCTTCTGTTGGTCCTCGTTGTCGTACATATCGACGAAATCTACTATTATTATACCGCTGATTTTCCTCAGCCTAAGTTGGATGGGAATTTCCCTTGCAGCGGCTAAATTCGTGTTTAATATTGCTTGAGCCTGGTTTTTGTGATTTACGTTTCCACCTGTGTTTACGTCTATAGCTGTGAGTGCTTCCGTCTCGTCGATTGCGAGGTAACCTCCTGATTCAAGGCTGACTTCGCGTTTAAGGCATCCTTTAAGCTGTTCCTCGACTCCATACTTGGAGAACAACGATTTGCCGCTGTTTTCGTATAGTTCTATTGAGTCCTTGAACTCGTCCATTCTCAGGTAGTGAATGTAATCTATTATATCTTCGTATACTTCCTGGGAGTCGGTTAGCACTTTGTCAACGTCTTCGAGTAATCTATCTCTAATCGTCTTCCTCACTATCCCCGCGTGCGAGTGAAGCAGATGAGGTGGTTTGACCTTGGTTGCCTCTTCTTCTATACCTTTCCAAGTACCTAAAAGGAAGTTGAAGTCACGTTTCAGGTCCTCCTTGGAGGCGTTTTTCGAAGCAGTTCGGGCTATGAGGCCTTCGTTATCTTCTTTGAGGTTTCGGGCTATATCTTTTAACCTCTGGATTTCTTTATCGTCAGTAATTCTTCGAGATATTCCGAGTCGACTATCCTTGGGGAGAAAAACCCAATATCGGCCCGGTAAGCTAATTTTTGTCGTTCCCTGAGGGTTCTTAGTTCCTATCCCTCCCCGCTTTACCTGGACGATCAGAGACTCTCCCTCGTGGATGACCTTGTTTATCCGGGGAGGATACTCGTTGGGGTCGAACCCCCGGCTCCTTAGGATTGCCTGATTGATTTCGCTCCGGGATAGAAATAGGCTTTGTTCTTCCCCTACGTCAACAAAAGCCGATCCCAGTCCTGTTAGTACGTCTTCCACTTTGCCTTTATATATGTTACTTACAAGTTTATCCTGCTGAAAATCTTCGTAAAATATCTCGACCAGTTTTCCATTCTCGGTTATTGCTACGCGTTTTTCACCATAACTTTTACCATTTGAGGAAATGAGAATTTGTTTCATTGTAATTTTATCACCTTTTTGTCTTCTTCCAGTTTGGGTAATAGTTCTTTTAGGGGGATATTTAGTTTTGGGTGCATTAGATCCGGCTCCAGTTCAACTAAAGGAAGAAGAACGAACCTCCGTTCAGTCAGCTGAGGGTGGGGTAGTTTCAAATCCCTCTCTTCCAGAACATACCCGTTTACGAGTAGAAGGTCCAGGTCGACAAGCCTTGGACCCCACTCTAAGGAATCCAGCCGACCAATTTTCTGTTCGACCTCTTTGCACGCTTTGAGTATTTGTTCCGGGGAGGAATTGGTTGCAATCTTTATTGCAGTGTTTATGAACCAGGGTTGTACGGGACCAATTGGTTCAGTCTCGTAACTGGAAGCCTGGGCAATAAGCTCAATATCGTCCTTTGCAGTTAGAAGTGTAAGGGAATTATCTATATTCTTTCTTCGGTTTCCTAAATTGGAACCCAGCCCAATGAAAGCTTCTAACATCAGTTATCAACCATAAATTAAATCCGATTGCAACCAAATAAACTAAACCAAAAACCTCTTCCTGTACCCCCTAAAAACTATTTACATTATTACGTTACGGAATGGTTGAGGATTTATCAACTTCTTCCCTTCTACCAGCAGGCTAGCCTTTGCATTGGTAACTTTTCTTAGTAAAATTATCCAATCGTATTTATCCATTATCCAATTTAATTAATGGTGAAGGTAGTTAGATTATTAGCGAAAGCTATATACTTTAATGGCAATGTAATCGAGTTTCGTCCTTTCTGGAGGACGAGTAACAACAACTGAATCAATTCAAAATAAAGGGGGTTAGTGTGCCTTTTTTAACAGGATCAGAGCTGGAGAAAGTTTACGAAAGAGCTAAGGAATCGGGGTACGGATTTATCGCTTCGAATATAGCCGAGCCGAACATTTTAATTGGGCTTTTACGAGCGGCCCGGGAGAGAAATAGCGATCTCGTACTTCAGTTAAGTAATGGAGCATCTAAGTTTGCAGGAAACGGTGATCCCGTAAGGGGATTAAGGGTAATGTCGAATTACATAGAGGAGCTGGCGGATAACTACGACTTTGGTGTCTTCCTCAATATGGATCACCTGAAACAGTCGAATATGGGACTCATCAAAGCAGCGGTAGACGAACAGCTAGCTTCGTCAATCATGATAGACGCTTCCAAGGAATCGTTCGAGGAAAACGTTCGGATAACCAAAGAAGTAGTGGATTACGCGGAAGGAAGTGGAGTTCTTATAGAAGGGGAACTTGGAAAGATCAAAGGAGTGGAAGACGAAGAGACGGCATCGGCGGAGGCTTTTTACACGGACCCGGATGAAGCCGTAGAGTACGTTAAGCGAACTGGTATAGACTTGCTTGCAGTTTCCGTGGGCACTCAACACGGAGTTAGCAAGGGCAAGGATATAGAGCTTAAAGTGGACCTGGTTAAGGAGATTAGTGAGACGCTAGCCGAGAAAGGTTACGACATTCCTCTGGTGCTTCACGGGTCGTCCGGTTTAGTCGAAGAACAGCTCGTCCAGGTTCTAGATCACGGAGTATGTAAACTCAACAAAGACACGAGGTATCAATACGAATACGCCCGAACTGCTCTGGATTATTACCTCGAACACAAGGATTCGATACTGCCTCCGGAAGGCGTCAAAGACGATAGGGAAGGGTTCTTTTCTGACACCGATTGGAGCCCGGTAAAGTCTGACTTCGATCCCCGAGTAGTATCACGAGTAATTAGGGATAGGATACAGGAAACGGCTGAGGAATTATTTGAGCAGGCCGGGTCAGTAGAGAAAAGCCTATATACATAACAACACAAAAGCGATAAAAATAAGGTGATAGATATGGATAAAATCGGTATGATCACAGGTGGGGGAGACTCACCGGGTATTAACGCGGCAATAAGGGCGGTAGTTCGTAAGGCTAAGGACGAAGGCATCGATGTCGTCGGGTTTAAAAACGGATGGGCTGGCTTACTGGAAGACGATAAAAAGGTGTTAAATAGAGGAGACGTATCCGGGATATTGCCCATTGGGGGAACTTTCCTGGGTAGTTCCAGAACGAATCCGTTTTCAATCCAGGACGGTCCGGAAGAGGCGGTTAGTAATTACGAGAAGAACGATCTGGATGCGTTAATTGCGATCGGTGGAGACGATACTCTGGGCGTAGCTCACCAGTTAAGGGATTACGACGTCAACGCGGTGGGCATACCTCAGACAATAGACAACGATCTGGCGGAGACGGAGTATTCAATTGGATTCAGTTCCGCTCTTACACAGGTCATGAAGGCCGTTGATCAACTTCATACTACTGCCTATTCCCACCACCGGGTGATGATCTTGGAAGTGATGGGCAGGGATTCCGGCTGGATAGCGCTTTTCGGTGGCCTGGCAGGAGGAGCCGACTCTATTCTTGTCCCCGAAGAACCGTTCAAAGTTAAGGACGTCAAGGGACGAATAAAGGAAAGAGAATCCGCCGGAAAGCACTTTTCGATCGTCGTTATTTCTGAGGGGGCGAGTCCCGAAGGGCTCGACCAACAGATCACGAGAGAGACCGGTACCGACTCATTCGGTCACGTGAAGCTGGGAGGTATCGGTCATTACTTGAAGGATCAACTTGACGCAATTCTGGAAATGCCTATTAGAGTTACGACACTGGCTTATCTCCAGCGGGGAGGGGAGCCTACGGCATTTGATCGGCTCCTGGCCACAAGATGTGGTATCTCAGCTGTTGAGTACTGTCTGGAGGAAAAGTTCGATAGGATGACGTCGTTTAACGGGAGTGAAGTAAAGCCTGTTAGCCTGGAAAAAGTGATCGCGAATTCTCCGAAACCGATAAACGATGACCTGCTGAGAATGAAGGACCTGTTTTACTAAGCTTCCGCTTCCGCGATCCTGATATGGAAGTTTTTGCCCCCGAGGACGGGTCAGTCAAATTTACCGGACCGTCCGTGGGGGCAAAACTTTGGACCTGTTCAGAAGTGAAGAACCCCGATCACAGAGAAAGAATATAAGAGGACATTGGAAAGTTGACATCGGGTTTGAAAAACGGCAGATTAAACCAGCGCTTGATTTACCCCTGGACTCAAAACAGTCGATTCACCCCCAGGGCAAACCCTGAGGGGGTTCTCGGCAAATTTTGGTAGTGCTTCAAAAAACAAAATTGTGCGGTTTTAACTTGGTGGATTAAGTTAAGGGTAAGAGTTGACTGAAAGGCTTAGCTGGTAAACGTGAGTTGGTCCAGCAGCCAATTGACGAAGATAAGTAAGTTCCTCAGGTAGTGGAGTGTTTGCTTTTATACTGGTTTAGAAGTTTGACTCAACCGAGCGAATCGCTTGACTTGGGAATAAGATGATTAGTCAGTTAGCATAGTACAATTCGCGATCGAGGAACCGCTGAAATCCGGGTATCCTGGTTAGTAAAGAAGGTCCATATTGGTAATTAATTTCGAAATATATTTATCCCCGGCTTCTTCTGAGGAAGGTAGGAATGTCGAGGTCATTTTCGTCTCTCATATCTCCGTTTTCGTCGTCCGTCAGAGCAATTTCCCTTATCTCTTCCGTACTCTCGTGATTCCTCTGTCCGTCGTAACCAGTTGCTATTACAGTCAGTTTTACTGAATCAAGATCGTCCTTAATCGTCGTCCCGAAGAAAATATTGGCATCTTCGTTGGCTTCTTCCTTCACTAGCTGGGCCGCTTCTGTAACCTCTTCCAGGGACAGATCGGCATTGCCCGTGACGTTCATTATAACGTTTCTTGCTCCCTCAATGGAACCTTCGAGGAGTGGTGACGAGATGGCATTTTTTGCCGCTTTTTTGGTCTTTCCTTCTCCTTCGGCTTCACCAATCCCCATAAGTGCCGGACCACCGTTTCTCATCGCGTTTCTAAGGTCGGCGAAATCCAAATTAATCATTCCGGGTACCGTTATTAGTTCAGAGATCCCCCTAACCCCCTGCATTAGCACCTCGTCAACCATGCCAAATGCGTTAATCAAGGAGATGTTCCCCGGGGCGACCTCCAGCAGTCGATCGTTTGAAATAGTTATTATCGTGTCGACCTTGCCGGTGAGGTTCTTAAGTCCACGCTGAGCCTTTTCCGCTCTTTCCTTGCCCTCAAACGAGAATGGCTTAGTTACAATTCCCGTAGTCAGTATTTCCATTTTTTGAGCTACGTCTGCGATAACGGGTGTGGCACCGGTTCCCGTGCCTCCGCCCATACCGCAGGTTATAAACAACATATCTACTTCCTGCAAGAGCTTTTCAATAGTCTCCTGATTCTCGAGAGCAGCTTCTCTACCTATCTCGGGATTACCTCCGGCTCCGAGCCCCCCTGTCAATTCCTTGCCGATCTGAATTGCCCTGTCGGATTTATTTACTTCCAGAACCTGGGCGTCCGTATTTATGGAAATTAGCTGAACTCCGTCTACGCCTGCCTCTACCATCCTGTCTATTGCGTTATTTCCCCCTCCACCTACCCCGATAACCATTAAGTTTGCTAGGTCGTAGTCACCGGCGCGAGCCCTGGTCGGCTTAGGTGACGGTTCACCCGAGTCCTTAGTTTCTTCGTCCTCGCCTACTTGTTCTTCTTCCTGGTTTGAGTCGGACCTGTAGAAATCTTCCATAACTTCATCCAGGGGATCCTGTCCTACTGATTTATTTTTTTTATTCACCTTCTATCACCCTCTCTACTAACTTTGCGTAGTCCTCGGCCCCGTGAGATTTTGGAGCGTATTCAAAAATAGTTTCGTTGTAACTTGCAGATTCGGAAAGCCTCACGTTCGTTCTTATTGGCTCGGTAACTTTTCCGTCAAAGTGCTTCTTCAAAGTCTCTAGTATTTCCTTGCTCTGATTAGTCCTTATGTCGAAAAACGTTGGAATAACGAGACCAACCTCCACGTCGTGCTCGAGCAAGTCGTTTATCCGTTTTATGTTTTTAAGGATATTTTTTACTCCCACAACTGCCAGGTAGTCCATGCTTACGGGTATATAAGCTGTTTTAGCGTAAACTAGGGCGTTCTGGTTGAGCAAGCTCAAGCTTGGAGGGCAGTCGAGTATTACCGCGTCGTAGGAGTCAACCCCCGACAGTCTTCGCTTCAAAATTGTCTCTCTGCTCGTCTTACCGGTTAAGATTTTTTCAGCCTGCGCCGTCGTTTCGTCGCTGGGGAGCAGGTGTAGGTTATCCTCTATCTCTACGACACAGCTATCCGGTGATTCTTCATCCACGAGCAAGTGGTAAAGAGTTCTTTCGTAATCGGGTTCGAACCAGGTAACCAGGTTACCCTGGGGGTCCACATCTATCAATAGGGTTTTTTTATCCCGATCGGCCAGCCCCTTACCGAGGTTGACCGCGGTAGTTGTCTTACCCGTTCCTCCTTTCTGGTTTATAATTGCAATTTTCTTCATTTTTATCGGGAATATAATCTATTCAATCCGCTTTATTTCCCGTAGCGGATTAATTTGTTAGCACTACCTTCTAAAAAATTTACCCAGCCAGCTAAAGATATCTGACATAACCGAGCCACCTTGACCCATTGATCGCTTGCCGTTTCTGAGATAATCGTGAGACTCTACTGAGTACTTTAACAGCCCGACCGAAGTCGCGTATATAGGAGATTCGACTACGTCCCTCAAACCGTGTATGTCATCGGGAGTAGAGCCCCTGCGAATCGGAAGGTCGAAGTGTCTGTTACCGTACTCGACGATACCTTTAAGCAGCGAGGTCCCACCGGTCAACACGACCCCTGAGGGAATTAAGTCTCTGTAGCCGGCGTCTTCAAGTTCCTGGAAGGTAAGATTGAATATTTCTTCCACTCTCGGCTCGATTACCTTGGCAAGGTTTTTGACTGGAATTTGTTTTACTTCGTCCCCACCTACCGTGGAAACCTCTATTTTCTTGTTCTCGTTCTCCTCGTTAATGAGAACCGTGCCATGCTCTACTTTTATTTCTTCGGCCACTTCCAGGGGTGTCTGTAACCCTACGGTTATATCATTTGTCATGTGCTCCCCCGCAACTGGTAGTACCTTGGAGAACCAAATATCGCCCTTCTTGAATACTGCAAGATCGGTAGTCCCGCCCCCGATATCCATGAGTAAGACCCCAAGCTGTTTTTCCGCCGAGGAAAGTACGGCATGGGACGAAGCCAACGGTTCGAGCACCAGTTGTTCAATCCCTATGTCCAGAGAGTTTAAACATCGAGTCAGATTATGGACAGCCGTACTTGCGCCAGTCACGATGTGTACGTCTGCCTCCAATCGAGTTCCCGTCATCCCAATGGGATCAGTTATCCCTTCCTGATTATCCACGACGAACTGCCGCGGTATTATGTGAATCATTTCCGATTGCGGAGGTATCTGCTGCATGGCCTTTGCTGTTTCAATTACACGCCTAACGTCGTCCTTCCGGATGACGCTGTCGGATCTATTTATCGAAACAGTGCCCGTGTTGTTTAGATAATTTATATGTTTTCCCGTTATACCCGCGTAGACGGAATCAATTTTTACGTCCGCCATCTTTTCGGCCTGAGTTACCGCCTTTTTTACTGAGCTAGTTGTCTGGCCGATATCTACTACTACCCCCTTTTCCAACCCTTTAGAGGGAGCCTGACCAATGCCGACAATTTCGATCGAGTCATTGACAACATTACCGACTAAGGCAACAATTTTTGTCGTACCAATATCCAGCCCCACTACCAAGTCCTCACTTTCCATTGGATCACCACCCTAATAACGTCAAAAATACGTTTACTCCCTGGCAAAGTTTCAATATAAGGAGAATATCGGAGTTTTTTTGTGTCCTCCCGGATCCAAATAATTGCTTATGGTCTATTGAAACCATATTATCCATCTCCGCTCAATCCCCCAACTGACCGGAGATGTAAGCCTCCAATTCTAAATTGATTTGGATTGGACTTTATATATATCCCCGAAAAGTCCGCTCCAACGCTAACCCATCAATTGTTTACTATTTCTAATAATATAATATACTTTCTTTAGATGCAAAGTTATTTCTGGGGTGTCAATCCTATATGACCACAATCTCGGTGACGAGTGTCACCCCAAATTCTTTATACACCCTGTTACGTAAAATGTCAATTGCTTTTTGGATGTTTTTGGCCGTGGCGTGGCCTTTGTTGAGGATAAAGTTGGCGTGTTGGTGTGAGACGGCTGCATCTCCTACGGAAAAACCTTTTGCTCCTACCTCGTCGAGGAGTTCACCAGCCGTCATATCTACTTCTGTCGGGTTCTGGAATACTGAACCCGCGGATGGTTTTGAATAAGGGAACTTTTCCCTTCGTAAATCCAGTATTTCGCTCATATCGGGTTGGAGGGCGTCGGGATCGAGCTTAAATTTTGCCTCGAGAACTATTTTATCGGGACGGTCCTGAAAGGGACTTGACCTGTAGTTAAAGTCTACTTCTTTTCTGGAAATATCCCGTACTTCGTTCCGCGTATCCAGGTAAGAAACTTCCGTGAGATAGTCCGAGATTTCCGACCCGAAAGCTCCGGCGTTCATTACGATACCTCCCCCCACTGTACCGGGAATCCCCGTAAGAAAATTAAAACAGCTGCTTCCAGCTTTGTTGGCTGCGTCCGCCAGTTTGTAAAGCGGTGTGCCCGCCGAAGCCGTTAAAAAGTCTCCGTGAGTTTCGAGGTTACCGAACCCCGATCCCAATCTAATCGCGAGTCCGTCAAATCCTTCGTCACCCACGAGAAGATTGCTGCCGTTTCCGATAAAAAGCAACTCGAGGTCAAACTCGTCCGCGAATCCGATTGCTCTTCGAAGCTGGTTCAAGGATTCGGGCTGGCAAAAATAACGGGCCGGGCCGCCAACGTTCCAGGTTGTATACCCGCTAAGGGGAACGTTCTTTTCTATAAAATCAAGTTTTTTGTTGTCGGCAACTGTAGAAACCACGAACTCTTCCTCCAATTGATTCAAAATTTAACTTTCGGCGATAGATCTGGTAAATTGGTTAATATCTCCCGCTCCAAGTCCGATTAAAAAATCACCATCTTCCAGTTCATTTTTGACGAAGTTGTATAGTTCTTCCCTTTCGAGTATCCGATGAACATTGTTTTTCTTGGACTTTTCAACGGATCTCTGGATCAGCTGGGAGGTTACACCAGGTATCGGTTTTTCCGAAGCCGGGTAAATCCCAGTTATTACAACCATATCGGCAACCTTAAACGAAGTTCCAAACTGACCGTTTATGTGTTTCGTTCTGCTAAACCGGTGAGGTTGAAAGACGGCCAGAATCCTGTTTGGGTCCCAGCCTTCCTTCACGGCGTTGAGCGTCACCTCTATCTCTTTGGGCAAATGGGCGTAATCATCTACGATTATAGACCCGTTGTTCTGAAGAATCTGGAATCTTCTCCGGGGCAACTGAAACCTTTCCAGAATACCTATCATCTTTGAAAAGTTCATTCCGGACTTATAACCAAGTGATAGTGCTGCCAGTGCGTTGTAGACGTTGTGTTTTCCCGGTGCGGGTAGATTGACCCTGCCGAGATCCTTTCCCCGGAAGCAGAGATCAAAGCTCGTATTGACACCTACCTGTGAGATGTTCTTAGCCATTAGATCGGCGGGATTGTCAATTCCGAAAGTTAATGGAGAGCGCAGGACATCTGCTAATTTTTCGCTATTCGTGTCGTCTCCACAAATTATTGTCTCTTTCGATTTCCGGGCGAACTTTTTGAACCCCTCGAGTATCTCCTCCTGGTCCTTGTAAGTATCCAGGTGATCCTTCCCTATATTTGTAATAACGGAAAGATCGGGATTAAGCTGAGTGAAGTGTCCGTCTGATTCGTCAACCTCGGAGATAAAGTGTTCTCCTTCCCCAAGTTTGGCATTGCCGCCCAGTTGGTCGCATTTTGCTCCTATCAGGTAAGTTGGATCCAATCCTCCGAATTCGAACAGTGTCGAAGTCATGGTCGTGGTAGTGGTCTTTCCGTGTGTGCCGGCAATAGCTACACTTTTTTTCTCTTCCATTAGTTTGGCAAGAGCAGTTAGCCTTTCCTGAACGGGTATTCCTCGCCTTTTTGCTTCCTTTACCTCTACGTTATCTTCGGTAATTGCGGAAGAGACCACTACCGCGTCGACGTCTCTAGCGATATTTGAACCTCGATGGCCGACGAAGACTTCCGCACCCGCGTCCCGTAAAAGCTCTGTATTTTGATCATCTCTGATATCGGATCCTGCTACCTCGGCACCTAGCTGGAGCAATACTCGGGCGAGTCCACTCATTCCGTCTCCACCTATTCCTATCAAATGGTATTTTTTGTCTGGGTTTATCGTTAACATAACTCTCCTTCAATTGTGGTAGACTTTAATATCTCTACTACGTTTCTTGCGCCGTTACCACTGTCCATATTTCTGTAACTTTCGGACATCTTCCTCAATTCATCCTCGGACGAAAATAAATCCGTTAGAGTTTCAACCAGGGGATAGTTGGGCCAATCCCTCTCTTTTATTAGAAAAGCAGCGCCCTTTTCTTCCAGGTACTTTCCATTTAAGTACTGGTGATTTTCTGCCGCCTTGCCCCAGGGAACTATTATTGCCGGTTTTTCCGTAGCCACCAACTCCGACATAGTCCCCGCTCCCCCCCTACAGATTACCAAATCGCTCATCCTGTAGACCTCCCCCATCTCTTCTAAATACTCAACGAGTGAAATCTTCTCGGAGGACAGAGACTCAACCCTCTTTCGAAAGGTCGAGTAATTATTTTTCCCGGTTAAAATAAGAAATTGGAATGGAATATCTGTATCACTACTTTTTCGTTCGAACTCCTGGATAACTTTTTCGATCAAAATCTCGGAACCTTTTGAACCCCCGAATAAAAGTATTATAGGGGAGTTTGGCTTTAGACCAAAACTTTCCGGGCTTGCCTTCTTCTTTTCCTGGCTGATCTCCTCCCTTACTGGTGTTCCTGTTACTTCTGTGTTTCCGTTTGGTAGGTAGTGTTGGGTGTCAGAGTAGGAAAGTAGAACCTTTGTCCCGAGCCGGGATAGAACTCGGTTTGTCAGGCCGGGTTTCAGATTTAGCTCGTGGGTCAATACCGGGACTTGCAGTACTACACCCCAGAAGGCTGGTGGAAATGTAGTGTACCCTCCGGTTCCGTAAATTACGTCGGGGTTGAACTTTTTGATTGCTAAGAAAGTCTGAATTAGCCCCAGCGGTAAAAGTAACAGCCCTTTTAGTAGGCCAATAATACTCTGGCGGCTTAAACCTCGAGTAGTTATGGTTTTGAATTCCAACCAGTCAAATTGAGGAGCAATTTTAGCTTCCAGCCCCCTACCCGTCCCGATATAACAGATACTGTGTTTTTCGTTCTCTTTGTGTAACTTTTTCATAACTGTCAATGCTGGATAAAAATGTCCTCCCGTGCCTCCGCCCGATACCATTACTCTCATGACTTGCCTATATTTACGATACACCCGATCATTGCTAAAGATACGACTAGCGACGAACCGCCGTAACTGATAAAAGGCAGCGTCAATCCGGTGACTGGCAAAAGTCCCAAAGTGACACTGAAATTTAGCAGGGCCTGGAAACAAATAGCAAAGGTAAATCCCCCCGCTATTAACCCCTTTACGCGGTCGTCTTGATTCAGTGCAATTTTGAAACCCTCGACACCCAGAACTACGAATAAGACTATTACGGTTAGAGAACCAATGAAACCAAGTTCTTCGCCGACTATCGAATATATGAAGTCGTTGTAACCCGCCGGAAGGTAGAGAAATTTCTCTACTGAACGACCGAGTCCTTTTCCGAATATCCCCCCGGAACCAAAGGCAATTAGTGATTGAGTCAACTGATATCCAGTCCCCAATTGATCCTTTCCCGAACCAAAGAACGAAATTAATCTCTGAAGTCTGTAGGGTTTAATTACCAGTATTCCCCCCAGTAAAGGTACACCCAGGGCGATTACCTTTCCTAGATCCGCCAACCTGGCTCCTCCGATGAAGAGTAAAAATCCGGTGACAGATATCAGAATTAGCGTCATGCTAAAATCGGGCTGGAGTAAGGTGATTAACGAAATCACGCTGATTACCAGCAGAAATGGGACAACTCCCCGCTTGAAGTCCTTAATTCTGTCACCTAGATCGACTACGGCAAAGGAAGTCCAGGTGATTAAGCCGAACTTAAGCCCTTCGGTTGGTTGAAAGGAAAAAGGACCGAGATCCAGCCAGCGCCCTCCAGAAGATAAACCGGGGAAGAGAGTCAAGAAGGTTAAAAAAGTAAAACCGGCTAACAGATACCCGCTTAGCTCGATAATTCTGGTCAGATCTATCTTTGCCAAAAAGACCAGCGCGGCGAACCCAATGACCGCCGCGATGGTCTGCTTTATCAAAAGAAAGTACGAATTTCCGTAATAATAATCCGAATACGCCCAACTAGAACTGTATACCATAATCAACCCGAATGCAGTAAGCAAAGAGGCGCTCAATAGTAATCTGGAACTTGACCCGTTGAAATCGCCCATCAGTTCACCAGCCCGGAATCTATTTTATATCTCGAATGTCCTTATTCTGCAAGGATTCCCGTCTCGTCTGCATTTCAGCACTGTCATCCCAAAAAGTGATATATGTCGTAAAACCTCGCCAATTTGTCTAATTTGTCAGGGATTTTACGGTCTCTTTGAACTTTTCTCCTCTCTCTTCGAAATTAGCGAACCTGTCGAAACTCGAACAACCCGGAGATAGGAGCACGACCTCGTTCGGGGCGGAATCCTCGAAAGCCGTTTCCACCGCTTTTTCCAGCGTTGAACAATTTTCGAAGTCAGTGATCCCCTTTTTCCTGAGAATTTCTGCCAGGGCTGGTTGAGCTGAACCGAAGAGGTAGGTGGCCCGGACTGAACTGGTTTGAATTCTCTCGGCTAGTTTATCGTAACTGGCCTTCTTCGCCTTCCCCCCGAGTAATATTCTGGTAGGCTTCTCTAATCCCTCAATTGCCGCTATAGTAGCAGCTGGGTTGGTGGCTTTGGAATCGTCGACGAACTCGATACCGGCTATTGTACTCACCGATTCCAGTCGATGGGGAAGGTTAAGGCCTCTCCTAACGGGCTTGACCGGGGGATAATTGAAACTTCTTCCTTCCAGTATGCAGTTTGCTGCTGTTAGTGCGGCGCCGACGTTGTCGCTTTCATGTGGTGTTAGCTTCAATCTCGAGGGACTGCTGGGCTCGTATTCAATTCTGGTCGGTTCCCTGTTTTCGATTTCCAGGTTCAGTTTTTTATTGAGGACCGCGTAGTCCTCTTCCTGCTGGTTTTCGAATATTTTGAGTTTGATTTTCCTGTATTTTTCGAACGAACCGTGACGTTTTAGGTGATCGGGTTCCAGGTTTGTAAGAACGGCAACCTTAGGTTTAAATCTTTTGGTGGTCTGTAATTGATAACTGCTGACCTCGACGACAGCCACGTCGGAGGGGGTTAACGAGGCTATTGCCTCTATGAACGGTTTACCGATGTTACCGCACGCTACTGGACGCTCCCCTCCGTACTTCAAAAGCTCGGTTATTAGATTTACGGTCGTCGATTTCCCGTTCGTTCCCGTTACCCCGACAATTCTATCCGTAGGTGATAGCCTGTAAGCAAGCTCTATTTCCCCGATCACGGGGATACCCATCTTCCGGCCCCGTTTAATCAGATCGAGGTCGAGCGGGACTCCGGGAGAAACGACCAGGAGATCTGTATCGAGGGCTCTTCTCGAATGCCCGTCCTCTTCGTACTTTACGCCTCTCTTTCGGAAGGTGTTTTTAATCTCCGATTTTAGCTTATTACTTTCCGTAACGAATAAATCGACCTTTCTCTCGTCGAGGAAATCTACCACGGCCAGGCCGGTTTTACCGGCCCCTACTACCGTTATCTTCTCGTGATTTTCGTACAGATTGCCTTCAAACATTTATTTCGCTCCTGGCTTTAACCGGAAAACTGTACATTTCAAGGGGAAGGAGTTCAACGACTCCTGTCCTTTCTCAGGGTGAATTAAAAGATCACAAAGGGTCCTGGAACTTGATGCTGAGAAACGACGGTATCCGTTCCTTTAAGGACAGGGAGGATAATTGAATGACCTTCTCCGAGAGTCTAACTCGGTTGGAATGAGTGTTTGCTCCCCGGTAGATGAATAAGCTTGCGGATTTTTCGCCCCGGGATTAGGGAATTAAAAAAGCGAACTACCTCTTTTCTACCAGGTAGCTCGCCGGTCACGAGTGTTTGGTTAGTTGGTCAACTGCGGTTAAATAATTAACCGTCTACGGTTAGATTATCTCCATTACTTTTGCTTCTAGCTCCTCCGGAGATACTAGCTCTACGTAATCTCTGGACTCTTCCATCTTTTCTTTGGCTTTTTCCTTAAATTTGTTCGGCACTACTATGATAACCGGTATGTCGTGCCTTCTGCAGGCAAAAAGTCTGTCGTCAATCGAGACGTGCTCCATCCCGGTCACTGAAACCAGTTTGTGAAAGTACGAGATTATCACGTCGAAGCCTTCGGAACCACTCACGTGAGCGATGTATTTTCCGTGCCCGTCAGTACCATTTCCGAGGGGGAGTGTATCGTTACCCTGGGCGCAGAGACTGCTTAGTAAATCCGGATCCGTCCCTTCCATGTATCCAATCAATGCCATTAAAATCACCTCAAAATATTATATAGGTGGTAGCGTCCTTCCTTCAATGAAGGTAGAAGTCTGTTTTTTCTGTCCGGGATTATAAGGAAACGCCAGCCGTTGGAACCGGAATATAAGGTGGTTTATCTTAATGGAAAGGTATAAGCTACAATTAAGCCCGATCCGCTTCCAGAATACCCAGGTAAACGTGAGTGAGAACGAGTGTGATCCAGGTCTGGAATACCGTGGTGAGTACCACGCCGAACGTAGCTCCCCAGCCGGGTGGCAGACTTCCCAGGGTAAAGCTAATTAGTAATAGCGGCACCTCAAAAATAAGGATGAGCCGGAAGATACGGCCCCACCTGTTGGTGGTATGATTCCAGCTCTTTTCCAGAGCCCTGGATATATCTGTTTCTCTACCCAGCAGAACTTCCTGGTTTGTAAAGATAAATTTTACGTAAAGGTAGACTCCCGGAACTATGAACAAAAAGAACCCGAGAATTATTCCCGTCCAGGCTACAAGGTTAACAGCTATCAGCGGAAAGTAACTTGGCCTTACCCGACCGAATGACTCCGATAGATTGGGGTATTTCCCGGAATGAGCGTTCCTGTCTAGAAAGATCGTCATTCCAGAGGCCACAGGGGTCACTAGTAACAATATAATTAGTCTTAAGGCTATACTCCAGCTCGTACCGAAAGACGAAATAATTAGATCCGACCCCAAAGCCGCATTTAGAAACGCGGTAACGAAAAACGGGACAAATATAACTGGAAAGTTTACGGTTTCCTTTATTGCCCCTTCTATCAGATCTTTGGTATCCATTTAATTAACTAGTCGGCGGTTTCTGAACTTTTGAAATTGCTTTTTCTAGTATCTCCAGCCCCTCTTCTAGATTTTTATCCTTTATTACGAGGGGCATCAACAACCTTATCACGTTATCGTGAAGGCCGGCTGTGGGTATTAACAGACCGTCTTTCAGTGATAAATCGACGATCTTCTGAGCCGCCCCGGGGGCCGGTTCTTTCGTTTTCCTGTCTTTAACCAGTTCGATTGCGACCATTGCTCCCAGCCCTCTAACGTCCCCTATTATCTCGTATGTTTCCTTCATCCTCTGGAATTCCGCCATGACCTTGTTGCCAATCTCGGTTGCTCGCTGTAAAAGGTTCTCTTCTTCGATAACCTCCAGGACGGCCAGGGCGGATTCTATCGCGACCGGATTCCCGACGTAAGTTCCCCCGATGCTTCCCGGGTTCGGTGCATCCATTACTTCCTCCTTGCCAATTACACCTGAAAGCGGTAGCCCTGCCGCAAGCGACTTGGCTACGGTTATTAGATCCGGCTCTACGTCAAAATGTTCACAGGCGAAGAGTTTCCCTGTCCGGCCCATACCGGACTGTATCTCATCGAATATTAGATCAATTCCATATTTGTCCGTTAATTCCCGGAGATAGGGTAGAAACTCGTCCGGAGGTACAAGGAAACCACCCTCGCCCATAACTGGTTCGACTATCATTGCCGCTACGTCCTCGGGGTCCACCATGTTCGTTAGTTTTGTTTCTAATTTCTCCACCGGAACTCCCGACCTGTACTGGTTGGGGTAAGGGAGTCTGTATACTTCGGGGGCAAACGGGCCAAAACCCGCTTTGTACGGGTTTGCCTTGTGAGTTAATGTCATAGTGAGCAGTGTCCTGCCGTGGAACCCACTTTCGAACGCCACGAGCGCGCCTCTACCAGTATCCGCCTTGGCAAATTTCACTGCATTTTCGACAGCCTCCGCACCGCTGTTGAAAAAAGCGGCTTTTTTCGGGGTTTCACCGGGAGCTAACGTGGAGAGCCGTGCCGCTAGTTTTGGATAGCTTTCGTAGGGAATTGCACTGAAATCCGTGTGAAAGAATCTTTCCGCCTGTTTTTTTACCGCTTTTACCACTTTGGGATGGCTGTAACCTACCGCCATGCACCCCCAGCCCCCGCTAAAATCAATATATCTTTTGCCGTCCCTAACGAAAACTACTCCTCCCTCGCTACGCTCTATGTATTCGGGAACTAGCGAACTCATGGAATTTGGCAGGAACTGTTCGTAACTCTCACTGTTCATTTTCTTCCCCCCTCGAAGCGGAGATATTCAAACCTACTTTAACCTAAGTCATGCAATTCTCTCTCCTAAGACCAACTTCTAATTCAGTCTACAGGAAAAAATAGTCCCTATTTGAGAAACTTAGTTATCTTCACCTATTAGGTGATATCTAAAGCGATAAATCAAGTCCCTCTTCCAGGGCTTTCACCCAGCACCCAGTTTGATATCGACTACCAGTTGGTGAAAAATAC
>JBDGQU010000081.1:0-1649 GCA_042218715.1 Bipolaricaulia bacterium | reverse complement strand
CTCCAAGAGACGGCCGGGGTGTCCTGGACACCGAAGAGGCCATTGAGATTGCCCGAGCCGATAAGCCCGATGCTGAAAGCACAATTACCACCCGTATGGGCGTGCAGGTCTATGGCAATAAAAACCTCGCCTGGTTCCACGACCGCGTCTTCGAAGAGGGGACGTATAGTGTGGAAATTAAGGGCAACAAGATGTCCATTAAAGACTAATTCGCCTGGCAAAGGATTAGTTAAAGCAGAAAGGGAGATTTCATTATGATACCAAGTACAAAACTAATTAACGCCCTTCGCCGTACCGCCAACCGAATTGAAGCAACACCGGTCGGCGACTACATGCCACTTACCGACAACTTGGATTGGAACTGGTTCGATAACGAGAGATGCAATTGCGGGCTGTTAGCTCAAGAGTTGGGCTTTTCAAAAGAGCAGATTGATAAAGAAATTCTTGGTTCTTGGGTAGTTCAACCGGCTATCTGCGAAAGCACCGGAAAGCCTTTGGGAGAGATTTTGAGAACCCTCAGCGAGTTTGGTATTGAAGAGTCTCAGATCGCAGTTCTAGAAGGTCCTTGGAAGCGATCGGCCGAAATAAAGTATCCAGACGTAGCGAATGAGCCGAAAAAGACCCAGAGGCTAAGCGTCGAGTATTTCCGTTCTAAAGCCAACGAACTGGAACGGCAACTCAACTGCCAAAATAGTAACCAGTCCATTCAACAACAGCAAACAGTAAGTGTATAGGAGGAACACCGATGATACCAAGCCTAAAAGTAATTAACGCCTTCCGCTCAGTGGCCGATACCGTAGAAAACAGCGAGCCTAACAGCGACTGGGGCTGGAACTTTAAAAGTCCTAGAAAATGCAACTGCGGTTTGCTTGCCCAAGAATTGGGCATCTCGGAAGAAGATATCGACCGAGCAGTCTTAGGCCATTGGACCAACAATTACCGCAACCACATCCGATGCGACGCCACCGGCCTTTCCGAGGACGTCGTATTCCAGACACTCAAATACTACGGCTTTGGCCTTGGAGACGTCGAAGAAATCGAGACTGTTGGCCGAACAATAGACGTTCTTCCAGACGGGGCTATTAACTCCCGCCCTGTCTCGGACTTCGAAGAATACCGCCAAACTGTGGCCGATTATTTCCGCGCCAAGGCCGACGAGTTGGAGCAACGGTTGCAAACCCTCGAACAGTCTGCCAAGCCCGCTGAGGAAGAAACAGTGCCGGTCTCAGTGAATTAACCTAACCGGTAATGGCTTCCCGTTAACCCGCCCCGACGGCGGGTTAAAATATTTGGGTCGAACTGTTCGATATCTCATGAAGAAGACTTGTCTCTACTGCCAAACGGAATTTGAAACGCCCGACTGCCGACGGAAGTCCGATGGTAATATTGCCTTAAGCTGGCAAAGGACTAGAATTAGCACAATAGGAGCAAAACCATGCAATACGTCGCCTCAAATAACCGAATTACTTTCCACCACAATGGCATTACCACGACCATTCGCCGGAAAGACAACGCCTACTTCGACCGAGTTATGGACGGCATCAAAAACGGGGTCGATCCGTCTCAAGCCTTACCTTGCTATATCACTAATCCAGAAGCGGTAAGCGAGATGACCGGCGGGCAAATCTATTACCGAGACGGGCAGTTCC
>JBDGQU010000080.1:0-11166 GCA_042218715.1 Bipolaricaulia bacterium | reverse complement strand
TGAACTTTCATAAAATTGGGTTTTCCTTTTTCTTCTTCATTCTCTCGATTGTGACGAGCTTTTTAGCTACTTGGTTGAGTCTCGCTCATGCTAAACGCCAAGATACGAAACAATCTCGTAGTACCGAAGTGGCTAAAGAACGAGATGAATGGCTGGAAGAACTACGCCAACAAATGGAGGCTCGCCACCAACAGGAATACCAGCAGTTAATGAATCAAGACGATGATTTCAACAAGGATCAGTAAGCAATGTTTGCTCTTTACAAAATTTCTAGTTGATTTAACGTAACCAATTTTCCAAGAATTTTCACTTTTTCAAGATTTCCGTTAATTCTATTGATAGATTTCATATTAACTACTACAATAAAGCACATAATAACAGTTATTAAATCACTTATTTAAATAATTAAAATCAAATTTAACCATTAATTGTTAAATGAACTACATAATGAAGTTTTTGAGGTAAACATGAGCAAACTAGTTTTACAAATTCTCGGAGAAACCGATATTTCGGTGGATTCTCAGCACGGCAAAGAAATGTTGAAGGAACCAACTCTGGAGGATGTTCAGGAAGTCGCTAAACTTAATGAAAATGAATTAATTGAGGATTTAGAACGAGTTGATTTTCCTCTAATTCGCGAAATTCATGAACAACAGCAAAATAATGATGATTTGTATTTTGGCATTATTTTGACTGACCAAAGGCCCTGGTTAAAAGCACTAGAAAATGAATTATCACGAGATGCTTGGATGGAGTATATCGCCTCAGATGGTATTTGGTGGAAAAATATTTTAAATGTTTGGTGTCAAAACCAAGGAATTAATTGGTTTCCAATTCATTTAACAATTCATCAAGAGGGTAAAGACGAAGATAATGGTGTTGCTGATTGGGAAAAAATGGCTCACTTAGTTAAGACAAAATTTCACAATTTAATTGATTTTCAGCAAGAAAAAATTCATGTTCGTTCTTCAGAAAATAATACTATTGAAATTGACCAACTCATTATTCAGCATAGCAGCGGCACACCTGCCCTGAGTGGGGCTCTCTATTTATGGGGGATTGAACAGAAATTAGATAAACAAAACGTTGAGTTTGCTTATCTTTCTAGGGAAAATACTAGTCCATTTCACTCGGGCGATCAATGGCAATGGCGTTTCAAAGCGCCCCAAATTAAACAATTACTTGATATTCAAGACTTTGCCGGTGCGAAAATTTTATTAAAAGATTATTTCAGTAGAAGTTTAATTAAAAAAGTAAATGCACTTGATAATGCTGTTTCTTTAAATCTCAGCGATTTATCAGATATTGCGGATGAAACTGCAAAAGGGAAAGTTATTGAAAGAATCGCGATCGCGCTTTGGAGTGAAAAAGCCTTTCGAGAAAATGGACAATGGATGCACTGGTATTTACGAGTAGCAGGAGCTTTTGAATTAGCCATTCGCCATTTAGTAAAAAAACAAGCACCCAATAAATACGATTGGGAAAAAATTGATCCGGGCACCTTAAACACAAATAAAAAACAATCTCAAAAGAATCCTCCTTCAATTCTAATCTATGAATATGATAATCAGAAATGGGAATTTAAATTAGGTATGGCCCCTACCGTTGATAATTTATTAGGAAGGGGAAAAGAACAAGAAAGTCAAGGCGGAATGAAAATCCCGCATGAAATTCCTCCTATTAAAGATAAGAATTGGGCTGAATTTACAATGTTTTATTGTAGAAACGGATGGCATTTGAGTAATAATTTCCAAACAGGATTTACGACAGTAAGGAACCAACTTTACCACTTACTGCAAGGAGATCAAATTGATCAATGTTTAGATAAAAAGACTGAAAATCTAGGTTCAGTAACTCATGCGGAACATCCGGCAGAAATTGCCGTTCAATATCTTCATTATGTCAATCAATTGGCAGGTATTGATCAATCAGTTCAAAACCGCGTGAAACACTATCAAAGCAAAGTTCAGGAGGTTAAGGCAAATCTATAATGGATTTATCTCAACTTTTAAGCCAACAGCGTCGTCTTTACACGGAACTTCCCGATAATGATACGCCTCAAATTGCTACCCATCCCTTAAGTGGCGAATGGCAACAGGCTAAATACTTAAAAAATGAATTTTGGTGGGGAGGCGGCGCCACCCAGGAAGCCTGTGAACAGTTAAAGCGCGATTGTTGTCAAAATTCCCAATTAACCGGCGTGGCAGCGTTGAGTTTTGGGCCGGTGCAAGACTTTTTAGGAGGCGGTCAACGCCTGCGGGATTGGGCGGTTGCCTCTTGGTTGTGCCACTATCTATCAGCGGTTTTCATTTATCGCTGGGAACAACAAGGGGGATGCATGTTGCTGCCGCTTCACTTAAACTCTCCCTTGGTGAATTGGTTGAATGGGAAACAGGCAGATACGGAATTTTGGCAAGCGGAACTGCCCAATGTGTTTACCGGCTTATTCCCGGAAACGGAAGGTTGGCTGGACAAGGCGCAAAACCTGATTAGCGAAGAGTGGCAACGGTTTGTTGCTGCCCTGGAACAAAGTGCCGTTGAGTATCATTCCAAGTTGCTTAACGGTCAAGGTTGGCAGGTGATTCGGCAAGATCATCAATATTTATGGTCGGTTTACGCTGAATCAGCCTCACTGCAAAATAATGGCAATGCTGGAAATTTAGCCACGGTTGCTGCTTCTTTACACCAACAGATCGAAGCCCAAAAATTAGGGCGCAATTGGCAGAAAAAATGGTGGGGCGGCCGAACCAGTCCCACTGCCGGACAACTTTCAACCTGGCATCCGGGATTATTGCCGGTAGATAAGGGGGGAACTTGGGGGTTGCCTGATTCCGCCTTAAGAGAATGGTGGGAACGGGCAGCGCAAGAAAGCCGCCTTTCCGGATTGTTTTCCGACAGCGATCGCCTCAATAGTATCGAACTGGTCAAACGGTTAGCTTCAGTTCCTGATATTATTGAACCCACCCTGGAACGGTTATGGGGAAGCAGACCCCCGAGTTGTCCTTGGGAGCGGTTTCCGGATCGCACAGCAGTGGCCGCGGCTTGGGTTCCCTCTTTGGCTGACAGCAAAGTCTGGAATGAGAATTTAGAACCCCTAAGTGAAATATTCTATCGTTCGCCGTACAAACAGTGGGGAATGCCCCAAGTGGATGAACAAACCGGCTACATCCATCCCCGTGTATTGGAACGGCGCAATATAAAAGAAGCGGCGGCCAATGAGGAAGATCAAGAGTTATGGGAAGAAGAAGTGCCCAAAGGATGGGAAAGCGCGATTGAGTGGACTGTCGGTTGGCGCGGCGATGGCGATCAAATTGGGGAATGGTTATCAGGAAGGCAGTATGAACAGAAAAATCTGCCCTGGCAACAGTGGCATCCTTCTCAAGAAACCATCGACCAATACCACCTCAATATTGAAGCGCCGCAAGTTCCCAAGCAACCGCGCCAGGTTGAGTTGCCCCATCTGTTGGATTTATCGGTTCTGTTCCGCTATTGGAATGGACTGTTGTATCGTCTCAGCGAAGAACAATATAACAGTAAAGTGATCTTTGCCGGCGGGGATGACTTCCTCATCATTGGTCCTATTACCGATACAGTTCCCTTAAGCAGTCAACTGCACAAACTCTGGTTAGGTCAAGCTTCGGACTTGACAAAACCTTTGCCCAACTCTGAGGATGGTTGGAGCGATTACCAAGGGGAGGTGTATCCCATCCCCGGTCAAAAAATGAGCTTCAGTTTGGGAGTTGTCATTGCCCAACGACGGATTCCGCAATCTTTGTGGCATCGCGGATTGGATGAAGCTTATAAGAAGGCGAAAAAACAAGGGCGCGATCGCGTTTGTGTGAAAGTTCTGTTTAATAGCGGGCAAACCCTGGAATGGGTGTGTCCTTGGCCTCTTTGGCATTTGTTAATGGAGTTGGAACCCAATACTGAGGAAAAAACGGATCTCAACCGTTGGGAGAAACTCCTGTCTTATCTGGAGAGTACCCGCATTGAACAAGAAAACTCCCCCGCCACAGTGAAAGATTTGCTGAATACCCTGTGGGCAAGTGTGGGACTTTCCCTGCGATGGGAACAGGTAGAAGCCATTGTTGGCAGAAACAGAGACCTGCGTCAGGTTATTGGAAGTTGGTCTTGGTGGCGGAATTGGATTGCGGTTCGGGCATTTTTAACCCGTCAAGAGCGCGATCGCGCCCAGTTGCTTGAACAGTTAACCGGCTAAGGAGGTTATATGACCGGATGGTATGCCATTTATCCCAGTGCGCCGATTACACTGGGAAATCTAACCCCTGTGGGGCAAAACAGCGGATTGGTAGGGTGTCGTTGGCCCCCCAACGGCCATCAACTGGCTGGATGTCTAGGATTGCCCAACGATTGTCAAATGTGGGGTCCTTTCTACACCTTTGGAAGAGACTTATATTTGCCGCTGCCCCTCCCGGTTTATACCACTAGCGATCTCAAAGAACAAAAAATCCCTAGTGATATTTACCGCATGAGATATTCCCAAAAAGGATGGCAAGTGCGTCCCGAACATGAAGGGAAAGAAGTGGAAGTCATCGGCGGACAATACCTCATGCGAGCCAATGATTTTCGCAGTTTTTGGCAAGCCGGAAAATGGGAAAATCCTCGGTTAGTATCGTTGCCTTGGGAAACCTTGACCTTATCCCATAACCGTCGGGAAAATTACCAAGTTGCAGAAGAAGCAGGCTTTTTTGCCGAACAAACCACCTTATTACAAGTTGATTGCGCGATCGCGGTCAAAATTATTGGCGACTATGAACCCCCAACTGAAAGTGCGTTAGGGGCAGGCGGCACCCCAGTCATAATCAAGCCCCTAAAACGCCAGTGGGATTGGTTGGGCGAGTCTTGCGAAAATCCCACAGGGGCAGTGTTGTTAACCGGTGCCTTGTGGGAACATCAATCGGCAAAAACGTCAGTTCCCTTTCCCAATTTCCCCATTAAAGGCTACGCGGCGGATTCTCCCGTTCCTTGGCAATCTTGGAAAACGGTTCCCGACCGCAATCATCCCGAACAGCAAGTTCGCACCTTAACTCCAGGGGAATGGTTAACCCCGGCAGGGGCTGTTTATCTCTGGGATGGGGAATCGCCAGTGACGCAATCAGGACCTCTCCAGGATCCCTATTATCGTCATGCTTTAGGTTACGGACATTTATGGTTATTTGAGGAGTGATTCAAGATGACAATTCAATGGTTAGTTTGTCGCGAACCGGTTCACATCGGCGGTGCCGATAGCAGCAGCCGCGGCAATAACAACCCGATTTATCGCCTCAGCGATCGCACCCCGGCGATTCCGGGCAGTTCTTTGCGCGGGGCATTGCGCGAACACGCTGAAGAAGAATTAAATGACAATTTAGTCGTCAACTGGTTTGGCGGCAAAGACGAAGAGATTTCTCCCGGTTCTATTTCGCTGGGTTGGGGATGGCCCGTTTGGTGGCCCGTCAATGTTTTAGGCTACGGTAATTGGTGGATTAGTTGCCCAAGCTGGCTCAATCGCTTCCAAACGTTATCCAATCAAAATCCCCTTAATTTTCCAAATAAGGAACAAGTTTACATCACCGAACAGGAATTAGATCAAAGAACGGTCTATCTACGTTGGTTAAAGCTAACCCAGGTGCAATATTATGAAAATCCTTTGCCCGCGCCTGCTGATGTTCCAGAGGACAGACGCATTATTGTTCCCGATGAAAGCATTAACCTGTTTGTGGATATGGGATTGGTACGCCAGCCTAGGGTCAGTTTGCGGGATGAACCCGATGAAAATGGCAACTTAGTCAACAACTTGTTTGGCGTCGAAGGATTCCCGCCAGGGGCAGTGTTTTTAATGAACTGGACCACCCGAGGAAATGTTCAAAACACCCAAGATTGGGAAGATTTCTTGCAAGGTGAGCATTACCTCGGCGGTTTATGGAGTGTTGGCTATGGGCGCATTGCAATTTCACCAATAGGAGAGTAACCAATGGCAGTTCAAGGCTACGACTTAGATAAACAAGTATTCCAATACCTACAACCGGGACAACAACAATTGGAAAATTGGAAAGGCAAAGCCAGCGGCATTGCTGATTATGTTGCTACTTGGGGAGTAGAACGCTTTTGGGCCATGTCTCGTTCGCCCCAATTATTAGGGGGTCATGTTCCGAGTTCCGATCAAGGCAATGAAGAACAACGCAGTTATTTTGCTTGGGGCGTGGCACGAGTGGTGCTGTGTAACATTCTAGGCAAAGAACTCAATATCAAAGCCGACATGACCACTCAACAATTCCAAGAACGTTTTAGCCAATTGGGCTTTAAACAACAAATCCTACTCACCGATTTACTCATGGAAATTGCGGAAACGATCCAATTTTGGACGATGCGCATCGATGATGCCCAAGAAAACAACAGTGAGGTTTAAGGAAACCGGTATTATGGCACTATTACCCGAAACCTTGCCAAGATGGTATCAAGTAGACGAAGAAAGAGAAAAGGGTTGGACTCCCCAAACCAGCGATATTACCAGTCATCCCGAGAACAAAGAAGTTTTTGGTGCTTGGAGCGGTACTTATTATCCTCCTTCCCCAAAAAACTATACCGTTAAAATCAATCGTCTGCGAGTACTTAGCCCCATTCAGGTAGGAGGCGGCAGCTTGCCGGAAGGAGATACGCTTCCTGCCCAAATTAGTGGCGTCCCTTGTATTCCTGGTTCCAGTACCAGAGGCGCATTTTTGAGTTGGTTGCGAGATAACTTTTCTCAGGTTTCCAGTGAGGAACAGCAGTTTTGGTCCAGTTTAACCAGCAAGGATCAGCAATCTTGGCAACCCCGAAAAATCCGGTTTGAAACTATCCTCTTGAAAAGATTAAAACCCTATCCGCTTAATCCGCAACAATCATGGCAGGTATTTGACCAAGGCAATAACCTATTAGGCATCCAGTGGCAAGTTGCCCCGAAACATCCTCCCAATCCCGATGCAGCAGATAGGTTTGACCTTCACATTATTATCAAACCGACTCCGAGTAATGATCAAAAAGAGTGGGTTAAAAAACGAGTCAATCAATTTCTTGAGGAACGAGGGATTGGTCGCGGCACTGCCTCTGGGTTCGGTCGGCTAGCCAGAAGCATTCCCGATGGGAAATGGGAAATTCAACTCACCGGCATGAAGCCCTGCATACAACCTCATCAACCTAATGAAAACCAAACTGGGCAATATCGCTGGAATCCGCAAGTTTTACGCGCCAATCTCCGCAATTATTTTACTCGTCTCGCCCTAGCATGGTTAACTCGCGATCAAGCCGAACAATTAACGAATCGAATTTTTGGCGGGTTAGGATGCCCAGCACGGTTGGTTTTAACTAGCTATTTACATCCCATTGGCCGCACGATTCAAAATCAAGGCGACCAACAAGGATACACCAATATTCCCGCGCAATACGCCCATTCTGTCTGGAAAATTCCTGTCGATTGCAATGATGAATTACAAGATTTAATTGGAGATTTATTAGAATTAAGCAGCCGTTTGGGCGGATTAGGTCCGGGTTGGCGACGACCGCCCCATAAACTGGAAAGTTTCGGCGGATTCCGAGGCAGTCAATTCACTTACACCCCTAACCAACCCGACATTAGTCACTCAGACTTGATTAAACGATTATACGATCGCGTGAAAAGCCTCGCCCAAGAATACAATTATCAACGATTTAACCGACCGCAACAAATTGCCGGCGGGATAAATAGCATTTGGCAAGGCGATCCTGAACAATGGCGGGAGATTGTCCACGGGGTTTGTAGCACTAGCAATCATAACAAGCCTGACTGGTGTGGGCGTGCCAACACTCGCCCTTCTGGATATGCCGTGCGTCAATACGAAGACCATTGTTTAGTAACCGTGTTTGATCCGGCAGTGGAAGAAACCCTGCGTTCTCACGAATTCCAATGTATTTGGCAAGTGATAGGATAATAAGAAAGACAAGATACTTTTCTTTAACCAGAGAATTGCGCGACAGGGTAGCTCTGTAATCTGAAGTGATTTCGGATTGGATAAAAGTTCCGCTAGTTCCGGCGTTCATGAATTAGTAGCGGATAACCGGTAGCGCACCAGGCACAGCAAGGATCTCAGCGATTTGATTTATGTTTTGGCAGTATAATTTAGCAAGATCAAGAGGGGGTAGCGCGATCGCGATGTAAAATGCAGTGATAATGGGGATTTCAAAGCCCGCAGTTGAGACCTCTTTTTAGGAGGAAAAGGTGCTGAAACTTCCGGTATTGGCGGCAGCAGATCCAGGGGGCGGCGACCGGGTTGAGACCTCTTTTTAGGAGGGAAATTACTAAAACAGTTCAGCGATCGCGTGTTTAACAGATAAAATTCAAAAGGCGCGATCGCGTTACCTACCTAATCAGTATCAATACTTACTTTGACTGTGATAATCAGTTTCAAATCAGCTGATCGGGTCAAACAATTGCGCTATCTCGCATTCTTTCGTTTACCCGCTCGGTGTTCCATCAACTGCGAATTTTAGGATTTTGATACATTATTATTTGATGATAGATAAATGGCTTAAAAGACCCCCTCGGAAACTCGGGTTGAGATTCGCACATCATAGGGGCTAAAATTAGAGGGGTAACGATCTCCTTCGGGAGAAAAAGGTGCTGAAACCGACCAACTGGATTCGTTGGTCGAGAAACTCATCGCATGTAACGATCTCCTTCGGGAGAAAAAGGTGCTGAAACCCACCAGAACTTACTAGGTCGAATTCCTCCTGAGTACTGTAACGATCTCCTTCGGGAGAAAAAGGTGCTGAAACGCGCAAACCGTAAATTCGAGCGCAGAACGAGGTGATGTAACGATCTCCTTCGGGAGAAAAAGGTGCTGAAACAAATTGATCTGAGCCAGTCTTAGTTACTTTTATCTTATGTAACGATCTCCTTCGGGAGAAAAAGGTGCTGAAACGCTAGAGGTTCGATATAAAGGGCTATACCATGTTCAAAGTAACGATCTCCTTCGGGAGAAAAAGGTGCTGAAACTCATTGAAAAATTGAGATTTGTCAATTGGTGTTATAAACAGTAACGATCTCCTTCGGGAGAAAAAGGTGCTGAAACAAGTTTTTCATTTTGTTACACCAATAGCGTTAGTAACGATCTCCTTCGGGAGAAAAAGGTGCTGAAACAAACATTTGCAAAAAGTCTCCCTCTGGCAAGCCATGTAACGATCTCCTTCGGGAGAAAAAGGTGCTGAAACCTTCTAGGGAGTTAACTTCAAGACCCTTGGCTCGGAGCCAGTAACGATCTCCTTCGGGAGAAAAAGGTGCTGAAACACGACTAGAGTTTTTCCGTCCCGGTAGAGCTCTACCTCTACGTAACGATCTCCTTCGGGAGAAAAAGGTGCTGAAACTCGATTGCGTCAAGCGATTGAACAAGACATTGAAGTAACGATCTCCTTCGGGAGAAAAAGGTGCTGAAACTTTCTAAAACAGGTTAAGAATACCTTTTTGTTAAAACACTCGTAACGATCTCCTTCGGGAGAAAAAGGTGCTGAAACACTTTGAGGAGCATTATCATGAGATTTACCACAGACCAGGGTAACGATCTCCTTCGGGAGAAAAAGGTGCTGAAACAAAAAAGCCCCGAAGGCGGGGCTATCAACGATTAGAAAGTAACGATCTCCTTCGGGAGAAAAAGGTGCTGAAACTCGTAAACTTCCGGCTCGTAGAGAACTGCTGGTACCGAGTAACGATCTCCTTCGGGAGAAAAAGGTGCTGAAACTCTCTGAACGGGCAGAAGAAACACATAATCTGCTCGCCAATGTAACGATCTCCTTCGGGAGAAAAAGGTGCTGAAACTATAAACTCCAAAGTCTCCCATTACAGGGTATAACTCCGAAGTAACGATCTCCTTCGGGAGAAAAAGGTGCTGAAACAGTTCCTTTATTAGAAACGGAATCATTTGATGTATCGTAACGATCTCCTTCGGGAGAAAAAGGTGCTGAAACCTTTCGCGCGCAACTCGATACGGCAAGTGTAGTCCTCGCCGGGTAACGATCTCCTTCGGGAGAAAAAGGTGCTGAAACAAGGTCCGCCGGCAGAGCGTTTACGATGTCGACGACGGACTGAGGTAACGATCTCCTTCGGGAGAAAAAGGTGCTGAAACTAAAAACTAGAGTATGGGTGGTGCCCAGCCGTACCTATACATGTAACGATCTCCTTCGGGAGAAAAAGGTGCTGAAACTTGTAGTGAACGCCGTGCGTGTCTAGCCACTGCTTAAGTGTAACGATCTCCTTCGGGAGAAAAAGGTGCTGAAACCCTGCTAGAAAGTCGATGGTTTCGGTCTCCTTTTTCCCGTAACGATCTCCTTCGGGAGAAAAAGGTGCTGAAACCAGGCCATTAACCACTCGTTAACAATCTGGTTTTTAAGGGGGTAACGATCTCCTTCGGGAGAAAAAGGTGCTGAAACTCGTGTAGTTCTTTTAAGTTCATAGCAACACCACGAAGTAACGATCTCCTTCGGGAGAAAAAGGTGCTGAAACATAGAATAGCGGGCAGGATAACGAACCGTTCGTTAAGCCCCGCGTAACGATCTCCTTCGGGAGAAAAAGGTGCTGAAACTATAAAGAAATCATACGGACCCTCACCGCGCGTGAGTAACGATCTCCTTCGGGAGAAAAAGGTGCTGAAACACCGGGCGGGTTAAAGAGTACCTGCTCTACCTGATCCAGTAACGATCTCCTTCGGGAGAAAAAGGTGCTGAAACTGCTGACGGAGTTGCGAAAAGTCCGCCTTGGAGTTCCCGTAACGATCTCCTTCGGGAGAAAAAGGTGCTGAAACTGTAGAGATTTGGGTTTGTACACCGAGACGTAATCGAAGTAACGATCTCCTTCGGGAGAAAAAGGTGCTGAAACTTGGTTGGCGAGGAACTCCTGTGGGGGCATCTTTACATCGTAACGATCTCCTTCGGGAGAAAAAGGTGCTGAAACTCGGCCGGCGATCGCGCTGACCGGCATCCCAAACGGCAGTAACGATCTCCTTCGGGAGAAAAAGGTGCTGAAACTCCATATAGTCCGTCTGCAGGAGGGCGTTATAGTCATGTAACGATCTAAGATACTGAAACCAAGTGTCACCCTTAAAGACAAGAGTGCAATACCGAGCAGGTTACAATTCCCTTCTGTCACAAAGGAGTTGTAAC
>JBDGQU010000008.1:0-1724 GCA_042218715.1 Bipolaricaulia bacterium | reverse complement strand
TATCACCTAATAGGTGAAGATAACTAAGTTTCTCAAATAGGGACTATTTTTTCCTTTAGACTGAATTAGAAGTTGGTCTCAGGAGAGAGAATTGCATGACTTAGGTTTAAGTACACTTGTGGCGAAATAACTGAGTTTGTTATACTTCTGTCCAGCTCCCCGATTTTGCCGAACGAGCTATCGCATCCAACACCCTGGCGTTGTTAATACTATCTTCCGGAGTGATTGCGGGTGTTCCGTCTTCCCTGGCCGCATTTACTAGTTCGTCCACTTCCCGAGCGTATTCGTTTACGCCCTCCAGTGTTTCGATTACCGTTGAATTACCTTCTTTTATTTCCACGTTTGACCGGTTATACAGTCCGGGGCCGTAAGTGTTTGAAGCTTTGATTCTCCCGGTTTCGCTCGCTATCTCGTAGGTCGCCCGGTCACTAAGGAGAAAGCTACTATCCAAAATGGCTGACTTATTACCCGGGAATTCCAGAATTGCCTGCGTTTCGGCTTCTGCAGAATGATCTGGGTGAGTGGAGCTTCTGGCAACGACCCTTTCCGGCTCCTCACCGAAGAGGTAACGAACAGTATTTACCGAATAAGTACCCAGATCCATCAAACTTCCTCCCCCCATTTTCTCCTGCCAGCGGATATCGTCCTCTCTATTCTGGTTCACGAGAGGGAAAGAAAAGGACCCTCGAAAGAAGGTCGGAGTCCCAATTCTGCCTTGGTCTATCAGTTCTTTTACCCTCAATACCTGGGGGTGAAATCGGTACATAAAACCTTCCATTAACTTCACGTCCTGCTCGTCCGCGGCCTCGAACATTTCCCTTACTTCCTCCGCGTTAACCCCCAGTGGTTTCTCGCACAGCACGTGTTTTCCTTTCCGGGCTGCTTTTATCGTCCACTCGTGGTGAAGGTGGTTTGGTAACGGGATGTAGACGAATTTTATCTCGAGGTCGCTCAGGAGATCCTCGTAGGACTCGTAGATTTCCGGTACACCGAACTCATCGGCGAATTCTTCCGCTTTGGCCGGGTCGCGGGAGGCGATGCCGGATAACTTCGAACTTTCCGAATCCCTTAACCCGGGAACCATCATTTTTCTCGCTATGTTTGCCGTTCCGAGTATTCCCCACTTAGCGTCATTGTCTAGTTGATTCACGAAAGCTCCACCTCCTAATGGTTTTTCTTTAACCTTTGATCGATCCCGCGAGCAGGCCGCGAATGAAGTACCTTCCCATTAGTATGTAGACCAGAAGTACAGGCAAGGCCGCGAGAATGGCACCGGCCATTGGCATATTCCAGGTGGTAGCCTGCCCCCCGGCCATTTGCGCCAGCGCTACGGTAATCGGATTTGACGAATGGGAAGTGAGCGTAATCCCCCAGAGGAATTCATTCCAGATCTGGGTAAACTGCCATATCGCCACTACGACGAATCCGGGAATCGATAGGGGAACCATGACTTTGAAATAGAGTCCAAAGAAGCCCGCGCCGTCCATCTGGGCGGATTCCACTAAAGAATCGGGAATGCGAGCGTAGAAATTGCGGAATATCAAGGTAGTTATGGGAATGCCGTAAACTACGTGGGCCAGAATTAATCCCGGGAGTCCCCCGTACAGGTTTAATCTCCTGAGAGTCTGGAATAGCGGTAAAAGAATTATCTGGTACGGAATAAACATTCCGAAAAGTAACAGGGTAAATACCGTTTCGTGCCCTTTAAACTGCCACTTGGAAAA
>JBDGQU010000079.1:0-8005 GCA_042218715.1 Bipolaricaulia bacterium | reverse complement strand
CCGGAGAAGATCCATCTGGGAATGCATATAGAGGTTGAGACTGACCTTCCGGTTAGAGAGGCAAATGAAATTGTAGAACAGGTCAAACAAAAGGTTCACGAAAGTACTTCAGATGAAGGTGCATACTGTTATGTCCGCGTAGACCCTCTTCGGTCCTAAATCTCTTTAGACTTAACCAAAAACAAAGTTTCCGAGTTCCGGTTATTACTACCAATCTTAGCCGTCTCTGCTATCAATTGTCTTCGGAAAATAAGTTTCCCTTAACGTGGAAATTAAAAAATGCAGAGCATTGAACTATTTTTTGTATCATGTATGGTCCTCGGCAAATTGTTGGGGGAGTATTCTCCTGTTTTCTTTCTATTAGAAGAGCTTGGAGTATATCGAGGAAACCTCTATATGGCAAGGGTATTTAAAATTTCCGTAACAGGTTAACCGAAAAGGCCAACGGATGAGGGTTCCCGGGATATTTTGCACAATTTTATTTTTTGGTAAACTAAGAGAGCATCTGTTTTCCTAGGTCTCGACCTATGGTTTGAAATCTTGGTAAACCGGGACTTCATCTAGAAACCGAAGGATATTTACGGGTTAAATTTCAGGAATCTCTCTGGAGTTCCGAAATGATAGGTTTTAGTTTATATCTCATTAGACGTTCTCAAACCTACTTAAGTATTTTAAGGAGGTTCCCATGGAAGAAGTTGCCGAAGAAGTAAATAAAGAAGAAGCCAGATTTAAACGGTTGAGATATTTCAACGGGTTCATGAGCCTGCTGCATCTAATTCAGGGCGTTTTGATGTGGATTCTGAGCAGTGACTTTTCTCTGCCCATAACTACGGTTTATCTGCGTTTCAATCCTCAAACGGAGGAACTCGTCCAAAATTTACAACAGGCTTGGCAAATTCGAATCGGGCCTTTGGTTGCTGTGTTTCTGTTTATCTCTGCACTGGCCCATTTTTATCTGGCGACGTTTGGTTTCGACTGGTACGTGCGCAATCTTAAGAAGTCCATAAACCCGGCCCGATGGTACGAATACGCGTTAAGCTCCTCTCTTATGATAGTGATAATAGCCATGCTAGCCGGGATGTATGATCTTTCCAGCCTGATTCTAATATTCGCTATAAATGCCACCATGATTCTTTTCGGTCTGGTTACCGAAGTCTTCAACGATCCCGGAGAGGACGTAAACTGGATCCCCTTTAATTTAGGCTGTCTGGCCGGGGCAGTCCCCTGGATCGCCATCGGATTATATCTGTATGGGGCGGGCTCGGTGCCGAACTTCGTTTACGGAATCTTCGGCTCCATCTTCCTGTTTTTCAATGTATTTGCCCTGAATATGTTCCTGCAATATAAAGGTTGGAGGTCCTGGGGAGATTATATCTACGGGGAGCGGGTTTATATACTGTTAAGTTTATTTGCCAAAAGCGCCCTGGCCTGGCAGGTGTTTGCCGGCACCCTCCGGCCAGTGTAGGATTTCGCCGGTAAAAATTATATTATCGAAGAGTTTCTCTTTTAGATGAGTTCGTCGTCCTTTTCGAAGCCGTCCGACTTATCTGTCCCTGGCCTTTTTTAAAACCACGGCCTAACCTATATTGCGGGGTTAGGTAAGACGGATTTTGTCTATCTTACCCTATGCTGTATAATGCGAACGGAAAAAGGAGGTGATCTGGATGTTTATAAAACTAAAAGGGGAAAATCATTACCATTTCTGCCGAGAACATATCGAAGAACTAGGTAGGCTCGATGAGTTGAAAAAACCTGATCAGCTTAGCGACCGCAGATATGCCGATCCCGAAGACGAAAAGATATGCGAAGAGTGTCAAGCTCTAGCCGAGAAGGGAGGTTGCACTACATTTTTCGTTCAGATTGGGAGCCATTTTGAGGAAACATAGGAAATACGCCTATAAAAACCAAAAGAAGTCAATTACCCCGCCCTTCCGGGCGAGGCTTTTAGAAAAACCCCTTGTACAATAACAACTACATACTTCAAAAAAGCGAGACCCAGTTGTCAATAAGTTAGCGAAAACCTTGGCGCTAAAGTAAGATGATTTAAAATACCTGAGGGGTTTAAGACCTGTACCATGAATAAGTATTATCTATGGGCAAAGTTCGATTCTTCGAGAGGTCTATTTTGGGATTCTAAAGACCAGCAAGAAACAAGATAATAAAAACCCGCAGATATTAACCTTTAAAGGCTCGGTGTTTTTACGTTTAGTACGGAGAATACTTCCTTTTGGTCAGCGTATAGGGACATCTCCGTCTCAGGTGGACAGGGTACGATATCTTTTTTCTCGACTACCGCCTTATTCCCGCCAACTTCGATTGTTCCACTCCCCGAAACAACGTAGAAGAAAACGTTGACCGGAACTGAGTGGGGCGGGACTTCGTCGCCTGGTTCGAGATTCAAATTCATGATTTGAACGTCATCGTTTTTCAGAAGTTGTTTGGATTCAATACCGCGCTTGTTCGTCTTTCCTTCGATATCCTCCATGCTTATTACTTTCATTTTTACACCTCTATATTGTGAATTTTTGCTTCCCTACAATTGGCCAAATTACAAATTTTTCTTAACTTCCATCGAACCGGTCTTTTCGATAATTTTTTCCATAAACAGACCCATCAACGAGACCGAAACGAGCGTCAGCACAAGCCTGGTTGCCATGAAATCAAGCCCGATAAACTGTATTTCAATCATCTCCTGGGGGATCTTCATGGCGGCCCAGGCAGAAAGGAAAACGACGACATTCATAACCCGAGCTCCTTTGTCAAACATTGCTGCCGCCAGCGGAAATGCAACATACAGGGGTCCGGTGGGGGTGGAGCCGAGAAGCGCGGCGATAAAAACCCCTTTAAGGCCGGAGGCCTTCCCCAGGTACTTTACAACTAGATCCCTCGATATCCAGACTTTGAACAGCCCCATAATGACCATCACTGCCGGTAGAACCCAGGCCATTTCGACCAGATAGTTCTTCCCGACGGATAGAGAGGGCTCGATCTTGGCAGGGAAAAACGATAGAAGAACGGTCCCACCTATAGCCAGGGCCAAGAGGATGAGCCAGTCCCGGATCATCTCAGTTTTACCTTCTCCCTGAGCTTCACTTAAGGCCTCATCAGTAGTGCTCATAAAATCAGCCCCATTAACAGAGAAATTACTATGGCGACCAGAAAACTTAACCCGTTCCTGAGGAGGGCGAACTTCTTTCCGAGTATCTTTATTTCTACCGGCAGGTAAACGGTTCCGATCATGGTCAGCGTCGTGATAAAGGCCGCCGCGGAGGTAATGGAAGCCCCACTATCCACCAAAGAACCCGCGAGAGGAAAGGCAATAAGGGAGGGAATGTGCAGGATTGCACCCGCACCCCCGATAATCAGCGCCCCCAGTATCCCCGACTGGGACCCGAAGAATTTCTCAATCCCCTCCGGGGGAACGAACCCCAGGAGCAAACCAACTATTACCACAATGATAAGCACCATGGGAAGCATCTTGAGGAAGAATTTTCCCGCTACTTTCAGTGCCTGAATCGATTTCTCCCTATCCCCGGCAAAAGAAACCAGGAGCCCTATTATGGCAAAACCGTTTACGACTAGAGCCGTTGCATTCAAGTTCTACTCTCCTCCTTGAATGGCTAACTTCCCGGTCTACCAAGCCAGCCATAACCTTTAAGGTAACTGGCATAAGCAGCCGGAGCGAGGTCATCGATTATTCCGACGACTTCTCTTTTCGGAAAATCTTCCTGTCTGTAGACTTTGTTAGCGATCTTTTGAACTCCCTCGAGCGCCTTCCTTTTCCCTTCCGGAACTTTATAAGGCACTAACCCGGTAAGTACCCAAACCTGCGAGACCCTTTTGGGTATAATGAAGATCACTCCGAACCTCTCTCCCTCGTTAGTTTTTTCGGGAATCTCTTTTCTTGCCTGGACTTCGGCGGATAGCTTCTCGACCAGATTTCGTGCCAGCAATTCCGTCTGCATCGAGGTAGCAAAACTGCCGGTTTGATCGATGATCAAAATCGAAATATTTTCCCAAGCTACTTGAGCACCTTTTTGGTCTTCCCCCTGAACGGTTAAAGCAAACGTAAACGCCAAAGCCAGGGACAGCAAACTGACAGCTATTATTGAACCATATTGACTTTTTGGCCTGGACATGATTTATTCCCCCTCTTCCAGTTCCGGTAAAGCCTCCGGGTCAAATATATTCTCCGGTAGTTCGGTATTTATCTTGTAATCCTTCCACGTTAGTACGGTTTTACTTCCCCTTTGCTTGTTTTCCATAGTCATCTTTTTTACGATCCAGAAACCCTTAATATTTTCTATCCTGGAATTCCTCTGAACTTTTACCAACTGCCCGTCCAGATCGTAATACTCGACTTTTTCCGGCTTCCAATTTTTTTCATTGATCCAGGATCGAATCTTGCTGTATCCGGTCACCTCGGGGTCTTTTGCTACCCCTTCAACTACGTATATTTTCTCTCCAGCCAAGTTTTCCACTCGGAGAAGTTCGTAGGTATATTCGTCGGTATTCCTCGCCCCTAGATCGTCATAGGTGAAGTCCGACCCCATGAATTTTTTGTTACTTGCCTCCTGGCTCATTTTTTTGGTTATTCCGAGTGATGGAAGGTAGAGCCAGGTGTTTTCCACTCCTTTCTCGTTAACGGTCTTTAACAAAGCCGTACCAGCCACGTTTTCCGGTGCCCGAAATACCATGACCGAGCTCTCGTTACCCCTTTTCCAGGCCTCTAGCTTTCTGATCTTTTCTTCACCTTCTTTATTTACAAGTTTCATCGTCAAGATTGCGTTAATGGTTTCCGGAGTTGGTGCGCTATCTACCTTCTGGATAATTTCCGGTCCGGTGAGTTCCTGGGCCGATAGGACAAAACCACCAGTTGAAGCCAGAAGTACAAGTACCAGTAGACCAATTAGAGTCTTTTTCTGCATCGAACCGAATTTAGCGGTTTTTGTCATTTTTATCACTCCTAGGTGAATTTACGTGTAATTAAGCTCGACCTTCAGTCCACAATAAAGCCGCGGGCAACAACGTCAATGCCGACCCGGCGGACAGTATCATGGTTAACGCCACCAGTGCCCCCAGCGTCGCTATCGGAGTAAAACTCGACGCAAGCAAAACTCCAAATCCGACGGCTACGGCAATTGCGTTGAAAAAGATTGCCTGCCCTGTCGTTCTCGTAGCAGCTATAACCGCGGATTCGGGGCTTTCCCCTTGGTCCAGCTGGAGCTTGTAGCGCGAGATAAAGTGTATCGTGTAGTCGACGCCGATCCCGATAGCTATACTGGCCAGCATTGTTGTCGCATTGTCCAGTGGTATCCCCAGCAGTCCCATTAAACCGAAGTTCACCCCAATCGTGAAGCCGAGTGGGATAGTGCTGAGCAAGCCAAATTTAACTGACAGGAAGATGAGGCCAACAATTACTGCCACCGCAACCAGCGCGATCGAAAGGCTAATTACCTGACCCCGGACGAGCAGATCCGTCAGCACCTTGAATAGGTAGCTGGAACCTGTGATATTAACGTCAAATGCTTCCCCGGATACTTCTTTTGCCTCTCTCCTTACCCTGTTTATTATTTCTTCTAATTTGCTGCTGCTAACTGAAGACATGCGAACATTGATCCTTGCTTTATCGTAGTTGTAGTTAACCAGCGACTCGAAGTCGGACGAGTCACCCGACATTTCGTAGAGTAAAAGCTCTTGAGAAACCCCGTTTTTAGTTGCCGGAATGGCTCTTTTTCCTGTTAAAGCTTCATTTATCTCGGTTACCAGGTTTGCAATCGACATGGTATAGCCAATTTTTTTCATATTCTGCAGTCGTCTCTGTAATTCAAGCATTCCCTTCAACACTGTCGGATCCTTAATATCCCCATTTATCACCACCGATAGGTTTTCCGAACCGCCAAAGCTGTTATCAATGACCTCGGTCGACTCCCTTATCTCGCTGTTCGGGCGGAAGAATCGAAGAGTATTAGTTTCTACGGTTAGCAGCGTCGCTCCATAGGCAGCCACCCCCAGTATCAATATTCCCACGATAAGAATGAGCGTTTTGTGCCCCACCACAAATCTTCCCAATCCTGCCAGTGTCTCACTCCCTTCCTTTCCGGGCTCTTTTTCGTTCGAAGTATCCTTCTTACCTTCAGCATGATCGGTCAGGGAAAGCAGGGCGGGAATCCAGGTAATGGAAATAAGCAAAGCGGCAATAACCCCGAATCCAATGAATAGGCCAAATTCCCCTACTTGACTGACGGGAGACGTGATTAACGAAAGAAAACCAACGGCCGTAGTAACGCTAGTTAGGACGATTGCCGTGCCGATGTGTTTGATTACGGTATCTATTGCCTGGTCCAGCTTCTTCCCTTTTTGCAGTCTATGGTAATAGTCATTCAATATATGAATTGCATCAGCCACCCCGATGGCTATTAACATCACAGGTAAAGTGGTGGAGATCATCGACATCTCCGTTCCAGTAAGTGCCATCAGACCAACCGTCCAGATCGTACTCAGCACCACGACGGATAGGGGGATATAGACCCCACCAGCCGTCCTGAGGGTCAGGTATAGTATTAAAGCAAGGATGCCAACTACGATGGGGATTAGGGTCACGAGGTCGCTTTTCATCGACGAGGTCATTTCCGCGTTCACTGCCGGACCGCCGGCAAGATAGAATTTATTCGGGTTTCCCTCCTCTGCAATAACTTCGTTCAAGGCTTCATAGACGGCACTATCGGACGCCTTTTCCGATAATTCGACGAGAAATCCGGCGTATTTTCCGTCGTTAGAAAGTACCGTCCCTTTTAGGGTCTTGGTGTTCTTTACGTAGTTCTCTATTGCCGGGATGTCCTTTGGCTGAACGCCAGGATCAGGAATCAGGTCGGACACCTTCAGGCTCCCACCACTTCCCTCAAGCCTCTTAGCGTTCGCTATGCTCTGGACGTCGTCAACTCCCTCGACCTGGCTGAATTCTTTGGTCAATTCGTTGATCCTGGAGAGAGTCTCTTTGCTAAAGATATCGTCGTCCCGGTAGGCAACTATTATCGTATCCGTCCCGCCAAAGGTCTTCGTAACATCGTCGTACAGCTTTTTTGCCGGATGAGAGGAGGGCAACATATCGTCAACGGAGTTGTCAATTTCGAGACCGGGAATCCAGAACCCGAAAAACAGAGTCACCAGCAAAACGACGATTATCGTGGTCTTTGGGAAATTAGTTATTGTTTCCGATAAGTTCTCGAGCCATTCGGTTAATTTCTGGCTGATGTCCATTACTTTTCCTCCACACTCCCAACTTGTTAGTTAATATTCACTATCGTAATTATAAAAAAATTAAGCCTCAACCGACCGGCTAAATACTTTCCACAGTTCTTCTCCGTCCCGCGCTAAGGAATAATCTCTGCCGGACAGGGACCACAGCAATACATTTGTCTGGATAAGACCAATAAACATAAGCGCTATCCCTTCGGGGGCCATCCCGAACTTTATTACTCCCTGGTTTTGCCCCTCTTCAACTAACTCCTGAATAAACTTTTTTCTCTCCTTTACCACGCCCCGGAGGAGCCCGCGTAACTGTTCGTCGTCGAAATGGATGTCATCGGAAAAAAGAAGCCTTGCGTTCCCTGGGTGTTCTTCTATGTACTCCAGGTGCCTAAAGAACACCCGCTTCAGCTTTTCTCTTGCCGACTTTTCTGTTGGTATCTCTGCCAGCTCAGTTCTCATCCGTTCCCCGACGTATTCTATGCTGGAACTTATTATGTCATACTTTCCGTCAAAATGTCGGTAAAGAGCCGCCTCCGAGATTCCTACTCGGTCAGCAATGTGAGCTGTCGTAAGGTTTTGGGTACCGCTTTCCGCGAGCAGCTCCAGGGTCGCCTCGATGATTTCTCTCTGTCTTGTATCAGTATCTTTCCTTGTCATAATAAACCTTTCGTTCAATTAGTTAGTTTATATTTACTAACTTACAGAGTAATTATTAATAAACGGAGAAGGCTTTGTCAACCCTCTGCTCAAAAAT
>JBDGQU010000078.1:0-1231 GCA_042218715.1 Bipolaricaulia bacterium | reverse complement strand
ACATTCTTTCCGGTGGAAGGCCCGAGCGGGTACCGAAGTGGTACAAGCGGGTGATGGTAGGCATTGCGGTTGAAAATCAAAGATGAACTAAGTAGTCTAAGTTAGAAATTGAAGACGACCTATTGGAGGAAAACATGACTAACATATTCGAACTCGCCGAAGAAGTGGAAAAGATAGTGAAGGAGGGGTACACCCCAAATATCAGCTACCTAGAGTACGTGAACCAAATGAGCCAAGGTAGCCTCAGAAACCTCCTAAACAATAAATCCAAAAATGTCTGCGTAAAAGAAACCGACACCGGAGAATACTTCGCCTACCTGGTTGCCTACCCAGCCGGTGGAGGATCAACCCAAAGTAAACCCCTTCCCGATAATCCTGCCAAATTTATCTCAGACCCTTTCAGTATCGAACTGAGCCCCTTTCAAAGCGCGATTGCAAAGATTGCCCTCGAAAAGCCGGTGAATGAGGTAGAGGGAAAAATTTTAAGAGACTTAAAAAGAGCCGGCTTATCAAACTATGACCCGTCTGAAGAATTTACTAGAAAACTTAAGGAGTTCCAATTAGACCGACGATACGGCAAATCGCTTTTAGCCGATGGGATCATCCTTTACAAACTGACAGAGGCAGTCAGAAACAATCCCTCCGACATTCTGCTGATCGTTCAAAACACTACAGTTCAGGCAAGGCATGACCCTATAATAGATAGATTCAAACAGTGCTGTACTAAGTATTTGCCCAGTATCCCTAAAGCATCTTTTGAGCTCAAGGGGTACTCAAAAGTAAAGCATAAAATAGGTCAAAGCACCTTTACAACTGTGAAAGCAGATAAAAATGAACTCCAGGGAAATTATCATCTAGCAGTGATAAACGGAGTTACCGACAGAAAAGGGGAATTCTACAACATTTTGGCAGAAAAGGTTTCCGGTCCTGTTGTTTCCCTCTTCTCTTCACCACCTCAGGGTAAGCGTTTGGAAATTCAAGCGCCGGCAGAGTTCCTTGCAGACTACGAACAGCATGCTGCTTGGCTTTGCAATAAAAGAGAGGAAGTAAAAAAGGAACTGGACACAGACGTCTACTAACTTAAGCTGGTAACTGAAGCCGAAGCCCCGCAATATTATGACCGAAAAAAGCTACGCCGAAATGGCCGTCGCCACGATCTGCAACTCCCAAACCCAGGAACCCTTGCGGTTCACCATCGTCCGTCACCTCCGAGTGGCCAAGAACCCTTTAC
>JBDGQU010000077.1:0-4693 GCA_042218715.1 Bipolaricaulia bacterium | reverse complement strand
GGGACGATTTTTCCTGTAGACTGAATTGGAAGTCGGTCTTTGGAGAGAGAATCGCACGACTTAGGTAATATTTAATTTGCCAGGAAGCGAGGTTACGGTTAACCTTAAGTACAAGTATGAGTTATAGAAAATCTTCCACAATTCGCCTAGCGGTATATTTTTCGATTTTTTTATTTGTTGTGTCTCTACCCGTGATGGGAGAGGGGTCTTCCTGCTTTCTGGACTTAACAAGAATACCCGTTGTGGAGTACTGCCCCGCTTCTCCGAGTAACTTCGATGGCGAAACCCGGACGGCCGAAGAAATAAATTATATAGTGATCCATACAGTTCAGGGCTCAATGGAGAGTGCGATCCATACTTTTAGTTCATCGGATCTAAATTACCCAAGAAGTGCTCACTATACTATTGCTGCCTCGGGGAAGGTCGTAAAATCAGTTCCGGCCAGAAAAATTGCCTGGCATGCGGGGACGTCCCCTTTGGGTAGCGGTGAAAAGCATGAAAGCAGGGTGCTGAATAAGAATTCTATTGGGATAGAGCACGGAGGTTACGTAAGCGATTCCAATTTCCCAACCAGAGAACAGTATTATACTTCGGCAGCTCTGACCAGGTATCTATGCGAACTCTATGAAATCCCCATCGATAGACAACATATAGTAGGACACGAGGAAATTAAGTCAACGAAAGGAGATCCAGGTTCGAACTGGAACTGGAATTATTATATGAACCTTGTAAGGAACGGTTCTAAAGAACTCCCGACTGGGCCTGAAAAGCCGTCGGCCACTGTCAGAGCGGGCGGGACAAACTTATTAAGTTCTAGCTTAATAGCGGTGGGAGCGGCCGTAACCGTATTAGGATTTCTTAACGCGAGTTCATAAAAATCGTAACATAGCCCTCACTATAATATCAAAAGGGTTCGAAAAGTAGGAGGTAATTGATGGAAATTAAAGATCGGGAATCCGAATTTAATAGTTTAAGACAAGAAGTGTTCGATTATTTAATGAAAGATAATCCAATTTTGGCAACGAATATGGGTATACACACCTATGACGACCAGTTACCCGATGGGACCAGAGCTTCGAAAAAAGAAACCATTTCTAAATTAAAAAGCTGGTTGTCGGAATTAGAAAGTTTTGATGAGGAGAAGTTAGGACAGGAGGAAAAGAGTTCGTTAAAAGTGGGAAAGCACGTTCTCGGCCTCCGGCTCTTTGAACAAGAAGAATTGAGTCTCTGGGAGAGTAACCCGGATCAACCACAGGTAATTGGTTCAAGCCTCTTACCTTTATTAAAGAGGGATTTTGCCCCGATAGAGACCAGGCTGAAAAGCGCGAGGTCTAGAATCAGCCAAATTCCGGAGTTTCTCGAAACAAGTCGAGAACAAATAAAGGATCCCGTGGAACTATGGGTAAAAATGAGCGGAGAGTCGCTGGAGAAATTACCCGGTCTTCTCGAGGTCGTTAAAAGAACTGCGGCCGAAAGCGAGTTGGGAGAAAACGAGGAGAAGCAACTGAAGAAAGTAGTAAAAGAAGCACGGAAAGCTTTAGATGATTTTGGCGACTGGTTGGATGAGATCGGCACAAATTCCAGGAGAGAGTTTGCCATTGGGCCGGGAAAATTCAGAAAACTTCTGGAAAAGCAAAAACTCGGCTACGAGGTTGACGAAATCATGTCGCTGGGGAAAAAGTACCTCGAGGAAAGCAGGAATTCAATGGAAAAGTACGCAAGGAGGATTAACGAGGATTACAGCGTTAAGGATGCGCTGAATCAAGTGAAAGATAATACTCCGAAGGATTTTTCAAAGGCGCTGTCGTGGTACGAATCCGCGATTAAGGAGTCAAGGGATTACGTGAAACGGAAAAACCTGGCTACAATCCCCGAAAACGAAAATATAAAGGTAATGGAAACGCCCTCGTACCTCAGGCACATTATACCCTTTGCAGCCTACATATCGCCGGCAAAATACGACAAAGATAACCAGGGCGTCTACCTTGTTACGCCTCCCGAGGACGAAGAAGATTTATCCCGGTTTGCATTTTGGACAATTAGAAATACGACGGTTCACGAAGGATATCCGGGTCACCACCTGCAGATGTCAGCGAGTTTAGAGTCCGACGATTTATTTGCCCTACTCTCCCACGCTACTGAGACCGTTGAGGGCTGGGCTCATTACTGCGAAGAAATGATGAAAGATTATGGATTTGACGATACTCCCGAGGCAAGATTGGTTCAGTTAAAGGACCGTCGGTGGCGAGCCGCCAGGATAATTGCCGACGTGAAGTTAAGTACGGGAAAATTTTCCTATAGTGAAGGTGTAGAGTACATGGCCGACACAGTGGATATGGACAGGAAATCAGCCGAAGCGGAGGTCAAGAGGTATACCCAGAATCCCTCGTACCAGTTGAGTTATCTACTCGGTAAACACAAGATAGATTCTCTGAGAGACCACGTTAAGCAACGAATGGGTGGAGATTATAGTGACAGGTTTTTTCACGACCGGATTATCTATGGTGGCTCCATACCGATAAAATTTCATCGAGAGGGATTCAACCGGGTGATCGAAAAAGGAAATTATTAGACCTCGACCGAAATCCCGGGAGCCAGGCAAGCGGCAGAGATGGAATAACGGGCTCTAAACTACGACTGGGGTGAAAGAGTCGGGTAAAATTAGTGAAATAGGAGGCGTTATTTTCTTAACTGGATAAGTGAGTTTCGACCGAGAAATTAGGAATTGTAAAGAAAAAGTGGTTCAAGGGGAGGAGTTGGTAATACCTATGGAAACTCATGATTTAACCGAAGTACCGGATCTCAAGCAACGGATTCTTGACCTGCTGGTTCAGATACCCAAAGGTATGGTCACTTCCTATAAGGATATAGCATTAGCACTAGGAGACGGAGCCGCAGCCCGAGCAGTAGGCACTGTAATGGCGAGTAATCAGGAGCCGGAGAAATATCCCTGCTGGCGCGTAGTTTATTCTAATGGGGAGGTCGGAAAATACAGTGCTCCGGGCGGTAGAGAGGAAAAGATAACCAGGATGAAAAGAGAAGGGATAGAAGTAGAAAACGGTAGGATAAAGAACTTTTCCGAAGTTAGATATAATGAATTCGAAATAGAAGCTCCTTTACCACGACTAAGAAGAATTCAGAATTACTTAAAAGGATTGGCCGAGGAAGAACGACTGGATAGTCAGGAGTCAGTAGCTGGAGTTGACGTATCGTACGGGAAAAACGGTATCGCTGGCGCGTATGTGGAGATGGAGGTTAGTGGGGAAGAAATTCGTTATCGGGAGACAATTAGTGAGGAAAGGGTAAAGTTTCCTTATATTCCGGGTTACCTTGCTTTTAGGGAACTACCGATACTCCGGAGACTGTTGGAACGTGTTCGGGGAGAACGACCGTGGGCGGACGTAATTTTTGTCGATGGGAATGGTCTGCTCCATCCCCGGGGAGCTGGGCTTGCTACACACCTTGGTGTCGTATTAGATCATCCTACTATAGGAGTTGCAAAGAATCTTCTATGCGGAAAAACGGAGAACGGAGAGTTGAGCCGGGGGCAAGCAAGGGAGGTAAAGCTGGATGGGGAAAATATAGGGTTAGAGCTTAAAACTACTGAAAGGGCTAACCCGATATACGTCTCAATTGGTAACAGGGTTAGTCTCGAAGAAGCAGGGGACTTAACCAGGAGAATTTCAACATATAAGCTTCCGGAACCTCTCAGGCAAGCACATAAAATTGCAAAGAGTGAAGCTACTTAGTTTCTTGCTCCTTTTGTTTTCAGCCACCACCAAGCTTAGGAAGAATCAGAAGCTCGTCACCTTCTTTTACCCTGGTTTCTAATCCCTCGAGTCTCTCAATGTTGCTCTGGTTCAACCGAATCTGGATAAATCTCTTTAGTTCACCCGATTCTTCTAATAATTTAGGCTCGATCTCTGGAAACTTTTCGCTAACCTTCATCAAAACTTTTTTCACGTTAGCCTTATCGGGAACCTCCACAGAAATTTCTCCTCCGTTGTCGAGACTGTCCTTGAATGAAAAAAATATTATTAATTTAACTTTAATCAAATCTCATCAGCCCTTTAACGGTCAAGGTCGTTCGTATTACCAACACATGCCGAGAAAGCCCCGTAGCTTCTGCGGGGCTGAACCGGCCGGTTGTTTTTCTACAAGCCCCGTCCCTTGGGGCGGGGTCCTTGACTTCCGATCGGCTAACCAAAAGACATCAAATTAGAATAGAGTCCGGTTGGATTTCAACGTTTGTGAAAGCTCATATGGAAAATCAGGCTCTATGAAAACTTAAATACCTGGCCGTTGAAACTAGCTGAGACCGTCACAGTGGTTAGGGTATGTACAAACCCCGCCCTGTTAAAAGGACGGGGTATTGAGAGCGTAGATTTCAAGTGCCTCTGAGTGCTACCTTGTCTTTGAACCATGTTTCTTCCAAAAGGAACCGGGACACGAATAGGGCACAGAAGAGGCTTCCGATTATCCCAATTGTTAAAGTGATTGCAAATCCTCTAACTGGTCCCGTTCCGAAGTACATCAGAATTAGTGCCGTTGCCAGCGTGGTTAAGTTGGCATCAATTACCGTCGAGAGTGACTTCTTGAATCCGTCTCTTATCGAAGGTACACCTGATTTTCCACTGGCCAATTCCTCTTTTATCCTTTCAAATATGATTATATTCGCATCCACGGAAATACC
>JBDGQU010000076.1:0-28317 GCA_042218715.1 Bipolaricaulia bacterium | reverse complement strand
AAGATTACTTCCCTGGAAGAGGCCCTGGTGAAGTCCCCGAAACAGGGCAAGGTCGGGATCGGGCATACGAGATGGGCGACTCACGGAGAACCCAACGACGTGAACGCTCATCCTCATCGCGGGTGTAACGATAATTACGGCCTCGTCCACAACGGGATAATTGAAAATCACCGAAAACTAAGAGAAGACCTGGAATCAAAAGGTCACGTGTTTAAATCCGATACGGATACGGAAGTACTTATCCATCTGGTAGAAGATAGGGAAGGACCGCTGGAGCAAAAGGTACGCTCCGCTATCGACGAGGTCGAGGGGACGTTTGCCATTGCAGTGGTTAGTGAGGAGGAACCGGGCAAAATAGTCGGGGCCCGACGGGGAAGTCCTCTGGTGGTCGGGTCTACCGAAACCGAAGAACTGATTGCTTCTGACATACCGGCCATACTCGATTACACGAGGGATATAATTTATCTGGAGGACAATCAGATAGTCTCCCTGACGGAATCCGGTATAGAAGTAACGGATTTTCAGGGGAACGAGGTCGAAGTAGAGCCGAGAAGAATAGATTGGAATCCCGTGGCGGCGAAAAAGGAAGGCTACAAGCATTTCATGTTGAAAGAGATAAACGAACAACCCGAGGCCGTGGGAGATACCCTGAGGGGGAGAAACTTCTCCGACGGGGGACTCAGGATGGACGAGGGGGAGCTGAAGGAAGAAAAAGTATCGAAAGCGAATAAGATCTTTATAGTCGCCTGTGGTACGTCGAGTTACGCGGGGAGGGTTGCGAAGTACGTCTGGGAGGAGTACCTGGACGTGCCGATAGAGGTCGAACTCGGTTCCGAATTTCGCTATCGAAATCCGCCCCTCGACGCCGACTCGCTCGTGATTGGGGTAACTCAGTCCGGAGAAACTGCCGATACACTGGCGGGTCTGGAAAAGGCCCGGGAGAACGACGCCACCGTTGCTTCCGTGGTCAACGTTCTGGGGTCAACCGTTACGAGGAGGTCGGACGCGGTCCTATATACCCACGCCGGCCCGGAGATCGGCGTTGCCTCTACGAAGGCGTTTACGTCTCAACTGGTTGCCCTAGCACTTCTGGGGTTAGAGATTGCTCGGCTTAGAGGGTCGATTACTCCTTCTGAGGCGGAAAGAGAGGCGGAGAAACTGAATCGTGCTCCGGGATTACTGCGGGAACAGCTTGAAAACGTGGATCGAATACAGGAGCTTGCCGAAGTATTCTACGAGAAGGACGACTTCCTGTTCCTGGGTCGGGACGTTCTCTATCCCGTAGCACTGGAGGGAGCGTTAAAGCTTAAGGAGATATCCTATATTCACGCCGAGGGCTATCCGGCCGGGGAGCTCAAGCACGGGCCGATTGCGCTGATCGACGAAAATATGCCCGTGGTCGCCCTGATAACAAAGAATTCCGTTTACGACAAGGTCTATTCCAATATAGAAGAGGTCCGAGCGAGAAAAGGAAAGATAATTGTCTTTACTGACGAGCTGACCGAGGATACGAAAAGCATTGCGGACGAATTAATTCATCTGCCCCGCGCCGATAAAGTTTTGACCCCGCTCATATTTACCGTTCCACTTCAGCTACTTGCCTATCACATAGCCGTGCTGAGAGGAACAGACGTAGATCAGCCCAGGAATTTGGCGAAGAGCGTAACGGTAGAATAAATAATCTAGGACCTAAAACTGATCCAGAAACCGGAGATCGTTCCGATAAAATAGCCTGATGTCGTCTATTCCGTACTTCAGCATAGCCATTCTTTCCACTCCCAGACCCAGCGCGAAACCCTGGTAGGTCTCGGGGTCGTAGTCCACTGCTTCCAGCACGTTTGGATCGACCATGCCGGAGCCCATTATCTCCAGCCAGTCATCGCCGTCCGGGCGCATGACGTCCACTTCGGCACTCGGCTCGGTAAAGGGGAAATAATCGGCCCTGAATCTCATGGAGAATTCCGGTCCGAAGAACTCTTCAACAAAGGACCTAATTATGTATTTTAGATTTGCAAAAGTCAGGTTTTTGTCGACCCAGAGGAGTTCGACCTGGTGAAAGACGGGATAGTGAGTCGCGTCAGGAGTGTCTCTCCGGTAGCATTTACCGGGACAAATTATCTTTACGGGAGGATCTTGATCCTCCATTTCCCTTATTTGAACGGGAGAGGTGTGAGTCCGGAGGAGATTTTCGTCGTCAACGTACAGCGAATCCCATTCGTCTCGAGCGGGATGCAGTTCGGGAATGTTTAGGGCCTCGAAGTTGTAATAATCGGACTCTATCTCGGGGCCCAGAGCCAGGGAGAAGCCCATTCGTTTGAAGATCTTTGTAAGGTCGTCGTTGACCTGAGTTATCACGTGGCGTTTTCCGAGGCCTCGCCTTCTCCCTGGTAACGTTACGTCAATCCCTTCTTGTTGTAGCTGTTTTTCCTTTTCCCGCTGGATGAACCTTTCTTTTTTCTCCTCTATTTCCTCTTTGAGGTTAGATTTAAGCTTATTAATTCCCTTGCCGGCTTTTGCCTTGTCTTCGTCGGGAAGCTTCCCAAGCTCGTCGAATAGCGCCTGGACTTCCCCGTTTCTCCCCAGATATCTAACCCTTAACTCTTCGCACTCCTGAAGCGACTCTACCTCTTCTAGTTTGGATCTGGACTCCTTCCTCAAATCCTGGATTTTCTCTAATAGCTCATCCAGCTGTGACATCACTAGCTCTCCAGTTCCGGAAATGTTCTCGGGCGGTTTTTATGAAGCTTAAAAGGAATTTACTTCTTGCTATAACCTTCTCCGTCCTTCGTCGCCTCCAGGTTACTCTGAACTTTCTCCGTAAAGCCTTTACCCGGTGAGAATTTAGGCGTTACCTTGCTCGGTACGTTAATTTTTTCGCCCGTCTGGGGGTGGCGTTTGACGGTTGATTTCCGGGGGTTTGGTTTGAACGTACCGAAGTTCACCAACCTAACTTCCTCTCCTTTGGCTACCTCGTCCGTAATGACTTCCACCATGTGGTTCACCATCTCTCGACATTCCTGCTTTGTACAGTCCGAGTTACGGTAGATACTGTCGACTAACTCGCCTTTGTTCATCTAAGGACCTCCTTTTGGTATAAAAAAACTATAAATGTTTGGCGGGAGACGATACTCCCACGTTTCTTTTCTGCCAATACCATTACAAATCCCAATTCTACGGGGCTCCAGACTACTTCTCAAGTTTTTTATCAGATTTTCCTCTAATAAATTTATAAGCTAATTGAAACTAATGCAAGAGTCAGGAATTCACCTTTTATTCCGATTAACCGAGAGATCTCTGTCGTAGAGATTTCCGTCTTTGAATTTATTACCCGGTTGGTCGGTCAACTTTATCTTGTCCTCCTTGTTTTCCTTCCCGGGCTCGGTTGATTTTTTCTTGGAAATACCCTTTGTAAATTCCCGCTTCAGCTTGGATATAATCAGGTGTTTTTCTCTCGAACCCAAGTCGGGTTCGTATATCGAGAACTCCCGTTCGACGAAACCTTTCAAATTAGCCCGATAATGTAGGCCTGTGGATTTATTCTCTCTAATGATTAATCTGAGGTCAAGCAGTTCAGTCGGCCTTTTCGAAAGGAGCAACCCAGTGGGTTTCTTCAACCAGGCGCTTATCTGGTCGACGCTGTACGAGTGCGGTCGATGAGCTACGAGGAAGCCCAGAATCTCCCGCTGAAGCCTCGGTAATCGTTTTGTTTTCTTTACGACGTAGTTCGTTTCCTGTTTTATTGCCGACGGTAATTGCTCAAAGTCTGATTCTTCGGCTTCCTTTTGGTCGGACTGGTCGTCGACTTCTTCGGCCGCCCCCTCTCCGTCGTACGGCAGTCCGAACGTCTTGGCCTTGCCCCTGTCTTCATCCTCTTCCGATGCCTCGAAATCCGGGAGGTTTCTCTCTACCCTGTCGATATTGTCGTTCCCCTCCGTCCGAGATTTCTTTTCCTGGGACTCGGCCAGTGTTTCGGTTACCGCCCTCATTGCCTCTCCTTGTTCTCCTTCTTTTAATACGTCGGCGAGCTCTAACGACTCGATAACCGCCTTGGACACTCTGTGTACCTTTGGGAGATCGGGAGGATCGAGATCTACTTCTATATAACCGAGGGTTTCTGCCGTCCGCTTGAGCTCTTTGACTTTTTCGGTCTTATCCGAAAGTTCTTCCTGGAGCTCTTCCACCCGGTCTTCAAGTTCGTCCACCCTGCTCTTCTTTCTTTCGCCCCTTTTTTTGGCTTCTTCTATCGCCTCTATTATGCTCTCCCCGACCTGTTTTAGCTGAGGCGTTTCAACTTTATCCAGAGAGGGAGTGAATCCGGCGTGAAACGTCGACCTCTCCCGAACGTAGATCTGTTTCGTCGTTTTTTCGTCCAGGTATATGCAATCCCCGGTATCGAGTTGGTTAACTTTTTCCCTTACTTGCCCCTTTTTCCAGGGCAGGAGGTCGTTGTAAACCTTCATGTCCGCTTCGTGGACCACCCTGTGGAGAAACAACATTCCGGCCTGGGTAAGTACGTCTTTTTCGACCTTAGCGCTCCGCTGGGAGATGATTACCGCTCCCAGTCCTCTCTTCCGTCCCCTCAGTGAAAGACGGGTTATTATTTCCTTCAATTCGCTTTTCTTCCCCTGGGGAATAAATTCGTGAGATTCTTCTATCCCTATCATGTATGGTTTACGCAGCTTGCCAGCCCAGTTCCAGAGCGCGGTGAAATAGTGTTTGAGCATCTTTCGCTGTTCTTCCTTGAGGTAACCGCTAAGATCCAAAATTACGGGAATGCTCTGTTTAAGGCTGATCTCCGCGACCTGAGGTGCGTCTTCGGGTTCGATCGTTATGTCTACGTTCTTACCCTCTCCAATCACCAGCAGCTCGTATTCTTCCTTGAGGCCAAAGTACTCTCCGTCTATATCCACTACTGTTAAGGGATAGTTGTGTTTCAGGAGTTCTTCGAATATGACTCCCGCGGTGTTGGACTTTCCGGAACCTCTAATTCCCAGTATTCCAATACATTTACCGATAATTTCGTCGAGGCTAAAATCGAGATCGTCGCTAATGTGGAGTTCTTTCACCGAATCCTCCCGCGTCAAACTAGACTGTTTCGAATACTATCTTGAATTTAATGTATGGACTTTGGTAGCTAACTTCTGGAATACTAGTCTTCCCAGGACAATTAACATCCCTACAACACCCGTTATAACGGATTTGACGAAATTCTGCAATATCTCATGGGTCTTATTAACCGGTAAAAGGTTTCCTCGAGGAGTTATTAGCTTCTCATAGCTACCTGGTTTAGTTATTCCCTTCCAGGTCTTCGAAAACCGCCGGAGCCAGTTTGGCGAGTCGGGAGAGTAACTCGTTTGCCAGATCCCTGATTTCCCACTGGGCTTCCTCGCTTCCCCTCAGATCAATTATGTGACGGAATTCCCTGAAGTTTGCCTTTAGATAGAGGGACGTTTTACTACCTATCGGAAGCAGGAATCGGGCATCTTCCTTTGGCACCCCGGCGTCAATGGCCTTCTGGTATAAATCGTGACTCTCAGTTATTCCCTTCCTGTACTCCCGGGCGAGCCCGGCTTCCTCGACGGAGTCGGGAATCACGACTTCTTCCGGGTTCTGTTTTACGTAGCGCATGGATCGAACCATGAAGCTAGCGAGCCTGTGCCTCGTTAGTTGGGCGAGACAACTCCGACTTATCCCTTCTACGTGAAACGTGGCGCTTGCGAATTCGAAGGGAGACCAGTGTCCCCAGTTCCGGAGCTTTCTAATCAGTTCTCGATCCTCCTCAGTCGTGTAATCACCTTCCTGGTCGGGAGATTGATGGGATATTCTTGCCGCCCGGGCGATCATGGATTCCGGATTCTCAGTACTGCGAACGAGTTCTATTTTCATATTTTCGCTACCTCTATTCCTTTCTGGTCCTGGTACTTTCCGCTTCTGTCCCCGTACGTGGTTTTGGGCCTCTCGCCCCGGAAAAATACTACCTGAGCTATTCCTTCGTTGGCGTAGATTCTTGCCGGCAGGGGGGTGGTGTTGGAAATCTCGATGGTTAAATAGCCCTTCCATCCCGGTTCTATTGGCGTCATATTTACGATTATCCCGCATCTCGCGTAGGTGCTCTTTCCCACTACCAGGCCGAATAGGTCGTCGGGCATGTTGAACTTCTCGAGGGATTTCCCCAGGCAGAAAGAATTCGGGGGAATCAGGCAGCTATCGCCTTTTACCTTGACAAAGGCGTCTTCGTTGAATTTTTTCGGGTTTATTTCGGTTGAGTGGACGTCGGTAAAAATCCGGAATTCTTCGTCGATTCTAATGTCGTAGCCGAAAGATCCCAGCCCGAAACTTATCTTTTTGTCGGTCCGTAACTCCTCGATGAACGGGGTGACCGGTTTTACCTCAGCTATCTCTTCGTCGTTCAGTATCATAGTTTATAGCTCCCGGTTTGTTTTTTCTCAGTTCTTTCACGACAGCCAGGGAATAGGTAGAGGGTATAAGCGTAAAATTAAGCCACTGTTCATGTATTTCCGCCTTGATTTCAGATATTGGTGAAAGAACTGAGTTTTTGTATCTCTAATATTAACTAAAATGACTATGGGGAGCAAACGTTCGCCTGTTGCAATAAGGAAGGGCTATAGTTATTATTCCCGGTGATGAATCTCGCGAACTTTATAACGTCTATCAGGTTGGTTTTGGTGCCCTTTATTATTGGTGCATTGGTCAAGGGATGTGATTTGTGGGCCCTGGGGTTTTTAACGGCCGCTCTAGTTTCGGACCTGGTAGACGGGCTGGTAGCTCGGAGGATGAATCAGATTACCAATCTGGGTCAAGTTCTTGATCCGTTGGCGGACAAGTCACTTTTTCTCGCGTTGTTTGGCTACTTCGCCTGGGCTGAGAGGATCCCCGTATTTGCTTTCTTTTTGCTTCTCTTACCCTATTTTGCCCTGATACTGGGCGGAGGGGTCATGTATCGATATCGGGGTGAAGTCATTCAGGCGAACTTCTGGGGCAAGGCGAGTTCGGCGCTGCTCTCAGTTGGGCTTATTTTCGTTTATTTCCGGCTACCTTTTGCGGTTCATCTGATTTACGTGGGAATAGCGACTTCGTTTATCTCTGCTTTTGTCTATTTTCGGATGGGTGTGGAGGGGCAAATCTCTCGCACCAAGGAGAGTAATTAGTCGGGAAGAAGATTTTTGAACTCATCCGGCAGGGGTGCTTCCAGAACCAGGTTAGTACCTTTATCGGGGTGTCTTACGGTTAAGCGACTGGCGTGAAGCATTAATCTTTCGGCCGGAGGTCCCCCGTAATAAGAGTCTCCCAGGATCTTATGACCGATATAGTCCAGGTGAATCCTTATCTGGTGCGTTCTCCCGGTAACTGGTTTAACTCTTAGAAGCGTCGAGTCCTCGAGTTCTTCAACCACTGAAAACTCAGTTCTGGCCTCCTTTCCACCAAGTGTAACCTTCATTTTGGTCTTGTCCTTGTTGCTCCTTCCGACCGGGGCGTCGATCAAGCCGCTCTTCTCGTCGAACTGGCCGTCGACTATGGCAAGGTACTCTTTTTCTACCTCCCTATTTTTGAACTGGCTTTTCAAGTCCAGATAGGCTTCGTCCGTCCTCGCCACGACGAGAACTCCGCTGGTGTCCTTGTCCAGCCGGTGAACTATACCCGGTCTGGTAGGATCGGGAAGATCTGGTAGGTTCCGGTATCGGTATGCGAGACCGTTGGCGAGGGTCCCGTCTTCGTGCCCCGGCCCGGGGTGAACTACCAGGCCCGTGGGTTTGTTGACTCCGATAAGAGTGGAGTCCTCGTAGACCGCATCCAGCGGTATATCCTGAGGCACCAGTGTCTCAGAATTAAAATCCTCGGGGACGTCAATCTCGACCCTTTCCCCCGCTGAAACCCTGTAACTGGGCTTGATTTGAGATCCGTCCACGGTAACGCAACCCGTCTTGATTAACTTCTGCCATTTACTTCGGGATAGCTCCGGAAGCCTGATCGAAATAAGTTTGTCGATTCGAACCCCCTCTTCGGTCTTGCCTATGGGAAAAACTTCTTTGTAGTTTGGTAGTTTCATCTCGGTCATTCCTTAATCTTATTTTTTGGTTATATCACACCGATACTAGGTCATTATACTCTACCCTCGATTTCCTTTAAAGTTGAGTTGCTATGCGGAATTTGATATAATCACGTTTGAGATATGAGTAAGAAACGGGAACAGTTAACGAAACTGGTGGAAGGAGTTCTGGAAGATTTTTCCAGCGAGTTGTATCTGCTGAACTGGGAGAAGAGAGGCGGGGAATGGGTTCTGGAACTTCTGATAGATAAGAAGGAGCCTGTTACGACTTCCGATTGTGCGGAAGTTAGTGATGAAGTATCCGCGGAGCTGGATAGACGGGACTTGATTCGGAAGGAATACGTATTGCAGGTCTCGTCTCCGGGTGTTGAACGACCCCTAAAGGAATCCCGGCACTTTAAGGGTGCTGTCGGAGGAAACGTGGAGGTTCACACCTACGGGCCCATAAACGATTCCCGGAATTTCGTGGGAACGTTGAGAAGTTACGACGAAGAATCAGGTGAGATAAAGCTGGAAGTCGACGGGGAGTACGTCGATATTCCAATAAATAGTGTATCCAAGGCGACGACGAAGATGGTGGATTCTGATTTGAACTAGCTGGTTTAACTGGTTTGGAAGGTTTTTGGTTAGATATCGAAAATTTTTCAGTTTTTAAGGAGCAGGGGAAACTCCGGAAATCTTTACGAGAGAAATACGAGGAGTGCGGGGATAGGATCGTAAAGTCAGGTTAGAGGTGAAATGACCCAAGAGGGGTAGCCAATGAATATCGAATTTATCGAAGCACTTGAAGATATGGCAAAGGATAAAGGGATAGAGCGAGACGAGTTATACGATATGGTCGAAGTGGGACTCCAGGCGGCGTATCAGGAGCAGTATGATACGAACAAAGACGTCGACGTAGACATAGATCAAAACTCCGGAGACATATTTATAGACGGGGAGAAAATCCAACTGGGTCAGTTCGGTAGAATTGCTTCCAAGAAAGCGGAAGACGTGATACGTCAGCTGATTAGGGAGAAGCAGAACGAGCTGATGTACGAAACGTATACAAAACGAAAGGGCGAGCTGGTAAACGGGTCTATCCACCGGTTTGAAGGTAGTGACGTATGGTTAAATCTTGGAGAGGTGGAAGCGTTACTGCCCGGCAATGAGAGGATTCCGGGAGAAAGGTATCAGCAGGGAGATAGTCTCAGGGCTTATCTCTACCGAGTAGAGAAGAAACCAGGTGGTCTGTTGATCCGAGTTTCCAGAGCTATGAAAGAATTCGTCGCCCAGTTAATGGAACTGGAAGTACCCGAGATCGAGGACGGGCTGCTAGAAATAGTAAAAATTGCAAGGGAACCGGGAAAGAGAAGCAAAGTAGCGGTCCAGTCCCTGGATGAACAAATAGATCCCGTTGGGACCTGTGTTGGAGCAGGCGGATCCCGGGTAAAAGAGATTACAGAGGAGCTTAACGGGGAGAAAATAGACGTGATCCGCTGGAGTGACGATAGGGAGCTACTAATTAGGAATAGCCTGGAACCAGCGAGCGTTCTGTCAATAGAATTTAACGAGAACGATAGAGGGGAGGAAGTTGCCAAGGTCATCGTACCCCAGGACGATCTGGCGTATGCAATCGGACAAAACGGTCAGAACGTAAGATTGACCGTGGATTTAGTCGGTTGTGACATAGACGTAAGGAGCCCGGAGTAAGAGATTCCCGGTGATAACTTCTCCTTCGAGTCCGAGAAGCATATCCAGGGCCTCTGATCCGGATACGGGCCCGGTCCTGGTTAGCCTTGGGCTGAACTTGGATGCTGGATAAATTATTTAGGTATGTCTATAGGTTAGTTCGTTACAGGGCTTACTGGGTAATAGGAGTTTTTTTAATAGTAGTAGTTCTCGCCCTCACTTACGTTTTTCCCTTTCCAATAAGAAGTTCTCTCCTGGATCTATTACCTCAGAACGATCCCCTGATCGAGAAGTACAGGACCAGAGAAGAAACCATTAACAGTACTCAATACCTTACCGTAGTACTGACCCTCCAGAACCCCGAAGGATTGAGCAAGTCCGAACGGAAAGCGGAACTGCTTGAACTCGCCGGGGTGTTGAAACCTTTACTCGAAGACGTTAAGGAGATAAGGTCCGTGAATTATCGCGGTAGAGGGAAGGTACCGGAAGAGTACAAGTTTTTATACTCTTTGAACTCCGAAACAATTCGGAAAGCTAGGAGGCTGGAGAATGATCTAAGGAGATTTGAAGAAAAGTTGGCTTCCGGAACTTCGGAATTCAGTCCGGAGAACCCCTACGGAGACGTAACCGAGGGACTAAATCGGCTCGAACGGGCGGGGGGTGGAACCGAGGAAGAATTGTCTAACCTGCTGAACCGTCTGGAGAAAAGGAATTCGATGATCCTGTCCGGCCTCAATTCCGTAAACGAATTAACTGAATGGAACCGGAGGTTGGAATCACTCAGGGAGGACCTACGCTCGGTGAGGAAGGAAAGGTCCGAGGAGCTCGAAGGCGAGTACTTTTCTTCCGACCGAACTACTCTCTTAGTTAAAGCAACCCCTATGCACCCGGAATCACACAATATAGAATTTAGTCGAAGCCTGACTGCCGCAGCCAGAGAAGTGGTGGAAAAGACGAGGAAGAGTGATATTTATAAATCCGGGGATTACGGGATAGAGCTAACCGGGTCCTTCGTTATTAACGCGGAGAGAAATTCGGCGTTGAAGGTGGATATGCTTCAGACGACGATTATCTCTTCCGTGGCCGTGATGGTCGCTTTCTTTTTCGCCCTGGGGTCCTTGTTCTATTCCATGTTGGTCGCTTTCCCGCTCGTGGTAGCGGTATTACTCGCTTTGAGCTGGGCCAAATTTTCGGTCGGCGGGTTTAATCTGCTGACCACGTTTCTCCCAGCCCTGGTGCTGGGTTTGAGTATAGACTACGGGATTCATCTCCTGTTCAGATTTAGCGAGGAAAGGTTAAACGGACTGACGGTGAGCAAATCAATTGAAGTAACGATCCTGAGAAAAGGAAAAGGCATTTTTATAGCCGCTTTGACCACGGCCGCCGTTTTCACTACCCTGATTTTCTCTCGGTCCCAGGGGCTCGTCGAGATGGGTATAATCACGAGTCTCGGCATAATGATATCTTTCTTTGTCTACCTGTTGTTGTTACCTTCTATCGTGGTTTCGGTCCAGCGCTGGAGGAGACGGAAGCAAGCTGTAGAGTTGTTTGACTACCGGTCTACACTGAGGAGTATCGTCGAGAAAGCTCTAACTTACAGGAAATCAGTTCTCCTTATCTCAGTCGTTATCTCGGCACTGGCCTTGTTTGGGGCAATTCAGCTGAACTTTCAGTTTTCCGGTAATAACGTTTCCACGGAAGTGGAAAGCGTTAAAATTCAGGAGAAGGTCCAGGAAAAGTTCGGTTCTGCCGAGACGAGTCTTGGTCCCTCTTTCGTCTTCTTCCCCGATACCATGGAAAAGACGAAGGAACTGGAAGATGGTTTACGGAGCATGGATCTGGTTACTTCTGTCCGATCGGTGAGGGATTATGTACCGGCTGACCTTGAGAACTTAGGTAGTTCGAAAAAGAACCTGGCGGACCTGGAAAACCTAACTGATTCTCTCGTCACTCTGGAGGAGATTTTAAAAACAAGGAGTAAGAAGATCGATAGATTGGAGTCGTTGGTTGCCCAGCTGTCGTCCGCTCAGCTTACGTCTACGCTTTCCAGTCGGTCGGAGATTACCGTTAGACTTAACGAGGTAATCGATCAGTTGCTCAGAATAAGGCAAAAATTGAAGAATATTGATCGAGAGTCGGTACTTGAAACGATCGAGTCTTTGCGGACCAACTTGAATTATCTGAAAGGTGGTCTGGCCTCCCTGAATAGTTTGCTCGACCGGGGGAGCAGTTATATAAAGGAGGCTCTTCCTGGAGAGGTTAGGTCGACTTTTACCACGGATAAAGGTGAGTACGTGGTTTTTGCGAGCGTAAAAAAATCGATTTACAAGTCGGAAAATCTGAATAGATTCGTTAAGGACGTCTCCGACCTTACGACCGACTACTTCGGTCTCCCGTTGATTCAGTACAAACTGGAAGGCCATATCCAGCACGATTTTGTCGTTTCCACCCTGTTGGCCGTAGTTATGATTAGCTTTGTCCTTTACCGAGGGATTTCAAACCTGAAGCTTTCCCTGCTGGCCGTAATCCCGTTGATTATGGGATACCTCTGGATGCTGGGAGGGATGAAGGTTCTGGGGATGAACTTCAACTTCATAAATATAATTATCTCGCCCTTACTTATCGGTATAGGAGTCGATGACGGGTTGCATCTGATTTATCGCTGGCAGGAAGAAAGAGGTATTGGGAGTGTGGGGGAATCCGTCCTTTCTGCTTTTTCCCATACGGGGCTGGCGGTAATTACCACTTCCATCACCACGATAGTCGTTTTTGGTAGTCTATTTTTGGCCCGCACGCCCGGACTGAGAATCCTTGGAGCCACCGCCTCCCTCGGTATAGGTTTTGCTATGGTGCTATCTCTAACCGTATTGCCTGCCGCTCTCTATCTTGCATTTAGCCGAGATGAGAAATAAAATTGCCTTACCATGAAGATTAAACTAAACGACGATAAAATCGACATCAGCGATCAGAAGACTATTGAAGACTTAATTCAATTGGCTAAAGAGAAACTCTCATCGACCCAGATAAGGCTGGTGGGAATAAAAGTCGACGGAAAGTTTCTGGCGCAATCAGAACTGGAAGGACGGCTCGAATTAACATTAGAGGGAAAAGAAATCGAGTTAGTTACCGAAACAATTGACGAACTAACTGTCGAACTTGCGGACAATGCTCTGACTTATCTGGATAGTTTGGAAGAATGGACGGAGGATTTTTCCATGTCGCCTAATGGAGATATAACCTCCGAAATCGATACAGGTGAAATAGAGGAGTTACTCGAAGGGCTTCACTGGCTCAACCTGGCACTGGAAGAGTTGGCCGGCACGTCCGAAACCGGAACTTTACTGGGTGGGCGGTCATTGCCAAAATTCATGAGCGAGAACAGGATGTTTTTAAACGAGATCCAGGGTGCTCTGGAAAATCCAGAAGATAATCCCCAGCTAATACGGACCTTAATCGTCCAAGATTTACCGACCTGGATAAATGAATATAGAGATATTTTCCTTGACTTTAGGGGCGAACGGAGGAGAGAGATCGATGTCTAAGCTTACACCCCTAACAGAATTTACGAGGTGTGATTACGATGTTGCTGATATATATTGGATTGCCGGTAGTCGTTTCCCTGGGAGTCGGGGTCTTTCTTGGTCAGAAGTATCACGAAAGAAAGCTTTCCGACAAATCGGAGAAAGCCGAGGATATAATAGAGCGGGCGAGAAAGACCGCAGAAAACATAAAAAAAGAAAAAGTCCTGGAAGGGCAACAAAAAATTCAGGAACAGCGGGAGGAGTTAGAGGAAAAGTTTAAAAGCAGGGAAAAGGATCTGGATAAAAGGGAAGAGAGGATAATGAAGAAGGCCGACAGGCTTTCCAAAAAAAGCGACCACCTGGAAAACCTGGAAGAATCGCTGAAGGAGGATCAGAAGAAGGTTGAGGAGCTACGAGAAAAGGGTAAGGAGTTAATAAATAAAGAGAAAGAATACCTGGAAAAGATTGCGGGAATGAGTTCCAAGGAAGCTAAAGACGAATTGATGGAACGGATAAAAAAGGAGACGGAAAGATTTTACGCGAGGAAGGTGAACGAGGCGGAGAAAAAGGCCAAAGAGAAGGCGGACGAGAAGTCACGTCAAATCCTCGCCACGGCGATGCAGAGGTACGCGGCCGAGCAGGCCGAGGGAAATACGGTCTCTTCGGTTTCTCTACCTTCGGATGATTTCAAGGGAAGGGTTATTGGGAGAAACGGGAGGAATATAAAAACCTTCGAGGCGCTGACCGGGGTAGAAGTGCTGGTGGACGATACCCCTGAAATGGTCGTGCTCTCGTCATTTCATCCCGTTCGAAGAGAAATAGCAAAGCTGGCCATGGAAGAACTCGTTAAGGACGGAAGGATTCACCCCGTTCAGATTGAAGAAAAGGTAGATAAGGCCAGAGAAAGGATGGTGGAAAAAATAAAGGAAGCGGGGCAGAATGCCGCGCTGGATACGGGCGTCGACCTTTCCACCAAACTTGTGGCTCTAGTCGGTAAATTGAAGTTCAGAACCAGTTACGGCCAGAACTTATTACGCCATTCGCTGGAAGTAAGTTTTATAGCGGGCATGTTGGCCGAAGAACTGGGGCTTTCTCAAAAGCCTGCGAGGAGAGCCGGCCTTTTACACGATATTGGTAAGGCGGTAGACCACGAAGTGACGGGGACGCACGCGGAGATTGGGGCGGAGCTTGCCCGAAGGTACGGAGAGAAATCCCTCATCGTAAACGCGATATCCGCCCATCACGAGGAAGAGGAGGCCCAATCAATACTGCCTATATTGATCCAGACTGGAGATACCCTTTCTGCCACAAGGCCCGGGGCTAGAAGGGAAACTTACGAGAAATACATCGAGAGACTGGAGAATCTCGAAGAAATCGCTCATTCTTTCGAGGGTGTGACGAAGGCAAACGCGTTCCAGGCGGGAAGGGAAATAAGAGTGATCGTATCTCCGGAAGAGGTAAGTGATAATAGAGCAAGCAAACTCGCTTACGATATAGCGAGAGAGATCGAGAGAGATCTGGACTATCCGGGTGAGGTCAAAATCAATGTGATCCGGAAGGCAGAATTCGTGGAAGCGGCACAGTAAATTAGTTATCTGTGCCATCGGCACGGAACAAAAACTTCTAGGAGGTGCGAGATCTTGGCTGAAATACTAAAGGTCTCTTCGACTTCTGATCCCTCTGCAACTGCCGGGGCCCTGGCAAATACGATTAGAGAAGAGGGAGTGGCTGAGCTGCAGGCCATTGGGCCAAAGGCCGTGAATCAAGCTGTAAAGGCTATTACTATCGCCAGAGGTTACATGGCCCCCAGTGGGGTAGATTTAGTATTCGTTCCTTCTTTCGTCGACGTAAAAATCGATGACGAGAACAAGACCGCGATGAGGATGGAGGTAAAGACCAGACTTCCTTTTAGTCCGACAAAAAAGGAAGAACAGGAGGCAAAGCCTGAAAAAAGTGAAGCTGGGAGACGGGAGGAAGAGCCCGTGGCTGACGATGCTGGAGAAGAGGAAATAGCTCCTGCTGACGATGAGGAAATTGACCAGGATTTGCCTCCCGAGGATAATCAGGAAGACATTCTGGACATATGAATTAGCTTTATATGGCAAATAGGGACGAAGACGGGTGGAGGACAGCGTTAAAGACCCTGGGCCAGGTTGGTCAGGTAGGTTTTACCTTTGCCTTTTCCGTCCTGATATCTTTAGGTATTGGATACTGGCTGGATAAACTCGCCGGTACGGACAAAGTTTTCAAATTGATTTTCCTGGTTTTTGGTGTTTTCTCCGGCGGGCTGAGCGTATACAAGTCGTTATCCAGTTTTTTGCATGAAGATGAATAAGTGGTTATTGGATACCCGGTAACCCGTTAATACGAATACATCTGAGAGGTGAAAGAGTGAATAGGTTTTTCGACCGGCATAAAAAGACGATAATCTGGGTTATGGTAATTGGTTTTTTTCTCGGTTCCGTGGGACTGGCTGCTTTCCAGTACATGCGACCGGGAGGAGGATCGTCTTCCGACAAGAGTTCCCAAAAGGAAGTTGCTTTAGTAGTAAACGAAAAAAAGGTTTACAAATCGGAGTTCCGGGACGCGTACGAGACGGCTATTGAGAGACAAAAGTCACTTTATAGCCAGTTTGGTCAGGACTTTTCTCGTCTTATGGAAGGGGCCAGCGGCAAGCTTTACGAATTAAGGATGAAATCTCGGACCCTCGACTCGCTGATCCGACGGGAGATAGTCAGACAGAAAGCGGAGGCCCGGGGAATAAAACCGAAATCCAGCGCCGTTTCCCAGGAGTACAATAATCAGCTGGAGAATATTCTAAACCGGCAGGGATGGTCACTTGAGCAATTGAAAAGTGCTCTGTCCGCCCAGGGGAGAACCTACGAAGAGTTCAAAAAGAGCATGAGGGAAAGCATAAGAGGTCAGTTAAAACAGGAGGAATTAAGGAGTCAGGTTATCGGGGAGCTCGACCCCACGGAAAAGGACTTGAGGAACTACTACCACGAGAATATAGATTCCTACGTTCAGACTCCTTCAAGGGTAAAAGCCAGTCACCTGGTATTTGAGACCCAAACAAAAGCTAAGAAGATTAACCAGAGAATCGAGGAAAACCCGGAATACTTTGATGAATACGCCAGGGAAAACTATATTGATCCGGGACTGGGTTGGTTTGGAAAAGGTGAAAAGTCCCGGAAAGTGGAGAATCTGGCCTTTTCCCTGGCCGTAGGTGAGGTAGGGGGACCCATAAAGACCTCTGCCGGATGGGAAATCTTGCGGGTTGAGGACAAACAGGAACGTGTGGTCCCTTCGTTCGAGGAAATAAAGGACAAGGTAAAACAGGATTACGTCAGCCAGGAGAAACAGCAGCGGTACGATAAGTGGTATGAAAAGGTAAGGAAAGAAGCCACCGTCGAGATAAAACTACCCGTGGTCCGAGCTTACCGTAAGGCTCAAAAAGACTTTCAGGAAGGACTGGAAGCCTATAAGAAGTTGGAAAAAGAGAATCCTTCCATCGATCCCTACCTCCCGTACTACATGGGAAGGCTTTACGAAAGACGGATATCGGAGTTGAAAAAGGGAGGAACGGATAGTTCTGATAGTGCCGATGCGCAGGCTAAAATAAAAGAATACAGACGAAAAGCCGTTGAGAATTACATGGAAGTGGTCCGGGAGACTGGGAGCAGTGCAGGAGATTTGCTGAATCGAGTGGTTCAACTGGATCCGAACAATCCAGAGGCAAACTATTATCTGGGGCGGTATCAACTTCGGCAGAAACAGTACTCCAGTGCCGCCGAAAGCTTTAAAAAAGCTATTAAAGCTCGCCCCGATTACGTAGCCGCGTATATGGAGTACGGGGAATTACTTGTCGAACTGGATAATTACAAGGAAGCGGCCGAAAAATACAAGAAAGCGCTAGATCTGTCCGATCAAAATGTGAACATCCTTAACAACCTTGCCAGCGCTTATTTGAAGAGCGATCAGTACGATAAAGCCGAAGAAACGTACAAGAAGGTCCTGGAAAAAGCACAAAATAACTTTACGGCGAAAAAAGGGCTGGGGGATCTTTACCTGGAGCGAGGAAAGTACGATAAAGCCGCCCAGTACTACAACGACGCCTTGAGTGTTAGGGCGGATGCCGATACTTCGCTCAACCTTGCCCGAGCCTATTTGAGAAGCGGGAAGCACGAGGATGCAAAAACGGAACTCAACAACCTGTTAACCACTAACCCGTATAGCGGGGAAGGTTACATGTTACTTGGTGATTATTATAGGAAGAAGGAACTCCCGGAGAGGGCCCTCGAGGAATATCGACAGGGACTGGCCCGAACGCAGAACCAGGAGATTCGGCTGAAAATTTCAAAGAGAATAATAGAACTTGCTCCGAAGGATACGGAGACCAGATTTACGGTGGCCCGGATTTACAGGGATCGTCACGTCTATGACCTGGCAATAGAGCAGTACGAAAAGATACTTAATATTGCCGAAGGTGCGGCCGAGAGGCGGGAAGCTTACCTGGGATTGGGCGAGACGTACTTGAAGAGGACGGACTATGAAAAAGCCAAGAATTACTTCCAAAAAGGATTAAAGTTGGCGGATTCGCCAGTTCAGAGGGTGTCCTTTTACGAAGGGCTCCTGAAAGCGGACGAAGGGCAGCATGGAGAGAAACAGTTGACCGAGGTGGGCAAGGAAGCCCTGTTGAAACTCGCCGAAATTAATATAGGCCAGGGAAAAAACTCGGAGGCAAAGAAGAAACTGGAGAGACTATCCAAACTGGATCCGGACTACAAAAAAGATAGGGTCAAAGAGTTGCTCAACCAGGTAAGTGATTCCGGTTAATTGACTCTTATGGACGAAAAAGACAGGAAGTCAACTGAAGAAATTCCTCCTCCTCCGGAAGATTCAATCGAGGTTTACGTAGAGCTGGAGGAGGAGGATCTTCATTTTCTGGACGCGGTTCTAGAAGGATACGACGGTATTGCTAACGTCCGCCGTGAGTACAGGGTGGTAGACGGCGCCAAGGAATTTAGAATATTGACCTCTCCCGGTTATCTCGAGAAAACGCTGTCCGTGATAAGGGATTTAAGGCGATTCATCTTTGTGGGGAAGATAACAATAGAGGAGGGCGAATGACCAATCGCTCGTTTCCCCGAGTGTTCTTTCCGGACGAGAGAGTTCCTACGGTAGAGGACGTAGATTACGAGGAGCTATTAAATTCGGGAATCAAGGCGGTTATATTTGATTTGGATAATACTATAGCCAGGTGGGGCGACGAGGAACTCGAGGACGAAATGGTTGAGCTACTGGACGAGTTGAGCTCTCTGGGATTGAAGGTAGGGATATTGAGCAATAGCGGCGGGGAGGCAATTAAAAATTTCGTCCAAGATCTACCGTGTCCGCACCTGTTTAATGCGAACAAGCCCAGCGGAACGGGGTTTCGGTTGATGCTAGAGGAGTTTGACGTACGGCCGGAAGAGGTAGCGATGATTGGAGACCAGCTATTTACCGACGTTCTTGGGGCCAACCGGATGAATATGTATACCATAAGGGTAGATCCTATAGATCCGGACAGGGAGTACAGGTTCACTAAAATCAATAGAATTGGAGAGACTGTACTGCTATCGCTTCGAGAAGCTTACCGAGCGCTAAAGAGGTTTAATTAATATGCCTGGAGATCACGAGATTGAGCTTGCCGGTGAAGGCAGTAAGTTTATGGTGAGGGAAGGAGAAAACCTTCTGAAAGTTCTCCAGGACGAAGGCTACGAATTGCCTAGCCTGTGCGGCGGTATGGGCCTGTGTGGTAAATGTAGGGTAAAAGTTCTGGAAGGTGAGCAACCTCCAGGGGAATCCGATCGAGAATTCTTCTCGGATGACGAGCTCGATGAAGGGGTGCGTCTTGCCTGTGAGATAGAGGTGAGGGATGACCTCGTTCTGGCGATACCGTCTCTGGCTCAGGGCAAGGGCGAAGAAGCTACCGCGAAGTCTGAACTGGACGAGCAGCTATTGGGTGTCGAGCCGGATAGCGGAATCGAACGTGTTTTACTGAAGCTGGGAGAGCCGGGCCGAGGAGACCAGCGTTCCGATGCAACCCGAATAACGGACGAATTGAACGGTTCTTACTCCTTTCCACTTAAATTAATGGAGGATTTACCGGAGAAACTACGAAAGAACGATTTTTCCGTTACGGTTACGGTCGACGAGCAGGAGGGACGGCTACTTTCTATAGAAGGGAATCAAAGCCAGTACGAATCTTACGGAATGTCTTTCGACATAGGCACTACAACGGTGGCAGGCTACGGGCTCGATCTCGAAACCGGTAGGACTTTGAACGTGGATTCGAGGGAAAACCCTCAGGGAAAATTTGGAGCCGACGTCGTTTCGAGGATAAAATACGCGCGGGAAGATGAAAACGGGTTGGAACGGTTGCAGAGCGAGATCGTCCGGGCAATAAATGAACTCGTCCGGGAGTTCGTCGAGGCGAGAAATATAGACAGGAAAGATATCTTTAGGGCAACCTTCGTCGGAAATACCACTATGTTGCATCTGCTCGCCGGAGTAGACCCCACTCGCCTCGATCAGGCACCTTATATTCCTGCTTTTACTGATTCGCAGTGGTTCGACGCGGAAGAGCTAGGGGTGAAGATCAACCCAAAAGGTAAGCTGGTTCTGTTGCCCTCCCTGGCTGGTTACGTCGGTGCTGACGTTATTGGTGGAATATTGGAAACGGATATGCACAAATCGGAAGAATTGAACCTCCTGGTGGATATTGGGACAAACGGTGAAATGGTATTGGGTAACAGGGACAAAATGTATGCCGCTTCAACGGCCGCGGGCCCGGCGTTTGAGGGGGCAAATATAAAACAGGGCATGACAGCCAGGTCGGGGGCCGTTTCCCACGTCGAGATTCGGGAAGATGGTCAGCTGGAAATCGAGGTAATAGACGATAAGGAGCCGACTGGCCTCTGTGGGTCGGGGATCGTGGATACGGTTGGAGAGCTTTTAAAGGCCGGCTTAATAGGGGAAAAAGGTAGATTGGTGTCTAAGAGCGAAGCTCCGACCGAACCAATAGTCAACTCTCTGGGGAAAAGGTTAATAGATATAGAAGATGAGAAGGCTTTTTTGCTTTACCGGGACGAAGATCCCGTGTTCGTGACCCAGCAGGACGTGCGAGAGGTCCAGCTGGCAAAGGGTGCGATAAGAGCGGGAGTGGAAGTACTGCTGGAAGAATTTGGCGCGGAACCAGAAGAAATAGACCGGGTCTTCCTTGCGGGTGCCTTTGGGAATTATCTTAGAAAAGAAAACATTATGAGGATGGGGGTCTTACCCCAAATTGACCTGAACAAGGTAACGCCAGTTGGCAATGCAGCCGGGCAGGGAGGGAAACTTGCATTGATAAATCGCGGTAAAATGAAGGAGGCGGATCAACTACCCCGCGACGTGGAGTACGTTGAGCTTTCGTTCCGGTCCGATTTTACTGAGAAATTTATGTCCGCGATGAGTTTTCCACTGCTTTCCCCATAGGGACTAATTTTCCTTGAGTTTGATATGAAAAATAGCTACCATTAATTCAATATAACTACAATTAGGAGACAAATATGAGTGAAGTAAAGACCGCCTATATCGAAGAAGAGATGGAAGAGTCGTATATAAACTACGCTATGAGCGTAATTCGGGGTAGAGCAATACCCGACGTAAGGGACGGACTCAAGCCGGCCCAGCGTAGAATATTGTACGCCCTGGACGAACTCGGGCTTTACTCGGACGGGGCGCCTAAGAAATCCGCTCGAATTGTCGGAGAGGTCCTGGGTAAATATCACCCCCACGGTGACGTGGCTGTGTACGATACCATGGTTAACATGGCACAAGAGTTTTCCTTCCGCTATCCTCTGATCGACGGTCAGGGAAACTTTGGATCGATCGACGGAGACAGTCAGGCTGCGATGCGATATACAGAAGCACGGTTGTCGCCGATCAGTGAGACGTTTCTCGAGGAGCTGGACGAAGAAACGGTCGATTTTACCCCCAATTTCGACGATTCGCTGGAAGAACCGACTATTCTACCGGCAAAGGTTCCCGGGTTATTGTTAAACGGGTCATGGGGTATTTCGGTTGGCATGACTACGAAGGTCCCCCCTCACAATCTTACGGAGGTTATCGAAGGCCTAATCTACCTCATTGATAACCCAGAAGCTTCCTTAGAGGAATTAATGAAATATATTAAGGGACCGGATTTCCCGACCGGTGCAATCGTTCTGGGGCGAGAAGGAATCAAGGAGGCCTATCGTACGGGAAAAGGTCGGATCCGAATGAGGGCGAAAACCGAGCTCGAGGGGAATAATATTATAGTTACGGAAATTCCCTTTCAGATAAAGAAATCCACGATAATAGAACGAATTGCCGACAAGGCGAAAGACGGCACGGTGGAGGGTATTACGGACGTCAGGGACGAATCCGATAGAGAAGGACTTCGGGTAGTGATTAAACTGAAGCGAGGTACGGAACCGAAAGTAGTGCTTAATAGGTTGTTTAAATATACGCCTCTTGAGAAAACTTACGGGGCAAATACGACGGTTATTGTGGATGGAAATCCGAGAAGGCTTTCTCTGAAAGAAATTCTGAACGCCTTCATAGATTTTAGGCGGTCCGTCGTGGAAAGGAGGACGCAGTACAGACTAGACAAGGCCGAGAGTAGAGCACATATACTAGAAGGATTGCAGGTCGCTCTCGACAGTACTGATATGGTGATAAAACTTATCAGAGAGGCGGATACGAGGAAACAGGCTCGCAAGAACTTGATCGAAAGATTTTCGTTCTCCGAAGATCAGGCAAATGCTATTCTAAAGATGCAGCTAGGCAGGTTGACGAGCCTGGAAAGGGAGAAGATCGACGAGGAGCTAGAGGAAAAACAAGAGTACATAGACAAGTACAGGGAGATACTGTCTTCTACACTCAAGCTGAACGAAATCATCAAGGACGAACTGAGGGAGATCAAGGAAGAATTCGGAGACGAGAGACGGACGCTAATAACGGAAAAGGTGGAAGAAGTGGACGCCGATAAATTGATCCCCGACGAAGAACTAGTGGTTCAGATAACGGAAAACGGTTACGTAAACGCCCCGAAGAGAAGTGGTTACAAGACCCAGAATCGCGGAGGGAAAGGGGTAATATGTATGGATCTCGAAGAAGACGACATGTTGACAGTGGCTGTTGCCGGGAACTCGAGGAAAGAAACTCTTCTGTTTACGGACGAGGAAACGGTATATAAAGTCAAAACCTATAAGTTTCCCACGTCCCGGCGGGATTCCCGGGGAGAAAGGCTGAGAAGTATTCTGGATCTTGAGGAAGATGAAGTAGTAAGGGCAGCCTTAAACGTGGAAGCCGACGAATTAGCCGGGAACGGTTATTGTCTAATGGCGACCAAGGGTGGCTTCGTAATAAAGAATCCGATGGGAGATTTCTCTTCAGCTCACATTAGCGGTATCCACAGCATGAACGCCGAGAGAGGAGATACGATTTGTTCGGTAGGTTTGAGTCACGGTGAGGGAGAGGTAATGATGGCTACCAGGGAGGGACAGGTAATTCGCTTCCCCGAAGAAGAACTGAGGAAGACCCAGAGACCGTCCAAGGGAGTAAGAGGGATGACTTTGACCCCGGGCGATCAAGTAATTAGTATGGAATCGGTCAGTCAAAAGAACCTGGAAAGAGAACCGTTATTGCTTTTCGTTACGGAACAAGGCCGGGGCAAAAAGGTCCCCCTCTCGGAATTTAGCTCCCAGAAGAGATCCGGAAAGGGTAACCTGGGAATAAAACTCTCTGAGGAAGACGGACTGAAGGAAGTCAAACTGCTCGAGCGGGGTGAGGAGATCCTGTTATGCAGCGAGCGAGGAAAGGCAGTTAGGTTGAGTATCGACGATATAAGTCAATTTCAGCGTTATGCACAGGGAGTAAAACTAATGGACCTGGAAGAATTCGACCGTGTTTCCGCCGCGACCGTAATCTAACGGAGGTATACGAAATGGTTGAAGGTTTTACGGAAGAGGTAGAGAAGATAAAATCCGGAACTGCGGATTTAATTCCGGAAGAGGAACTGGTTGAGAAGCTAAAGCTGTCCGAAGAGGAGGATCGTCCGCTTAGGGTTAAGCTTGGCGTTGATCCTTCGTCACCGGATCTGACGCTCGGCCATGCCGTAGTACTCAGGAAGTTAAGACAGCTGCAGGATCTGGGGCACCAGGCGGTGATGGTAGTGGGAGACTTCACCAGAAGAATTGGCGATCCGTCCGGCAGATCAGAAACGCGGGAGATAATGGGAGCCAAAGAAATAGAAGAGAACATGAAGGACTACGAGAGGCAGGTATTTCGAATTCTCGATCCGGAACGGACTGAGTTTCGGTATAATTCGGAATGGCTGGGTAAACTTACGTTCGAGGATATCATCGAGCTAACGGCGAAATATACGGTCGCCCGAATGCTTGAGCGGGACGACTTCTCCCAAAGGTACGAAAACAATCAACCGATATCGATTCTGGAGTTCCTCTATCCACTTGCCCAGGCCTACGATTCAGTTGCCGTTGACGCCGATATCGAACTGGGGGGTGCAGATCAGCGATTTAACTTGATTGTGGGTCGACACATTCAGAGGGAATTTGATCAGGATCCTCAAATAGTATTGACGGTTCCATTGCTCACGGGAACGGACGGAACGGACGCGATGAGCCAGACGCGAGGAAACTACATCGGGATAAACGAGGCGCCAGAAACAATATACGGGAAATTAATGTCAATTACTGACGAAACGATGCCCGAGTATTTTGAACTTCTGACTGATCTGGACATGGAGGAGTTGAAGGACCTTCACCCGAAAGACCAAAAGAAAGAACTAGCCTACGAGATCGTAAGGAATATTTACTCGGACGTCGAAGCGACCCACGCGGAAGAGGAGTTCGAAGAGGTTTTTGAACAGAACGGAACTCCGGAAGACATGAAGGAAGTGACCGTTCCTGCCGATCGGATAAAGGACGACGGGACGATATGGATTTTGGATCTTCTCGAGGTTTCGGGGTTCGTCTCCAGTCGTTCCGAGGCCCGGAGGCTGATAGATCAGGGAGGAGTTAGACTGGATGACGAAAAGGTAACCGAAGTTGACTTCGACCCGCTCCTGGAGGATTATAGTGTTCTTCAGGTAGGCAAGAAAAAGTTCGCCCGGCTCGTTCCGGAGAAGTCCTAGCTAGCCAGAAGGACGTAGGTGATTACTATGGCTGATTGTGTGTTTTGTGATATTGTCGAAGGAGAGATCGACGCACACGTGATTTTTGAAAACGACGGGGCGGTTGCTTTTCTGGACGCGAATCCAGTAGTCGATGGACATACTGTAGTAGTGCCGAAGAGTCACGTGGAAAGATTTTCCGAGTTACCTGACGAAGTGACAGGAGAATTGTTTTCCGCAGTTAAGGAGGTAAATCGGGGGATTTTAACCGGGTGTGAGGCTGATGGGGCGAATGTCGGCCTAAATGACGGTAAGGCTGCTGGACAGGCAATTCCTCATACTCACGTCCATGTAATACCGAGGTATTTCGATGACGATGGTGGCTCTCTCCACTCCATTGTGAAAGCGGAAGCGAAAGAAGACCTCCAGGTTGTAGCGGAAAAGTTGAAAGACGAGATGGGTAATTTCCGTCCTTGAATTATTCTTCCGGTTCTCGGATTCTGGAAAGCCAAAAATGTTGAAATATGGGGAAACTTTCTTTTACAAGAAATGACTGAGACCTCGTTCGACGAACGAATAGATAGGACGGGCACCAATTCGGTGAAGTGGGATTACAGGGACGAAATATTCGGCAGGAAGGACGTACTGCCGATGTGGGTGGCCGATTCGGATTGGAAGACCTCGAGTTCCGTTATCGATGCGGTTCTGGAGCGGGCCAGGCACGGTGTATTCGGTTACACTAAGCCGGGAGCCGCAACGGACGAGCTGGTGGTAAATTGGTGGAAGCGAAGGTACGACTGGGATATCGAGCCATCCTGGATTGTTTATACAAACGGAGTAGTGCCGACGTTGAGCGTGGTCATAGACAGCTTCACTCAACCGGGTGAAGGAGTAGTCCTCCAGCCCCCAATCTATTATCCGTTCTTTACCTCTGTAGAACGCGGTGGCGGTCAAATTCTGACGAATGAACTTAAGGAGGAACGCGGAAAATACAGGATGGATTACGAAGACCTGATCGATCTCTGTAACTCCGAAGACGGTTCCTTCCCCGCGAACCCTCCTCCCGCGATGATGGTTTTGTGTAATCCCCACAACCCCGTTGGTAGGGTATGGAAGAAGGAGGAACTCGAACGTCTGGCCAGTATTTGCCTGGAAAACGACGTCCTTATGGTATCGGACGATATCCACTCCGAATTCACCTACGAGGGATACAGTTACAAACCTCTGGCCTCGATTTCGGACGAGATAGCGGATAATTCAATCACACTCTCCTCTCCGAGCAAGGCGTTCAATACGGCAGGTTTGCCGGCCTCCGTCGCTATAATTCCTAACGAGAGTCTAAGAAGGAGGTTCGAGGTCGCGCGAAACAAGTTATTGAAAAAACCTAGTGTGTTTGGGCTGGAGGCAATGATGGCAGCTTACCGGGACGGGGAAGGCTGGCTGGAGGACCAGATCAATTATCTCCAGAAGAATATGGAATTCAGCCTGAATTACGTCAGCGAGAAAGTTCCCCTGGTGAATCCAGTCGAACCGGAGGGAACGACTCTTCTCTGGTTGGACTTCCGGCCACTGGGACTCGAAAGAGAAGAACTTGAGGACCTCGTAGTAAACGAAGCCAATGTGGGGCTTGACTTTGGGCACTGGTTTGGTCCCGGCGGTGACGGGTTCGTCAGGCTCAATTTTGCCTGCCCGCGCGAAACGCTTGAAGAAGGTTTGAACCGAATTTCAAGAGCCGTGAAGTCGATTAGTTGAGTTTTGCGTACGTAAGTTATTCTTCCCTGCGAGGATCAATTAACCCCTACTTTCCAGATACCCGGTAGACCATTCAAAAACTTGTCCTTGACCCAGCGTGAAAGGTTGTTTCGGTATATTTTTGGTAATATTCTCGGCCAAACCCAGCTGGGAGAAAGTTTGATAATACAGTCATCCTATGTATAATAGTTTCAAGTTTCCTTTATTTTTAAGGTGATCGGTTGTGAGTGCCTGGGTTTTTTTCAGCTTGTTCGTGCTGCTAGCACTGGTTGACTTTTTCGTGCCCTTCTATTTACTTGCCAACGTAGCGCGATTTACCGGGAGTTATTTATTCTGGTGTTTACTTGCCCTGACGGTGATACTGGCTGGGTCCCTTTATATTAAAAGTACCTGGGGGAGTGGGCGATGAACCAATTCTATGTCTGGATAGCGCTTTTATCCTGGATAGCGCTTGCCACTGGTATCGCCTACCTTGCGAAAAGGGGTCTGGGAGAAGGAGTAACGGAATACTTTATCGGGGGAAGGAGACTGGGCGGATTTATATCGGGGATGACCTACAGCGCCACTACCTATAGCGCTTTTATGCTCGTTGGTCTGGTTGGGTTGACTTACAAATCCGGCGTGGGAGCGCTGGGGTTCGAGATGACCTATCTCATCTTTACGGTGCTGCTCCTGACGGTCTTCGCTCCCCGGTTCTGGCTGGCGGGGAAGAAGTACGATATATTAACCCCCTCTGAACTTCTCTCCAGGCGGTACGAAAATCGCTGGGCCGGTGTGGTATCCTCGATAATTTTTCTGGTTATGCTCGTGCCTTACGCCGCTGTTCAGCTTATGGGAATTGGGTTCCTGGTAGAGGGGTTGACCGGAGGTAGCATTCCTTACATGGCGGGAGTTCTGGTTATGGCGGGGTTTACTGGTTTTACCGCCGTCTGGGCCGGGATGAGATCGGTTTCCTGGACCGACGCGTTTCAGGCTATAACGATGCTTACTACTTCCCTTTTTGCACTGTTTTACTTGTTTTTTCAATTCTTTGGCTCGCCCGGTAACTTTTTCAGAACGATTACCGTGGAAAACCCCGAATTACTTGAGCTCACATGGGATCCGAAGTTATTTATCGGCCTGGCACTTCCCTGGGCATTTTTTGCCCTGACCAACCCCCAGGTTTCGCAGAGAATGTTCGTGCCTGACAATATATCTAGTTTGAAGCGAATGATCATATACTTTGCGGCATTCGGGTTTGTCTATACAATCATTAGTACTTTATTTGGATTTCAGGCGGCCAGCCTGTTGCCCGGCCTAGAGAATCCGGATAAAGCAATGCCCGTATTGTTGACGAAAGTGCCCGTGCCGCTCGGGTTAATAATATTTGTAGGGATATTTGCCGCAGCCACGTCTACTCTGGGTTCGATAACGTTAACACTGAGTTCGGTCGTTTCCCGGGATCTGGTTAGGAACCTGAAACCAGAGCTGGAAGAGGAAGCGGAACTCCGGTCCGGAAAAGTAGTTATTCCCCTGCTCGTAGGAGTATTCGTTGTTTTTGCCTGGTTTCAACCTGGCCTCATAGCTGTATTGTCCAGCATGGCCTCGGGTGGATTGCTGGTTACCGCACCAGCATTGATCGGTGCTTTCTTCTGGAAAAAGGGAAGTGGGGCTGGAGCCGTAACTTCAATGACGGTCGGAGGGATTGTCACCGTAATAATGTACGGTACAAATATAAAACCATTTGGCTGGTGGCCTTCCGTTTGGGGATTTTTCGTCACTCTGGTGCTGTTTATTGTGGTTAGTCTCCTTACGTCTTCACCGGATAAATCGGACGAGTTCGTAGATTTTGTAAATCAGGAGCTGGAAGAGCTTTCCAGTTGAGTAGGAGGGAGCTGTTAGAGGGAATTTCCCCCCTTGTTTGTTTTTACCTTATCCCCACCCTCATTCTCTCCTTCGCCCGTATAGGGAGAAATGAGTAATAATGATTCCCTTTTCGGCTTATGAGGTTCCACCTGAGTAATTCTACTTTCCAGTCCTGCTGTTGTGGTTGGTGGAAGTGTAAAACCATCTTCTTCGGTAGATCCCATACGTTCTCGATAGGCGGGTCTTTCCAGACCCGCTGT
>JBDGQU010000075.1:0-4210 GCA_042218715.1 Bipolaricaulia bacterium | reverse complement strand
AAAAGCGTTTAACTTAGATTAACTATTTTGACAAGCCAGATCAGACGGAAGAGTTAACCGGAAGGCTTAGTAATTACTGAGAGTTAGTCCAGCGTATCGACGAGGAAGTGTATTTGGGTGTTTCATAATTTGTTGAACCGGTGGATTAAACTATCTTATGGTTGTGATTCGGGGTGAATCTAAATGCCATCCTGCTTGTACTTGCTTCCGGATTATTGCACGCTAACTGGAACTATCTGGCAAAAAGCAGCAAGGACAAACTTTCATTTTTATGGGGAGCTAAGGTAGTATCTGTCTTAGTTGTAACGCCGATATTTATCTATTACCTTACCTTTTCTCCCACAGGTTTCCGGGTAGGTAATCTCTCTTTGTTAATTACTCTTGGCGCGGTAAGCGGTCTGGTGCATGTTTTCTACTTCTATTTTTTGAGCATGGCCTACCGGTACGGGGATATTTCTTTTTCTTATCCTATAGCAAGGGGGACGGCGCCTTTTCTGGTTGCTCTCCTTTCCTTCTTTTTTCTGGCAGAATCACCTTCCCTGGCCGGGCTAATTGGAATGGTGCTTATTGCAATTGGTATAGGATTGCTGGTCAACAGTAATTCTGTCGAAACAGAGGCTGACGGAAGCACCGTAAACGATAGAAACTCCATCCTGGATAAGAAAAAAGCCTTAACGTTTGCTCTTTTGACTTCAATTATGATTTCGTCGTATATTTTTTTAGATGGAAAGGGGTCCAGAGTTTTTACCCCCATTGTATTTATGTACGTCTATTCGGTGTTTTCCACTTTGTTTTTCACCACTAAAATAATTAAAAGATCCAAAATGCTTTTCAGGGAATTAGAAGAAAACCTAAAACCCATGATGGCTACTGGGATTATGGAACCGTTGTCGTATTTTTTGGCGCTTAAGGCTATGCAGTTATCTCAACTCGGTTACGTCGCATCTTTGAGAAATGTTTCCATACTTTTTGCTACACTACTCGGTGTTATAAGATTAAACGAACAATTGACTCCGGCCAGAGCAACCGGGAGTATAATTGTTTTTCTGGGTGTAGTCTCTCTTGGTTTTGGTTAGACTTACCCTTCGGGTGGGGTGGTCAATTTCCAACCACCTCAGTTCTATTAATTCCCGTGTGGGCGGTACGTTGACACAATATTGCCGTAAATTGAATATTGGCAGTACATCTCTATAATAATTCTGCCTGCGATGGGGTAAAATGTATTTTAGGGAAAATAAATCTGGGCTAAATGTTTTAAAGTGTGCTATCTAAAAACAAAGGAGGTATATTGATGTCAGGTGAAAGATTGGAAGGAGAAATTTCTTTAGTCACCGGTTCGGGGGCTGGGAACGGTAGAGCGATTGCAGTAAAACTCGCTCAGATGGGATCTAAAGTAGTCGTGAACGATATTGATGGGGAAAGAGCGAAATCGGTGGGGAAAGAAATCGAGGAGGCAGGGGGGGATGCCCTGATTACCGTGGGGGACGCGACCGACCAGGGAGATGTTAAGAAGGTTGCCGAAAAAGTAAAAAATCAGTTGGGGAGAGTCGACGTTCTGGTAAATAATGTCGGGTTGTTTGAAGCGATTAAGTTCACCGAAATGGATCTCGAGGACTGGCGAAGATATATGGCTCTCAACCTGGATAGTATGTATATGTATACTTATGAGTTTCTACCGGGGATGATTGACCGAGAGCACGGCAAGATAGTTAACATTTCTTCTGATGCGGGGAAATCAGGCTACTCCGAGCTAGTGGCTTATTCAGCTGCTAAACACGGGGTTGTCGGGTTTACCAGGGCATTGGCAAAGGAAGTAGCGGATAAAGGTATAAATGTCAACGCTGTCTGTCCCGGGTACATCGAGACGGAAATGCACTGGAACTTTTTAGAACAATGGGCGAAGGCAACGGGTAAGGCGGAAGAGGAAATCGAAGAAGAAGCGATTGCCGGCATTCCGCTGGGAAAATTCGGACGACCGGAATACGTGGCAGAACTGGTTGGTTTTCTTGCTTCGTCAGCTACCGATTGGATGACCGGACAATCATTGAATATTAGTGGAGGATTGGAAACCCATTAAGCATAAATTTCTAAACTCTGAAAGGCGGAGGTGGTATAAACTAAGAGTGAATATGCAAATTTTAAATCATTTTCTAACTGAAAGGAGGTAACCATGAAAACTAAATTTGCTTATCTATTAGTTCTGTCATTGGTTTTTGCCTTCCTGATAGGTGGTGGGTTCGTCGCTCAAGCCCAGAAACCTAAGGTCAGGTTTGGCTATATTAACTGGCCCGGTGTGACTGTTAAAACTCAAGTTGCCAAACAAATACTTGAGACTTTGGGTTATAAAGTAGAAGCCACTCAGCTGCAAGTCCCCGCAACTTATAAAGCCCTGTCAATTGGTGATTTGGACGTATTTCTCGGTGGATGGATACCCACCATGTTAACGTATCTGGAGCCTTACTTTGAGGAAGGGACAATTGAGAAACTCAGCGTTAATCTCAACGAAACTGTCTATAGGAATGCAGTTCCGAAATACGTATGGGATGCCGGGGTACATTCTCTGGCCGATCTGGATAAGCCCAAATTCAGGGACAAATTCGATCTGAATGGTAATGGAAAACCTGAGTTCTACCTGATAGAACCGGGCAATGAAGGGAATAAGATCGTTATTGATGCGATTAAAAACGATACTTACGGCCTTGGAGATTGGGAATCTATTGCCAGCAGCACGAGCGGTATGCTTTCACAGGTGAAAAAGGCGGCCAAGAACAAAGACTGGATAGTTTTTCTTGGCTGGAAACCTCACTGGATGAATATAGAGTGGGATCTCAAGTATTTGGATGATCCAAAGAGGATCTGGCCCAAGCCGGGCAAGGAGGTAGTGTGGACTCTTTCCCGAACGGGCTTAAAAGAGGATCTACCCCAGGTATATAAGTTCTTTGAGCAGTTCCAAGTAACTCCCGCTTGGCAGAGTAACTGGATATACGAATATACCTACGAGGGGAACAAGCCGGAAAAGGTGGCCGAGATGTGGATAAAGAATCACCTGGACGTAGTAGACATGTGGGTGTACGGAGTTAAGTCCGTTGACGGTAAACGGGCAAGAGACGTTATTAGGGCTAAATACGAATAAATAATCTATTGGGGCCTATCTGCGATTTCTCGGGCAGGTAGGCCCTCCGTAATCATTCCTAAATGATAGATATGGCTCCTATTGTACAGTGGTACGATAGTTTAGTATCGATTCTAAAAATGAAGCTACCATTGGGGACCGCAGTTGAGATAACAATTAGTTTCTTAACGGCTAATCTGGCAGTCCCCCTGGAAGCTTTCTCGAGTTTTCTACTGGTGATTTCGGATTCTTTGGACTTTGTACTACTTTCGATCCCGCCGTTATTGTTTACCTTATTGGTAGGTTTATTGATGGGTTACGTGAGGACTTGGAAGCACGGTATTTTTGCGTTTCTTGGTTTATTACTGATGTTTAATTTAGGGTTCTGGGAAGCAACTATAATGACACTATCGCTGGTCCTAACTGCTGCCCTGATGTCTGTTTTGGTGGGTATTCCCATAGGAATACTGACAGCACATAGCAAATTAGCTTTTTTAATAGTAAGACCAATTTTGGATTTAATGCAGACGATTCCTCCGTTTGTGTATCTTATTCCTGCTATGATGTTCTTTGGTCTGGGGAAGGTTCCTGCGATTGCAGCTACTTTCATTTTTGCGACTCCGCCAGCGATAAGGTTGACCAGATTGGGGTTTGAAGAGATTCCCGACGAAATTATTGAAGCGGGAAAGGCGTTCGGCGCTAGTTCCTGGCAGATGCTTTGGAAAGTAGAGTTTCCCCTGGCCACCTCTTCCATTATGATGGGAATAAATCAGACAATCATGATGTCTTTGTCCATGATGGTTATTGCAGCTATGATTGGTGCGAAAGGTTTAGGTCAAGAAGTGCTACGCTCTTTGTCGTGGATAGATGTTGGTATGGGTTTTGAGGCCGGAATAGGGATAGTGATTTTAGCAATAGTTATTGATAGGTTGGTGACGGGTTAGTAGAGTTAACTGTGAAAAAAATTTGGGGCCCTCTAAACCGGAGTAGACAGACGGGATGGATAATACGGGCGTGGTAGTTGAGAAGTTTATTCTGGTTAAATGTTTTTAATATTTTTGATTTCTTGTGGTTTTCTTGACATTTAATTGTTTACTT
>JBDGQU010000074.1:0-4678 GCA_042218715.1 Bipolaricaulia bacterium | reverse complement strand
CGGGGGTTCAAGTCCTCCCGGGCGTACCACTTTCCTCTCCAAAAACTTATGCTTTTTGCACCTAGCTCAATTTTCTAGCCGGTTATCCTATCTTTACATTTACATTGGTAACTTTTTTGCCTAAAAAGTTTAATAAGTTCAAAATCAGGAACGTTAACTTTACTTTAAAAATTCCCAACCAAAAGTTTTCATTAAATCGAAAAATGGGTTATGATAATTCTACTACACTTTACCGAGGTCCTCGCGGAAAACTACCCTGGAGGGGAATCGGTAGGTGGTTTAAGAGTATTCTAGGCCGCCCTAAACGGGTAAAGGTTTAACTGTTTTGAGCGTCAGAACAAAAAAGGCAAAAAATGACTTTCTCGGACCATAATTGCGAAGAGTTTATAGAGCACCTTCCTGAGGCTCTATTGCTAGAGGATTTAGAGGGTAGGATTCTGGACGCGAACTCTCGCGCCTGCGAACTACTCGGCTACGAAAAAGAAGAGTTGCTGAAAATGGAACTAGAGGATTTCGTCCCCGAGGAGTCGTCAGCCTTCCTCCCCGACAAATTCGACGGAACCTCGGAGTTGAGTCAGCCATTAGAGACCGTAAATCTCACCGGGGACGGCCGACAGATTCCGGTAGAGCTTAGAGGTCAAGTCATAGAAATCGAGGAGCAGAAGAGGGTCCTGGTTAGCGTTAGGGATGTTTCTGAGCGGAGGCAGGCAAAACAGAAATTCAAGATGGTAACGGAAGGATCCTCTCAAGCCATATATCTTTTTCAGGACGGCAGTTTCAAGTACGTTAACAAATCCCTGGCAGATCTAACCGGCTACACTAGAGAAGAGTTAAGAAATTTAAACTATCTCGACCTCATCCACCCCGATTTTAGGGAGAGAATTTTAAAGTTGACCGAAAAGGCCCTGGCGGGTAAGGAGGAAGGGGCACCTGAGAAAGTAGAGTACAAAGCACTCACGAAAGAGGGCGAAACTATCTGGGTGCGAACCTTTCCGTCACTTATCGAGTACCGGGGGAGACCCGCAATAGTGGGTAATGCGGTGGATATTACGAAAGAAAAAGAAATGGCGGACCGACTTAAACAGTACCAGATGGCGGTGGAAGGTTCGGAAGACCTCATGGCGGCCTGTGACGAAAATTACAACTACCTTTTCGCAAATAATGCTTACAGAAACTTCCACGGAATAGGAAAAGATGAAATTCTGGATAAATCGCTCCAAGATATTTTGGAGGAGGATCAATTTGAAAAGGAAGTTAAACCCCGGGTTGACAGGTGCCTCGAGGGCGAAAGGACGGAGTACGAAATGAAGAGAACCCATCCCGAACTGGGAGAAAGATCTCTGCAGATAATATATTACCCGCTAAAAAGTGGGGGGGAAATCCACGGAGCCGTAGCGGTGATGCACGATATCACCAAGCGCAAGAAAGCAGAACATGCAATAAACGAAGAAAGGTATAAACTTAAACAACTTCACCAGGCCCTGGGTACGCTCCAGCACCAGCAAACCGAGGAAGAATTACTTCAAACTACCGTAGAGCTGGCTGAAACCATACTAGACTTTGAAATTTGCGCCATAAGTATGGTGGAAGGTGACTACCTCGTACCCAAAGCAAACTCCAGCGAATTGGACCCGGAGGAGACCGCCACATTTAAGATCGGGGAAGGAATATCCGGAATGACCGTGCAAAAAGGGGAGACGATCTGGGGAGACGACGTGAGAAATCACCCGGACTCAAGACCAACTAACAAAGAATTCAAGGCGTTTATAAGCGTCCCGATAGGGGACAATATTGGAAACTTTCAGGTAGTCTCCAAAGAGGTCGGGAGTTTTACCGAACAGGACGTGACGCTTGCGGAAATCCTTGTAAAGCACCTCCGCGAGGAGTTAAATCGGGTCAAATTAGAAAACGAGCTCAAAGAACAGGCGATATGTGACCCGCTGACCGGTCTGTATAACCGCCGTTACTTTACAGAGAGTCTCAAGTCCGAAGCCGAAAGGTCCGAAAGATATCGCAACTCCCTGGCGTTTCTGATGGTGGACATTAACAGGTTTAAGGAAATAAACGACAGATACTCACACCAGAAGGGCGACAAGGTACTAAAAGAAATCGGGGAACTCCTCGAAAATAACGTGAGAGATGCTGATACAGTTATTCGCTACGGAGGAGACGAGTTCCTGGTCATGATGCCCGAGACTAACGGAGAGGCCATGGACGTAGTGGAGAGGCTAGAGGACGAACTTGAAAAATGGAACGACAGGACTTCGTTAGTTGACTTCCCCCTGTCTTTGGCAATGGGCGTCTCCCACTGGAACCCGGATCAGAGCAGAAACGTAGAAGAAGCGTTAAAAGAAGCGGACAGGAAAATGTACAGAGACAAAGGCCGTTAGAAATTCCCTCCGATCGTTGTCTAAAAACTTTAGTGTTAGGTATAATGTATAATAGAAACAATTAGAATAAATTAGTCTTAGATAAATAATACCGAGGAGGTTACTTATCCCATGAGAAAAGTTCTGTCCGTAGCTTTGGTCCTAGTTTTAGCGTTGACGGTAACGGGAGTAATGACTTTAGCTGGAGATTACACTTCCACCGACGTAGTCGAAATTTACGATTTAACGGATCTAAGCGATACAAAAAAAGCAAAAATTGTTTCACAATATGTCTTTATTGATAGTAATGACCTGGTTAATGCAGAAAAGCTGGTAATAGTTTCCCCCGAAGGGATAGACGAAAGTTACAAAAAGGTAACCCAGGATGGGAATAAAGTAGTGGTATACGTGGACCCGATACACGTAACAAAATAAAGGAATTTTTTGCATCTAGTTATTATTGGCAAATACGATAGGACCGGCTCGCGCTGGTCCTTTTTCTTTTGGACTTCACGGGGGCTTCACGGTTAAAGTAGGGTAAAGCATTGAAAACTAATATATTAACGATTAAACTCCATTAGAACTATTATGCAAACGCCTTCTTTTATTCATAAGAGTGGCGAATACCTCGACCGAGTGGCAAAAAGTAATACAGACGTAAGACTTCTAGCCCGCCACGATTCCATCGAGGTAATGAAGCAGAAAATCGCCAGCGGCTCAACATTCTATCTCGATTCTTCCGAGGATTGGCAGGGGTTCGAATTTATTTACGTAATAAAAGGATCGATGGAGTACACTAACCAGGAGAAACCAATCGAGCTCGAACCAGGGGATTACATAGCGAGAAGGGACGTCCCGGAAGAGTCCTGGTTCACGACCAAAACCGACGTGACACTATTGTATACTTCCTCCCAACCGTCTTTTTACCTGTTGAGGGAGGAAATCGAGGATTATCTCAATCTGGCGCGAGAGGTTGAGGCGACAGAAGAGATGTCCGGTCATTCCAAACGACTGGTCCGGATGAGTTTCAAACTAGGAAAAAAACTCGGACTCTCCACCGACAGACTGGGGGATCTAAAATACGCCGCCTTCTTCCACGATATAGGAAAATCCGAAGTCCCAAACCGGATGTTGGAAAAGGAAGGACAGCTAACCGAGGAAGAGTGGGAAATAATGGAAAAACACACTCTCTGGGGGCGGGAAATGCTGGAAAAGGTCGATCACCTGGAAAGGGCGGGAGAAATTATTGAACAAACACACGAAAGGTTGGACGGGGAAGGATACCCAAACGAACTAACCGAGGAAGAAATCTCTCTGGAGGCTAAAATCATAGCGGTTGTGGACGCCTGGGACGCCATGAGAACCGATCGTCCCTACCGGGATGCCTTATCAAAGGAAGAAGCGATAAACGAGCTAGAAACCAACAAGGGCAGCCAGTTCGCACCGGAAGTGGTTAACACGTTTCTCAAAATCCTCCAAAATAGGGGAAGAGAAAATGCCGAACTTGGCCAAAGAGACAAATACAAGGACGAGACGCTCCACCTCAGGAGAAGAGAAGTCCTCCACAATCTAAGCAAAGAGGTTCTATTGGCGGAGAACAGAGAGGAAATAATGAGGACGGCCCTGGAAGCCGCACTCGAATCCACGCGATTTCAGCGCGGCATATTATCACTATTTGACAAACCAATTGATCCCGATAACCCTAGCTCAGTTAAGGTGGAGAGATTCTTCCACAGAGGCTTAACAACGGATGAAATAAATCAACTGAAAGAAGCAAACGTGGAAGAACTGGAAGTAAATACGAAAAAATTCGACGAAAAGTATCAGCTCAGTAGATCGTACTACGTACCCCACGAAGAGAGGCAGGAAAAGTTCGATGAGGAAGTAACCCTGGAGAGCAAACTACAGTCGGAACGAACTCTGGACTGGCATCCCGACGATTCTCTTTACATTCCCCTCCACCGCGGGAACAAGATAATCGGCCAGATAAGTGTAGACGACCCTGAAGATGGGCTAGTACCCGAACCGGAAGACCTCCAGCCGCTAGAAAACTTCGTTATTGTAGCTTCCCTGGGGCTGGAAAAACTAGACCTGGCAGAAGAAACCAAAGAAAAAGTGAAATAGGTTCTTACTAACGGGAGCGCAGAACCCCCCTCAGCTTAACAAAATTCGATAGACGGGGCTTTCCAGCCCCGCTGTGATGTTTGGCTTAAGTGTGGAATTATTTCCTTCGGTATGTTTACACTTCCTCGATAGGCGGATCTTTCTAGATCCGCTGTTGTGTTTGGTGGGAGTGTCATAATTTTCCC
>JBDGQU010000073.1:0-3684 GCA_042218715.1 Bipolaricaulia bacterium | reverse complement strand
CAATTCACCCCCGGTAGCCCGGGTCAATTCAGATAGACTCAGCATTTAATTGTACTAATATTAACCTTCTGTCCCCTGTTTATTTTCGGACGAATCGGATTCGGATTTTTTTGCCTCTTCTTTGGCTTTTGTCACCTTTATGGAGACCGCTTGATTGCCGTAGATTACCCTGTTATCAAATTTATGATCGACTCTCGTTACCGACTCGTACATGTATCCAACACTCGCCATCGGTACAACGCTTTCGTTAAACGGCTTCAACAGCTCCACGGAAAGATGTTCGTAGCTCTTGAGATTGTTAAGGTAACCCAACCAATCCTTAAAGTTTTCGAGGTTCTGCGGGGGGGCAATTTTGGTTGGCCTCGGGCCTCCGTAAGTTGCTAAAATGTAATTTCCTTCAGGCAAATTTTTGGGCAGCTGAAATGCCCCAGTTTTCTTGACTATATCGTCCCGATAGTTTTTTAACTTTACCTGATAGGCAAGTAAATCACCGGGTTGGTATTCCTTTCCGTCAGTAGCAAAATACATAATCTGGGCCGAATTTATTGAACTTTGGAAAGAAACGTCCGCCTTAAGGTTGGTTAATCCAGGTTTTTTGAACGGGTTATGGGCTAGAGCATCAATGAAAAGCGCTACCTGCAGGGAAGGAAGGTAAGAAGCCTGAGTGTAAGAGAAAAATATATCTGTCCTCTTCAACGGCTGGGGCATATTCTTACCGGTAATCTCGTAACTAACTTTGACCGTACCCGGACCCTTTCGGTTCAAGGATCTATTTATACTCTCCAACAAAGTTACGTAAGACAGGGGCCCGACTAATTCAGGAGCTTTGACCAGGTCGGTTTGGAGTTTAGAGGCTTTTTTTGTCCCCATTTTAGATACTTTGACCTCAGTCTCAAAAAGATCAGCCTTCACTCCAGCCTTTCCAAGAACCCCCTGGGTCCTGTCCTGAGTGACCGTCCCGACCGGTGAGGCAACACTCCCCAGTTTGAACGGGGCCCGATAACTATTTACGGTGTCAAAGACATGGGCTTTGGTAAGGAGATAGTTTGAATTCCCACTAAGTAAAAATCTGTGGCCGAAGCCTAAAACATTGTCGCCTTCACGATAGGTCACCGTCCCCAGAGCCCCAATTGATAGATCACCTTTTGTTAACGCTACTCCGAAGGGTCCCCCGGGAGTCAGTTTCATCGATTGGTCTGATTTTCCAGCATTTACCTGTACGTTATGAAACGCTAGATTCTGATCGGATAATCCGTCCTTTAAGTTATTTACCGAACTACTTCCAAGAGTCTTTAGCGGATCGTAGATCCTTTTCAACTTACCTGAGTCGATTCCTTCGGTCAAAGCCTTAAAGGCGGTATCAGAAAAACCGCCTACCATTATGGGTGTCCGGCTCCGGGTAAATACGAGATCAGCCGAACTCCCGTTTTTACTATTCCCTAAAGATACGGATTTATCGGGAAAAGCTTTTTCAAGTGAGTTTTGGACTGATTTTTTTCGCTCCTCCTCTAATTTTGAGCCACCATTAGGAGAGCTCTTTTCCAGGAGTTTAATCATCGTTTTAATCGGGGTTACCAGGGCAATCGGTTCCTCAGTTTCTCTGCTCCACAGGGCCGACCTACTCAAAGCACCGATCAACTTACCGTCTATGTAAATCGGGCTTCCACTCATTCCCTGAGCTACGCCACCAGACTTTTCTATTGCATTTCCGCTTACCCGGACAATGACGAAGTCTTCTAACTCGCCGGGCTTATTTATTACGTCAACCACGTCCACGGAAAACTTGGACATCTTCGTGCCTTTGACTACTGTTTTCCCTACGCCCTTCATGTCTTTTTGAATTTCTTCAAGTCCTAAGAAACTCTCTTCGGTCGCACCGGAAACGGTCGGCACCATAAACAAGAGTCCGAGAAAAATCAATAGAACTACTGTCGGTTTACGTTTTAACAACTCGAGATATGACTTATCCATAATTTCCTCCCGATAAGTTAAGAATTAGTTTTAACAAAATTTATACCCGTCCTTCTAGTTGGGTTATTTTTGTTTCTCGTACCTTCCACAATAGGGATATTGCAGCAAAACAGTGTATCTTAATCATAACAATTAACAATAGAGTTTTGCAGGTCAAATGTCCAAGGGGCCGTGACGAACTGTGGTAATAAATCTGGGCTCTAAGTCGCCTCGGACCCGGATTAGGGATACTACTTCTGATTGAGCAATTAAATCGAATAATTGAGGACAATTTAAACTTAAGAGCCGAAACACCTGTTGGCTTTTTTCGCTTGCTTTGGTATATTTAATATAATCTTGACGAACCGGGAGGATAACTGAATGGATAATCAGGACTTATTAGTTGTCGAAAATATTTACAAGAATTACGGTAAAGAAGAGGTACTAAAGGGAGTTTCCTTTAAAATGGATCAGGCTGAGACCAAGGTAATTATAGGTCCTTCGGGAACCGGAAAAAGTACCCTGCTACGCTGTATCAACCAGCTTACGATACCGGACCAGGGACGCGTCTGGCTGGAAGACGAGGAAGTAACTGATAGTTCGAAAGATATCAACGAATTTAGGCAGCGGATCGGCATGGTGTTTCAACATTTCAACCTATTTGAACACCTAACGGCACTCGGTAACGTCACTCTCGGTCTAAGAAAGGTCAAGGGATACGGTAAGGAGAAAGCCCGTAGAATTGGTATGGAGGAGCTGGAAAGAGTAGGACTGTCGGACCAATCGGAATCATATCCTGCTCAACTCTCAGGGGGGCAGAAACAGAGAGTGGGGATAGCTCGCTCCCTCGCCATGGAACCCAAAATTATCCTATTCGACGAACCAACTTCGGCCCTCGATCCGGAGTTAATCGGTGAAGTACTTGAGGTAATGAAGGACCTCGCGCAATCGGGTATGACAATGTTAGTCGTAACTCACGAGATGGGTTTTGCCAATTCTGTTTCCGACGAGATTATATTCATGGAAGGCGGAAAAATAATCGAACAGGGAACGCCGAATCAGTTTTTCAACAACCCAGAACGAGACCGGACCAAAGAGTTTCTTCACAAACTTACGGAACTCTACGGGGAAAGGTCTTAAACCGGTCACCCCAGTTATAGTTTAGCGATAAAATTCGGGATTAATGTACTTTGCAAGAGCAAAAATCAGGGCATTTCTATAAGCTTCCTTCCTGGTAATTAGTCCACCTGTAAAGATGCCAATTGCTCCTTCGTCTTCCTTAACGCCGCTTCTACCGGTAATTTCGTCCATTATTGGACCGAGTTCCTCCCCGTTCCTTACTCGTTCGGCAACGGCTTCGGGGAGCTGTAACCTGCCGCCCCCACCCAGGTAGTTAGCTCTATCGTTCACCAAAAAAGACCATCCAGTTAGGAACATTCCGAAATCCGTATCAGCAACCGATCCTTCTAACCCAACGCCAAAATCAAATTCCCCCTTGGCCTTAGCATTTTTTGCCCTTTCTCTCGCTCCCTCAATTGCCTCTTGATCCGAAGTGGGTTGATCGGAGACACCGGATTGGACGTCAAATTTTTCTACCTCAACCCGTTCCCGAGCAAGCTCAAAAGCTTCTACCGTAGCCCCAAGCTTAACCGGATTCGTACTACCAACTGAGATTTTTATCACCCTACTACTCCCTCCTCTTTGAAACTTCTCATGGTTATCTAAAACCTAAAT
>JBDGQU010000072.1:0-3421 GCA_042218715.1 Bipolaricaulia bacterium | reverse complement strand
CCCCGGTCAAATGCAGCCCGTGATTCAATCCGATTGAATCCGGACCGGCGGGACCTGGCACTATATGCTTAGATAGCTTAGTTAAGGTTAGCTCAAGACGGTCCGTCGAAATAGAATCTTCCTCCCATTCGGGACCGCACGAATACATGCAATGGGCACACTTTGCAGTACAACGATAACTTAGAATTAGCCCGACCGACTTGGGCGGTGGAATTTGTATATTATTCATTACGATTAATTCTATCCAAGTAGATCCGGCTCTGACAACCGAGACTACCTGTCGTAGTAGCTTTTTTAATTATGACCAAATTGAGTCCGATCAGTTTACTGATTGATATTGATCATGGAATGAGTATTCTCGGACCCCTACTATCTTAGCAAAGAAATTACGAGGACAAAACGAGGGATAGAAGGTGGTAAAGTGAGGAAAGAGATAAGGTTTGGAGGCTTCGGAGGCCAGGGAATAATTTCCGCGGGAAATATTACGGGGAAAGCAGCGTCAATCTACGAGGACAAAAACGCTGTTTTAATTCAATCTTACGGCCCCGAGGCAAGAGGTGGGGCTTGTAGCGCCGACGTAGTGATAGAAGACGAAAAAATCGATTATCCCCAGATTACTGTTCCCGAAATTCTGGTTTTGATGTCTCAGGAAGCTTACGAGAAATACAGCGGAGAAATTAAGGACGACGGAATTATATTGCTGGATGAGGACCTAATCGAAGAAACCGACCACCCGGAAGGGGTAAGACAGTTCAAAGTACCCGCAACAAAGATCGCCGAGGATCTCGGTCACAAGATCGTGGCCAATGTCGTCATGCTCGGAGCTCTGGTAGCAACTACCGAAGTCGTAAGAGAAGAAAAAATGAAAGAATCAGTCCTATCGTCCGTACCTGAAGGTACCGAAGATTTAAACGAACGAGCATTTGAAAGCGGGCTGGAATATGTAGCCAAACTAACGAAAGAAGAAGTTCCCGGGAGGTAACATGGCTTTAAAGCCAAGAATCGGTGTTTTTATCTGTCACTGCGGTGAAAATATTGCAGGAACCGTAGACGTGGAAAATCTGGCAGAGGAAATTATAGGTTACGACAGCGTAGCTTTTAGCACCGATTACGAATACATGTGCTCAGACCCCGGTCAGAACAAAATAAAGGAGGCAATCGAGGAAGAGAATCTAACCGGAGTTGTCGTGGCCGCCTGCTCACCCTCCATGCACGAAGAGACTTTTCGGGGAGCGGTGGAAAGCGTGGGATTGAATAGATACCAGTGTGAGGTTGCAAATATAAGAGAACAGTGTTCATGGGTGCACGGTGAAAACGAGGATCGACCAACGGAAAAAGCCCTGAAGATAATCAAAGGGACGGTAGAAAAAGTTAAGAGAAACGTCTCCATGGAGCCCGTAAAGCGGGAACATTCGGACAAATGCCTCGTTATCGGCGGAGGGGTAGCGGGTATTCAGGCGGCATTAGACGTCGCCGAAGCCGGCAACGAGGTAATTCTGGTTGAAAAAGAACCTACAATCGGCGGCCACATGGCTCAGCTATCCGAAACTTTCCCCACGCTGGACTGCTCCCAGTGTATCCTGACACCTAAAATGGTTGAGTTAGACCAGCACCCGAACATTGAACTAATGGCGTACAGCGAGGTCAAAGAAGTTTCCGGTTACGTTGGAAACTATCGAGCTCAGATAGAGAAAAAACCCACCTACGTAGACGAAGATGCCTGCAACCTCTGTGGAGATTGCGAGGACGTCTGCCCGGTAGAAGTGACCGACGAATTTAACCAGGGTCTGGATACCCGAAAAGCAATAAACATCCCGTTTTCCCAGGCAATTCCGTCTACCTACACTCTGGATACGGAAGCCTGTCTCGGCCTGAACCCACTCAGATGCAGTGAGTGCGCCGAAGCCTGTGATGCAGACGCAATAGACTTCGACCAGAGTTCCGAATACGTCGAGGAAGAATTTGGCGCCATCATAGCTGCGACGGGATACGACCTTTATCCGAAAGAGGAGATGGGGGAATACGGTTACGGAAAGCACGAGGACGTAATCGACGGACTTCAGTTTGAAAGGCTGCTTTCTGCAACCGGTCCGACAGGTGGAGTAGTTCGCCGACCGTCCGATGGCAAGGTTCCGAAAAACGTCGTATTTATTCAGTGTTCCGGCTCCCGTGATCCGGAAAACCATAATTCCTACTGTTCGAAAATATGCTGCATGTACACGGCGAAACACGCCAAACTTTACAAGGAAAGCGTTCCCGACGGTAATGCTTACGTGTTCTACATAGATATCCGGGCGGGCGGAAAAGATTACGAGGAGTTTATTCAGGACGTCCAGGAGGAGGACAGGGTACTATACCTGAAAGGTAAAGTTTCCAAGTTAAAAGAAGACGATGGAAAACTGAAGGTCTGGGGTCTGGACGAGATAGCGGGTGAGCGCGTGGAGATAGATGCCGACCTGGTAGTACTGGCTCAATCGATCGTTCCGTCCGCAGGCACAGACGAGACGAGTAGAAAGTTAAACCTGAATCTCGGCGCAAATGGTTTCTTCAAGGAGGCTCATCCCAAGTTGAGGCCGGTCGAGAGTCTAACCGGTGGCGTCTTTTTTGCCGGAGCCGGTCAGGGGCCAAAAGACATTCCCGACTCAGTATCTCAGGGAAGCGGTGCAGCGGCAAAGGCAATCGACCTTCTGGCTAAACCCACTCTGTCCCACGACCCTCAGGTCGTTGAAATTGACGAGGACCTCTGCAGCGGCTGTGGATTGTGTGTCGGTCAGTGCCCTTACGACGCTCTCGATGTTAATTCGCAAGGGGTAGCTGAAGTCAACGAGATACTTTGTGAAGGTTGTGGTACCTGTGCTTCCGGATGCCCGACTAATGCTTTAAGCCTGAAGAACCTGACGGACGAACAACTGACGGAAATGATTCACGCACACATCGGTGATTGACATGGAATTCGAACCCAAATTGGTTGGTTTTCTCTGCAAATGGTGTTCTTCCGCGGGCGCCGACCTCGCCGGAGTTAGCAGGAAAAGCTACCCCTCGAACCTCGTCCCGATTACGGTAAATTGTTCGGGGAGAATAGACGTAAATCATATAGTAAAAGCGATAAAGGACGGCGCCGACGGCGTACTTGTAAGCGGATGTCATCCCGGAGACTGTCATTACACGAGTGGAAATTATAAAACCTGGAGGCGAGTTGCCCTGTTAAAAAACGTACTTGAGGACTTCGGCCTGAATTCCGAAAGGGTCAGACTGGAGTGGATTTCCGCGACGGAAGGTGAAAAATTCGCCAAGACCGTCGAAGATTTCACTAGAGAAATAAAAGAACTGGGACCGGGACCTTTCAGCAATGCCAAAGAATAAGAGGAAAATAGGCGCTTACTGGGCTTCTTCCTGTGGGGGCTGCGACGTTGCTTTATTG
>JBDGQU010000071.1:0-16104 GCA_042218715.1 Bipolaricaulia bacterium | reverse complement strand
CGAAACAGTAAGGGAAGGCAAGGAGGGGGAAATTCCGTTTCGGTCTCCGCCACCCTGGTTACCGTGGAAGAAGCTCTCAAGGAAGTGGACAGGAAGATGTACGAGGATAAGAAAGACAATAGCTGATTGACCAGCAATTCGCACAGCACTAAATGACGGTATTTTTACCATTTTTTCCGCTCGAATTTCGTGAGCAACCCTAATAAATGCTTATAACGCCTTCTCCCACTTACTCTGAAAAGGCGTGGATCGAGAAGGATATCTCTACTTATAGTCCAAAGCTCACCTTCACCACGGATTTATACCGAGAGACAGGAAAGACCAGGTTGGCCAAGAAGGTGTTGAGACATGCTGACATATCCACAACCATGATCTATCCACACATCGTTGCGAGGGGCTTGAAAGGGAGATTAAGTTGTTTGGGGTCAGTGGAGTAAGTATTTGTACTCTTCAATTGGTAAAAACTCAGTTTCTCGGTCAGGTAATTAGAGATTGCATACTTAAAAGGTTTTTGTTATAACAATTGTTATAATGATAGTTAAACCGATCCAGTCTGTCTTCTAGACTATCCAAGCAGCACTGACAGTTGGGGTTCAGCATTTTTTGTTTAATTTAGGGAGGTGATGGTCTCGATCTAATTAAGTGGCTGTTGGTCACAGAGTTCGATAAACAAAATTAAATAAGGGAGGTTAAAATATGGATGAAGAAGTTGAACCAATCGAAGAGACGGAAGAAAAAAGTATTCTTGACCAACTTGACCGGCGAGACTTCATAAAGAGTGCCGCGGCCGCAGTCGGGGGCATTGCGTTTAGCTCTCTTGCGGTAACCAACTTCCAAGCCGCCACCGAGGAAGGCCAGGATTACGTGATCGTCGCGGAGGTAAGGAAAGGTGGCTCTGGTGCAGTAGAGGGAACGGGCGCCCCCTGTGAGTTGACCAGCTCCTTCAAAAAAGGGGAGACGATAGTCTGGCACGCGGTGGTATTTAGCGGAAACACGGGGAAGAAAATAAATGACCACGGTGAGATACAGAAGAGAGGATTAAATCTACAAGTGGAGTTGGAAAATGGTAAGAAAGTAGACTTACACCACGGCAAGCATCCGCCGGAGGAAACGCCAAAGATCTATTTCTGGTCAGGTCACTGGAAGATTCCTCCCGGTGCCTCCACTGGAATGTTGACCTACGACATGAGGGCAAAGGACAAGAAAGGAAGGGCCGGAGCTTTAAAGATGTTTGGAGACGAAAAGGTAGAAACCTTCCCCAAGGCCCTGAAGATTGAAGAGAGGTAGTTTCTTCCTTTTACTTATAAACTGAGGGGGATTTCCCCCCTCAGTTCATCTTTGAGATATTCGGGTATAGATCTGATTTGAAAAAACTTTTTACACAATTGTTTAGGGCATTGTAGCTCCATGAAGAACTCTGCTTAACTGGTGTCCAAAAAAACTTGCTTACAATTTTTGACTAACTTGAGAGAAATCTCTTACAAGGCCTTTATTTAATATGGATCTTCCGATTTAACCTAAGATAGATTTTCCGATTATTCTTTAATCCCAACATTTCAAAACTAAATTCTCCTATTAAGTGGTTATAGTCATACCTTAATGCCTATTTCTGACAAAGAGTTGGCGGAATGGATATTTTTGATTTTTGGTAAGGCTTCGTTAATGGCGGCTAGTTGAGCTACAATGTTCCCTATAAGGGTCTATAATATTACGAGTATGTTAAAAGAACCTACCCTGACCCTCCACTTTAGCTTTGGTTCAAAAAGCCAAAAGAGGCAAAGTTACTCAGGCTCGAAAGTTGACTCCTCAATGGGTTCGTTTACGGATATATCGTAAATTTTGACTTCCTCTTCCTCTCCGTCTACATTTACCATTTTCACATGCGTTTCTTCTTAGCAAAATTTGGAGTAAACCCAATCACACAGTTAAAAGACGTTTATTTGCAATTCTATTAAGCCGTGTTATACTTACTTTTGTAAATTAAGAAAGAAAGTCCAAAGTCCGAGGTAAAAAAATGAAAGATCTCCCGAACCAGGACGGATCGGGCAGTATCAGTCGAGACCTAATGCACGACTTGAACACCCGGGCCGTAACTTCCCTGCTTTACGACAAGGGAGCAAAGTCCAGGACGGAGATAGCAAAACACACGGATCTAGCTCGTCCAACTATCTCAAATATCACTGCCAAACTCATTTCGGCCGGCTTGGTAGAGGAAGTAGGGGTTGGGAAATCCACCGGAGGAAGGAAACCCACGCTTCTCGATATAAACGAGGACTTCGGACATGTAATGGGAGTAAAAATAGAATCCAGGTGTGTAATAACGGGCCTCTACGATTTAAGGACAAACAAGATAGCGGGAAACAGAACCCGATATCCGGAACACCCTAACCCAGAGGAGGTTATAAGATATATCGAAGAGGACTTTGAGACCTATTCCGATCTCAACGAAATAGTCGGAATAGGGATCGGAGTTTCGGGCTTAATTTCACCCTCCGGTGAGATTATTTATAGCCCAATTCTCAACTGGAAGGAGCTGGGAATCAGAAGGGCATTGAAATCGAAAATCTCTACACCGGTTACGGTCGATAACGACGTAAACGCGCTCACCCTCGCAGAAAGCTGGCTTGGTGCCGGAAAAGACTTTGAAAATCTGATTTGTGTCACTGTTGGCGAAGGGGTCGGTGCCGGTTTGATGATTGACGGCGAACTCTACCGAGGCTCGTTGGGCGGAGCTGGAGAAATAGGACACATTACTCTGGATCCTGATGGTCCACTATGCCGTTGCGGTGAAAATGGTTGCCTTGAAGCTCTGGCTTCGGACTACTACCTGGAACAGGAAATGGAGAGTAAAGGTTTAAAACCTATCTCTACGGAAAACCTGGCTAAACTAGCGGAAGACGGCCACGAGAAAGCGATCGACGTTTGGGAGAGCATGGGGCATAACCTGGGTCTGGGGGTTAAAAACCTGGTTAATACTCTAAATCCGGAAGCGGTGGTACTTGGCGGGGAAAGGCTCAGCCAGTCGGATTACTTTATGCCCAGCATGGAAGAAGAAATATTAAACCACTCCTTTCCCCAGGAGGCGAAAAAGTTAAAGATAGTGAAGGCGGAACTGGGTAAGGAAGGCTGGTTAATCGGCGCTGCCATCTTAGCCATCCGCAATTTCCTACGTCTACCTTTAAACAGAAAGGTGAAGACGAATTCCGGCGATCAAGCAACCCGTACAGAGAGGATATGAAAATTAAATTTTAAACTTAGTAATTCCTTCAATCCAAATACTATCGTACTTAAGGGGGGACGAAATGAAAAATAGGCGATCGTTGGTTGTTTTGTTCCTAGTCCTTTCACTAACGGTTTTGGGTACCTGGGTTCAGGCGGGAGCGTCCCATGAAAAGGGTCAACTGAACCTTGCCCTCATCTGGCACCAGCATCAACCTCTTTACAGAGATGCATCAACCGGTTCTTACAAATTACCATGGGTGCGTGTTCACGCGGTTCAGGAATACTACGATAGCCCGTCAATCACTAACCAATTCGAGGATCTCCGGGTTACCTATAATCTCGTTCCAAGTTTGATTCAGCAGATAAGGGACTACGGGGAAACGACTGACGCGGAAGCCGCAAAGGGCGGCGTTTACAGGTATATCGGAGCTAACGATACTCATCTGAGACTTGCTCTTAAACCGGCGGAAGAACTGACGCGGGCCGAAAAAAATAAGATAAGGGAAGAGTTCTTCTGGTTAAATGGCTATATGCTCGACAACGATTCTGACGATCCATACTTCTCCGCCCGGTACGCCGAACTAAAAGAGATTGCGGCTAACAGGCAACTGACAGAACAAGAAATTACGGATCTCTCAGCTTTATTCTTTCTCTGGCAGATAACCCCCTCTCTCCACGAAAAATACGGGCTGAATGATCTACACGAAAAAAAACATTTCGACCGTAATGATATAATTGAAATAATTAGAGTACAGAAAAAAATCTGCGCTGACCTTCTGGATCAGTATAAAGAGGCTCAGAGACAAGGATCAGAAATTATAACTAGCCCTTATTACCATCCGATACTTCCACTCCTGATGAGCGACGGATGGAGCGGAGTGAAGAAGGAAGTCTGGCGAAAAGATACAATGACCCAATTAAAGACGGCAAAGGATCTTTATAAGGACGTTTTTGGTGAAGCACCTTCTGGTTTGTGGCCTCCGGAACAGGCGGTGAGTCAGAATATGGTTGGTCCCGTGGTGGAAACCGGTTTCGACTGGTTTGTATCAGACGAAGGAGTGCTGGCTGATAGTATCAGAAGCACCCCGAGTGTAAGTGAGCTGACGGAATCTTACAAGGTTACGAGCAAAGCAGGTAGCGCTTACATATTTTTCCGTCAAAGCGATCTTTCAAACAAGGTAAGTTTTAGCTACGGCAACAAACCCACCAGCTGGGCCGTCAACGACTTTATGAACGAGCTAAAACAAACCCGGAGAAAACTGGAAAATCCGGAGGACAAACTGCTGACAGTTGCTATGGACGGCGAAAACTGGATGTTTATGGCTGGATACCCGAATAACGGCAGAAGTTTCCTGAGGGAACTTTACCGACAGTTATCCGAAGCTGCCTGGGTAAAAACAACTACACCGGGGGCTTTTATATCCAATCAAAAAGTGGAAGCTACGGAAATCGAGGAACTGGCCACGGGTTCCTGGGCGGGCGACCTATCCACCTGGAAGGGTGAAACGGAAGAAAACCGCGCCTGGAACTGGCTGGTCGAGGCAAAAAATAAGGTCGAAGAGGGTTCAGTGAATCCCCAAGCAAAGGAAGCAATCTACGCCGCGGAAGGAAGCGATTGGTTCTGGTGGTACGGAACGGACAAGGATTCCGGCAACGACGAGGTGTTCGACTCCTTATTCAAGACTCATCTGATCAATGCTTACAGGGAAGCAGGAGCAAAAGAGGCTGAAATACCGAGAAAACTTTATGTGAAAAAACTGTCCCCCGTCTCAAAGAGCCTGGGAAAAGTCAAAGTAAAGTTGGACGGACGCACCTCATCGCCGGATGAATGGAAGGGTGCCGCGCACTTCAGAGCAAGCGAAAACAAATATTTCAGCGGTTTTGACCTGGGTTATGGTCCAAATAATCTCTTCGTCCGGGTAAACACTAAAGTCAAAGCAGCTACGTTGATCGGTAAAGATTTCAGCTTTAACCTGTATTTCAGCGGGGGTTCAGACGCAAACGTTAATACTCGCTACGGGGGTGTACCTCTGGGATTCGGACTGTCACAGGTCGTGTCTCTTCATTTGGAAGACGTGGAAAAGGGCGGCTCCTGGAACGTTTTTCTGTATAAATCCGACGGCGAAGGAGGATGGAAATTCGCCAGCAGCATAGCAAACCTCTCCCGCAGAAAAGCAAAAGTAGGGAAAATAATAGAGTTCAAGTTTCCCTACGAAACGATTGGAATCAAACCGGAAGAGAACTTTACCTTCAGGATGAGCCTGGAAAAGAGAAAAGACGCCAAACAGCTGGCTACTTCCCCAAAGAGGCCGGTCATAACTAAAATCCCGAAACCAATAAGCGGAAAAAGGATATTTAGCGTTGCGGATCAGAAAGGAGACGATTACGGACCGGGAAGTTATACCTACCCCAAAGCTCCAGTATTCGAACATAAAGGACTTTTTGACTTGCAAAAATACGAAATATACGACAGTGGAGAAAAATGGGTTTTCACCTTCGATTTTGGCGCGATGACTAATCCCTGGTCCGCTCCGCTCGGTTTCAGTCATCAACTGATCAACCTCTATCTGGACACTGAAAAGGGCGGACAAACCGAAACATATAAAAAAGGCGCCCATGTGAGATTCGACCCCGAAAACCCCTGGGATTACTTTATCAAGATAGCTGGGTGGCCCGGTTACGGCCGAGAGTTCGTCACCAAAGAGGGTGAAAAATACAAGATCAACGTCTCGTCGAAAGTGAAGGAAAGGAAGGTGATAGTCGGCCTACCCAAAAAACTGTTGCCTTCAGTCAAAGGCGGCCATTATCTCATGATCTTTTCTCAGGACGGTTACGGCAAAGACCATATCAGAGCCGTGCAGGAAAAAGCTTCGACCTGGCAGGGCGGCGGTAAAAAGGCGCCAATGGTTTCGTCGAACGTTTACGATTACCTGGCTCCGGAAGGAAGGCAAAAGGAAATTCTTAGCAGTTACGACCAGGAAAAGGGGACTTATCCCGTCCTCGAACCTTACGAAGTCGGTTAAGCTGATTTTTTTGCTAAGGGATTAGGTGTGCGTGAGCTAAAGAAGATAAAACCCAGGAGGTGATAGCCGCAAGACAAGTCTCATTCGTTTAAAGCAAAGTAAACCATTCAATTCTCAACACCATAACAAAAAGGAGTGATGCAATTGAAAAAGTTCTTAGTGCTCTTCTTGACCCTATTGTTCTTATTTAGCAGTGTGGCGGCGCTTGGTTCAACTGCCGGCAAATTGAAGATCTGGGGCGATGAAAGGATAACTGCTCTGAAACCAATAGCTAAACAATTTGAGAAAGATTACGGCGTTAAGGTGGAACTGGTCCAGGTACCGTTCGGCGATATGCGTTCCAAGCTCGAAAAAGCCGGTCCGGCCGGGAAAGGTCCTGATATATTGATCGGAGCGCACGACTGGATTGGTGAACTGGCCCAGAACGGATTGATAGATTCATTGCTTTATATGAAGGACATAAAGGACAAATTTGTGGACGTCTCCATAGAAGGATTTACATACGACAATAAGATATACGGATTGCCTTATGCTTACGAATCCATTGCCCTGATCTATAACAAGGATATGGTTCCGGAAGAGCCAAAAACTTGGGAAAAAGTCGTGGAAATTTCGGAAAAATTTACAAATCCGGAAAAGAAGACTTACGGATTCGTCTATCCCGGTACCGGCGATCCTTATCACACATTCCCCTTTATCAGTGCCTACGGCGGTTACATATTTAAGTACGACGGGGGATTCGATCCTACCAATATTGGTTTGAATAACAAAGGGGCAGTTAAGGGATTGAAGAAACTTGACGCCATGTACGAAAAGGGCCTACTCCCCCAGGGAATTGGCTACGGTACCGCCGCCAGCTTGTTTAAAGAAGGCAAAGCTGCCATCTTCATGACCGGCCCATGGGAGATACCGAGTATAAAGGAGGCCGGTGTCAACTTCGGTGTTGCCCCGCTGCCGACAATGGACGGAAATCAAATGCAACCGTTTGTCGGAGCGCAGGGCTTCATGCTCAGCCAGTTCAGCAAAAATAAAGTCCTGGCAAATGAATTCCTGAAGAATTATATCGCTACCAACGAAGCGATGATGACGATTTACGAGAAAAACAAACGACCACCGGCATTCAAGCCGACTCTGGAGAAAGTAAAAGACGATCCCGTCGTGGCGGCATTTGCGGAAAGTGCCAAGGTGGGGATACCAATGCCCAATATTCCCGAAATGGGCGCAGTTTGGGCAAACCTCGGAAATAAATTGCAGCTAATTTCCCAGCAGAAACAGGAGCCCCAGGCTGCGATGGACGATGCTGTTAAGGCAATCAAACAATCAATAAAATAGTGCACAGGTGATAACGGCCCCGCCTTCTCCGGGCGGGGTCTTTACTATGTATAATTATCTCAAAAACTCCGTTATTGGTCTAAGTTTAAAGGTTTTAGTGCTGGGGGTCCTGGACGCTTTTGTAATCTGGTCCGGTATTTATCTTTATCTTCACGGAGCAATCGGACTGTCCGTGGCACTTGTAGCCAGTACCGCAATAATAAATTGGATCTTCCTCTCCAAGAAAACTTACCCGTTGCGATACCTCGTCCCGGGTCTGTTATTTCTCTTCGCCTTCGTGGTATACCCGATTGGTTACACTGTCTATCTCTCTTTCACGAATTACGGCACTGGGCACCTGCTGACGAAACAACAGGCGATAAAAAACCTGGAAGACAAATACTATCAACCAAAAACGCCAAAGTCCTTCACCTTTAACGCGTATAAGAACTCCAAAGGCGATATAAAAGCCATACTTAAGGCACAAGAGGGAGATACGGTATACCTCACCGGAGGGGAAAAGCTAAAGCCGATAAATTTACGAGATAAACGTTTTAGAGACAGCAATAACGACGGTACTATAGACAAATTTGACGGCTACACCTTGCTAAGCACGGGACAGCTGGTTAAGTCTTTACAGAAACTGCAGAAATGGAGGCCGAAAAAAGGGGAACTGGCGTTAAAAATTACCGGGTTAAGAGCATTCGTACAACTAAACCAGAAGTACGAATATTTACCCGAAGCCGACAAAATTATAGATAGAGAAACCGGCAAGGAATACGTACCCCGAAACGGTACTTTCGTGTCTCCGACAACGGGAAAAAAGTTATCTCCCGGATTTGAAGTCATGGTCGGATGGAAGAACTTTGCCCGGGTATTCACCGATCCCCTCGTGACCGGTCCGTTCCTCAGAGTTTTTACATGGACTTTTATATGGGCCTTGTTGAGCGTTCTCACGACTTTCGCGCTCGGGCTCGGTGCGGCCCTCCTCCTGAACGACGATAGGCTTAGATTCCAGCCTATCTACAAAGGTATACTAATCTTGCCTTACGCAATACCGGCTTTTATTTCCGCTTTAATGTGGCGAGGGTTTTTTAACACGAACGCAGGCGTAATAAACACGAAAATATTCCAACCTCTGTTTAATATTGCGGTCCCCTGGTTTCAGGATCCAATTTTTGCTAAAGTAGCCGTGTTAATCGTCAATTTATGGCTTGGTTTTCCATATATGATGATCATTTCTCTCGGGGCCTTACAGAGCATTCAGCCCGAACTTTACGAGGTTGCAAAGGTAGATGGAGCTAATCCCTGGCAGCAATTTAAAAATATTACCTTTCCGCTCCTCATGGTATCGATCGCTCCTCTGCTCATCGGCTCTTTTGCATTTAACTTCAACAACTTCAACGTAATTTACCTTGTCACACAGGGTGACCCGCCAATAGTCGGGGCCACAACAGCTGGGTCGACCGATATTTTGATATCTTACACTTACAAACTGGCTTTCCAGGGCGAGGGATCAAGTTACTACGGCTTCGCCGCCGCCATATCGATAATTATCTTTTTGATCATCGGCACCATCAGTGCAATAAACTTCCGATTTACCGGTGCACTGGAGGAGTTGAGTGAAAATGTTTAAAAACAATAACGCTCTTAAATCATTTAAGGACTGGTTTCTGGAGATCGGCTTCAAGCACATCCTCATGCTGTTGTTGGTTGCATTTGCCCTTTTCCCAATAATCTGGATAATATCGGCATCTATCAATCCTATGGGGTCCCTGACCGGTCAAAAGCTGATTCCGGATAACGCCACGCTCAAGAACTACAGGTTATTCTTTGCCAATGGTGGGGAACAGTACGACACTCCCTTTATTCTATGGCTATGGAACAGCCTTAAACTGGGAATTCTTACGGGTGTCTTTGGGACATTTATGTGTGCACTCGGAGCTTATGCCTTTTCCAGGTTCAGATTCAAGGGTAGGCGAACCGGTCTGTTCGGTCTGCTCCTGATTCAGATGTTCCCGCAAATGCTGGCAATGGTTGCAATTTACTTTCTGTTGTTACAGATCGGTGAATACGTCCCCTGGGCCGGATTGAACACTCATCTCGGATTGCTGATGGTTTATCTGGGCGGAACTCTTGGTTTTAATACCTGGCTTATGAAAGGCTACTTTGACTCCATTCCTCACTCATTAGAGGAATCGGCCAGGGTTGACGGAGCCACGCACTTCCAGGCTTTTATCAGGATAATTCTGCCGCTCGCCCGACCAATACTGACTGTAATCTTTATTCTGACTTTGGTATTTGTCTATTCGGATTTCATCCTGGCCAGTATTCTTCTGCAGGGAAAAGAACAATATACCCTCGCAGTGGGGTTGAAACTGTTTATTTTCGGTAATTACGACCAGCGTTGGGGGATATTCGCCGCGGCAGCTCTGATAGGGGCAATACCGATTGTAGTAATATTTTTGATCCTTCAGGATCAGTTAATTGGTGGGTTGACTCAGGGATCGGTTAAAGGATAAACAAAGCTTTAATTTAGAGTAAAGACTAAAGATTTCTGCCATTGAGATTAATAGACACATCAGCTTTTGCTGACCGTTCAGTAAAAGCCAATTAATAAACTAATCATTTCTCTGTTATTAAAAGAAGAAGGGGGAATTTGAAAGAAGATCAACCTTCGGTAGCTTATTTCTGCATGGAGTACGGCCTGGCCGAGGAGATGAAGATTTATGCCGGCGGACTGGGAATACTGGCGGGAGATATTCTGAAAACCGCCAGGCAGTATGACTTCCCGATTATCGGAGTTGGAATCCTCTGGCGCCGGGTTTATCAAAGCAGACGATAGATGAAAACGGACGCCCGGTCGACAGCTACCCGAGAAACGATTACGAAGGACAGGAGCAGGATCGCCACGACGGAGAGGCGTTGTACCGAACGCTGCTGGAAGAGGTAGTACCGACTTACTACGAGAATAGAGAAAAGTTGAAGGAAATGGCCCTGGAAAGTATCAAATCCACTTATAACGAGTTTTCCGGTAAAACCATGTTGGAAAATATTACGAAAAGCTTTATAGAGGTTAAAAGTAAGGAGGAAAGTATGTCAGACAAAAAAAGCGATTTGAGCAACTTTGACAATAATAAAACGCAGAACTTACGGCCGCCGGACTGGGTTTCGGACGCGGTATTCTATCAGATATTTCCGGAAAGATTCTACAACGGTAATCCGGAAAACGACCCGGAAGATACGGAAGCGTGGGGTGGAAAACCGACCCGAAAAAATTTCTTTGGAGGCGATCTACAAGGGGTAATCCAAAAACTGGATTACCTGAAAGAACTGGGAATTAACGCGATTTATCTCAATCCGATATTCAAATCTCCGACTAACCATAAATACGACACCACGGATTATTACGAAATCGACCCGGCATTCGGGAATAAATCGATCTTGAAATCCCTGGTGAATACTGCACATGAGAAAAACATGAAAGTTATTTTGGACGGTGTGTTCAATCACTGTGGCGAGAATTTCTCTAAATTCCAGGACGTAAAGAAGAAGGGTAACGATTCAAATTACTGGGACTGGTACGAGGTAGATGGCTTTCCGGTAGAAACCGAACCGGAACCAAATTACCGTTGTTGGGCGGGTGTACCGTATATGCCGGAATTCGACAGGACGAACCCTGAAGTAAGAAGATACCTTCTGGATATAGTTCAATACTGGATCGAAGAGGCAGATATCGACGGCTGGCGCCTTGACACCACAAATTACTTAGAACCCGGTTTCGTCAGATCCGTCCGCACTGCGGCAAAAGAAGTCAAACCCGAAGCGTACGTGATGGGGGAAGTCGTCGGGCCGGCATCCTCCTGGTTTAAATCGGGCTCTTTGGACGGCGTTATGAACTACGAGCTGTACAAGTACCTGGTAGATTTCCTTGCAAATGAGGATTACGGAGCCCGAGAATTCCGCCACCGGATATATTTTCTCCGTCGTTCCTACCCCGAGTGGGCGAATTTCGGAAATTACAACCTGCTCGGAAGCCATGACCGGCCGAGATTTATGACCCTGTGCGAAAAGGACCCTGACCGATTCGAACTCTCTTACTTTTTCCTGTTTACGTTTCCGGGAGCGCCCGCGATTTACTACGGAGACGAAGTCGGCATGGAAGGCGGTGACGACCCGGACTGCCGCAGGACTTACCCCTGGAACGAGAACATATATCACGGAGAACTCCTGGATTACTTTAAGAAATTGGTTAAACTCCGGAAAGAAGTGGAAGCATTGAGAGAAGGGGGTTTTAGGGAGATAGCCGCAAACGACCAGGTTTTCGCCTACGCGAGAGGAAATAGTAAAGGGCAAGTACTGGGAGTAATTAACTCGGGTTCCAGACAAAATCAAATAGAGGTTTCCAGCAGAGAACTCTCCCCGGTTTACAGCGGAGAAGTCCTGTTCGGAGATGCCATCTTGAATAAGAAGAAGGGCGGCCTACAGCTAAAAATACCCGGATACGGCTACTGTCTGCTGAAACTTTGACGCCAGGACCTTATCATCATTTCGTTATATAATTTATTATTCCAATAATGGTGGTAAGGTAAAAATGAACAAAGATTATGAGGAACTAAATATCTACACTCCTTACTGGTTCCGGTCATTCGGAATAGCTCATTTTCAGTGTTAATATGTTTAACCGCTATAACTTCTGCTTGTCCGGCAAAATAGTATGACCTCAGATCAATTATATCTGGTTTTAATCGACCCAGTAGGTTAAATTTCGATTATTTTCCCGTTTGGGATATGATACCGGTAGACAAAGGAGGCAATTATGTTTAAGGGAAATCTAAAAAAACAGTAATAAGGTTTTATCGATTCTTCTGTCGATCTTGTTGGTTTTTATCTGTATGTATTCGACCCAGTCCGTTTTGGCTGGGAACAATGGTGTAACCGATCCAGGTTATTTTGAATTCAATGCTGATGCAGGGGCAATAACTGGGTACGAAACTTCTGGAGGGCTAGACGTAGTCATTCCTTCTCAAATAGACGAGGTAGATGTCAAAGAGATTGGATTGAAGTCATTAACCGAGAGTGACTTAACATCGGTCGAGATCCCTGATGGCGTGGAGGTAATTAAACCATGGGCGTTCAGTGTTAATAAACTGACCTCTGTGGAGATACCGGAAAGCGTTAAAGAAATTGTAAGAAGTGCATTCCAGGAAAATTTTTTGTTTCTTGGAGGGTTAACGTGAGTACAGACAAGACAAAGGCTAAACGCGCCGACGACACCGAAAAGAGGTTAGAAAAGTTAATTATCGCGGATAGAAATGAACTAGACGACCTGAAATATTTCAAAACCCCCGACTTTCTGAAACCCAGGGACCTGGATCCGGCTAACTTTCAGCCCTGCGAGGTCGGTTTTACCTGGTCACGCAATCGGCAATACAGCCCCGGTGAGAGGAGGAAGATCACCGGGGATCTGGCCCGGGGCGGGAAATTACAAGAACAGCTGTCGATTGGGGACAGCGTCTGGTTTCATCTGAACTTTCAGGTCCCTAAATCAATGAAAGGACTGCCCGTTTACCTCCGTTTTGTGGTAAAGCCCCAAAAAGATCCCGAGGGTAGCCCCCTCTCAAATCGACCGGCCGTGGAGGCATTATGCTACAGGGACGACCAACCCTGGCAGGCACTTGATCAGGGCCATCGAAAACTTCTACTTGAGGAAGAGGCTAAGCCCGGAACGCAGTACGAGCTGAAGATCGAGGTAGGCACTACCCTTTACTGGGGTGGGTTGGACGTAGAAGAGTTTAGATTGGAAGCCGCCGAACTACTCGCGACAAGGAAGAAAGCCCAAAAGCTTTACCATACCTTTAAAGTCTTTAACGATTTGCGGAAAAACCTTGATGAGACCTCGGTAAACCGAACGAAAATACTTCGGGGGCTCCAAGAGGCCAGCCTGGAGGTACCTGTAAAACCGGACTCTGAAGAACAACTGCTGAAAGGGGTTCAACTTGCCCGGAAAAAACTGGAACCTCTAAAGGAGCTCAAGTCCGACATTTCCGATTTTACTATAACTACGGTGGGCCACGCTCATATCGACGCCGCCTGGTTGTGGCCCTGGTCGGAGACCATCCGCAAGTGCGGTCGAACCTTCTCCTCCGCCTTGAAACTGATGGAAGAATACCCGGAGTTTAAGTTCCTCCAGTCCCAGCCCCACCTCTATGAGTTTGTCAGAAGACATTATCCCGACCTTTATGATCGCATCTCCCGGGCGGTAAGCTCTAATCGCTGGCAACCGGTAGGGGCCCTGTGGGTGGAAAGTGACGTCAACCTTGCGGGCGGGGAGACTCTGACCAGACAGTATCTCTACGGCAAACGGTACTTCCGCAAACAGTTCGATGTCGACCCAAAGATCACTTTTATCCCCGACGTCTTCGGTTATTCTCCTGCACTGCCGGGCATAGCCCGAGCTGCCGATTGCCCTTATTTCTTTACTCAGAAGATGAGCTGGAGCGAAGTCAACGAGTTTCCTCACCACAGCTTCCAGTGGGAAGGGATTGACGGATCCAAACTCCTGGCCCACTTTCCTCCCGCGGATACCTACAACGGAATGAGCATGGGAAAGGCTGCCGAAGAACTTACCAGGTCGGTCAAAAACTACAAGGAAGCCGACGTCCACAACGGATCCGCTTACTTAATCGGTTGGGGTGACGGAGGCGGAGGTGTCAACAGAGGTATGCTCGAGACCACCCGGACCGTAAACGAGATTGATGCCCTCCCGGACATGGAGTTTTCCTCCCTGCAGAATTTATTTGCCGATCTGGAAGGGGTCCGGGGCCAGCTGGAAAAGTGGCGAGGAGAACTCTATCTGGAAAGACACAGAGGCACGTTAACCACCCAGGGAGAGACCAAGAAAAGCAACCGGGAGCTTGAGTTCTTACTGCGGAAGGCGGAACTATGGTCGGTCGCTGCCGCGATTGAAGACCCGACAGTGGGCTATCCTCAAAAAGACCTGGAACTTGCCTGGAAAGGTTACCTCTTTCACTGTTTCCATGACGTGTTACCCGGTTCTTCCATCAGGGAAGTCTACGAGGATGCCGCCAGGGACTATGGTGAGGTCAAGTCACGGGTTTTGGATATCCTCGATTCGGCAAAGAGTGAACTGTTACCCTCACGGGAAAGTTCCAACTACCTCTCCGTTTTTAACTCCCTCAGCTGGGAAATGGATCGAATAGTGGAAACCGATAACCACCAGTGGGACCAGGACCAGAGATTGCAGGCGGTTGACCGCCAGGGAAACAAAAGCCCCGCTCAGGTGAGCGGCGACGGCCAGAAGTTGATCTTCAAAGCAAACGGGCTGCCGGCCATGGGTGCCAAAAGCTTCCGGGTTGAGCGAGCGGAAAGTTCACCTTCACCTCGGCTCGACGTTCGCCCGGATCTCATAGAAAACGAAAAGATAGCATTGCAGGTAGACGATGATGGCAGTTTGAGTTCCATTTATGACAAGGTGGAAGACCGCGAAGTTCTCCAGGGTCCGGGTAATAAATTAATGGCCTACAGGGACGTGCCCACCGAATTTGAGGCCTGGGAGCTCGAAGGGGACATTTACGACAAAAGCGAGGCTTTGCCCTCCCCGGAAAATGTGGAAGTCCTGGAAAGTGGGCCCCTGCGGGCAGTCGTCAGACAGAAGAGATCCTTCGGGGAGTCCGAACTGGTTCAGGACCTAATCGTCTATGCCGATTCCAAAAGGATCGATTTTCGTACCGGAGTCGACTGGAAAGAGGAGAAGGTCCTGCTTAAGACACACTTTCCTATCAACGTGCGCACCGAGCGGGCTACCTACGAAGTACAGTACGGCCACTACGACAGGCCCACCCATTCCAACACCTCCTGGGACCAGGCCCGGTTTGAAGTGTTTCACCAAAAATGGGTCGATGTATCCGAGTTCGGATATGGTGCCGCTTTGTTGAACGACGGCAAATACGGGGTCAACGTGGAGGACTCCACTATAGGACTTAGCCTACTGAGAGCGCCCAAATCTCCGGATCCGAAGGCCGATATGGGAGAGCACCGATTTACCTACTCTTTGATCCCTCATCAGGGCGACTTCCGGGAAGCCGGTGTTATTCAGCAGGCCTACGATCTAAACAGTGAACCCATGACCAGGCCGGTGGAAGAGTTTAATGCTCTGGAGCCTCCCTTTCAAATCGAGGATCAGGGAGTAGTTGCCGAGGCCGTTAAAATGGCTGAGGACCGAGAGGACATGTTAGTTATCAGATTCTACGAGGCCTGGGGCAGGAAAACCACAACGGAGCTGAAGTTCAACTTCAAACCACGGGAAGCGGTTGAGCTAAACAGCATCGAAGACAACCAGGGTAAGGTGAATCTTTCCGATCGGTCCGTTCAATTAACTTTCGACCCTTTTGAAATCAAAACAGTCGGGGTGAAGTTATCTAAATAACGGATGATTTTAGAAAAACTAGAGGAGAAATTATGAAGAAGCGCTGGTGGAAGGAAGCCGTGATCTATCAAATATACCCCCGGAGTTTTAACGACTCGA
>JBDGQU010000070.1:0-1529 GCA_042218715.1 Bipolaricaulia bacterium | reverse complement strand
TTAGGGTTCATAGCCCGACGGTCCAGGGTTTGTAGCGCTCCTCAGCCTCCTTGGAAGCGTCAATTTTTCCCAGACCGGTCAAGGTTGCTGTTCGAGTCAGCACGGGCAAGGGAAACCTGGCCCTCTTTGTATTGGTTTACTAAGTCCTCTCTTGAGTTGCCATTCCAACTCCGAAAAAGAATACGAGACCGACAACAATAACCATATCACCGGGACTAAAAGCGGTGGAAAACGGAAACCAATCCGGCAAAAATAACCAATCTCCCAAAAAGTCTAAAACTGTCGAATCACTCATCTTTATTACGTTACCATAAGTCCCATCTTTAAGCAAATTATTTACTACCCCGGTTTCACCGGCTCTTCTTAAGCTATCAACGGAGGTAGGCATGTAACCGCCGTTAAGCCATATCACTAGAAGGTTTAACCCCATCCCCGCCCCCATGACAGGAATCTGCCAGACCTTCCAATTCGCCACGACAAAAATGAGTAAAATAAGATAGGAAAGCAGATGGAAAAACTCCGTGCCGAACGATATAAGCGGTTCCTCCGAAAATAGGGGAAAAATAAGTAGCTGAATCACCAGCGCCAGGGGTACCAACCAGAGATACCTAATCCCAAGGTTCTCCAGGTTGGCTATATTACCGCCTCTAACCAACCCTATTACGACTCCCGCCACGATCCCCCACAGCAATAACATAAATTTACTTCTCCTCGGATCGTGACTCAATCACCGTCAAAAGGGCCTCGACCACATCCGGATCGAGCTTTTCCCCTGCCATCCTTCTGATCTCGGCAATTGCTTCATCTTTGGAGAGCGGGCCTCTATACGGTCTTTCGGTTCTTAGCGCATTCCAAACGTCGGCAACCCCCACTATCCTGGAGCCGAGCGGAATATCTTCACCCTCCAGCCCTTCCGGATAACCACTACCGTCCCAGCGCTCGTGCTCGTAACGTACCACGTCCACGGCACTTTCGTATATCGTCAATCCGTTCAAAATATCAGCCCCGACTACCGGATGCTCCTGCATCGTCGCCCATTCTTCTTCGTTTAGTTTGCCTTTCTTAAGCAGTACACTATCTGGAATGCCTAGCTTTCCTATGTCGTGTACTCGGGCGGCGGAGACAATATCTTCTATCCTTTCAGGATGTACTTTTAACTCTTCCGCCACCGCTCTCGTTAACTCGCCCACCGACTCTGAATGTTCGTGGGTGTAGGGGTCCCTTTTTTCGAGCAAATTCATTATGTTCTCAAAAGTTTGTTTGGCTTCTTTTTGCAGCTTAATGTAACTTCTCACGGATGTATTGGCTAAGATCAGTAAAATAGCAACTAAAAATACGTTCCAGGGTGAAGCCACGTACGTAATCGCGATCAATATGGATATTATACTCAGGGACAAATACTGGACCGGGAGATCTCGTAAATTGATCCTTAGCTGGTAAAAAAAACTTTCCCCTTCTGTCAAAGAGATAATCCCCGAAACGAGTGAAATATTAGTGAGCATAAATGCAAAAAAAGCAAGTACTGGCGG
>JBDGQU010000007.1:0-2583 GCA_042218715.1 Bipolaricaulia bacterium | reverse complement strand
AAATTCACCATAAAAGATTGGTGCCGAGGGCGGGACTTGAACCCGCACGGACGAAAAATGTCCACATGGCCCTCAACCATGCGCGTCTGCCAATTCCGCCACCTCGGCAATACAGAATTTGAAAACCCCACTATTCAGACGAATAATAAAGCAAAAGGAAATTCAATGCAACAAGGAAGTTCCAAAGGGAGGATCATGTTTCCATTCACAAGACAGTTCGGGAAGATATTGCTAATAGCCGGAGGGTTTTTAATCGTCATTGGACTATTATTCCTTTTTGGCAAAGATATACCTTTCATAGGAGATCTCCCGGGCGATATCAAGTTCGAACGCGGTAATTTTAAGTTCTATTTCCCTCTGGGCACTGCGGTGTTAATCAGTCTCGGAGGTACGTTACTGTTGAACCTCATCATCTGGTTCCTCAACAGGTGAATCCGGACAAACCGTTAAAAAGTCTTGACCTACCCTTCCCTGTCCCCGGAGTACAGACTCCCAATATAGTTTACCCCTTTTTGTTCCGGATGAGAAATTGCACCAACTTCGGTCTTATTCCAGAAATTCCTTCCTCCGACCTCCAGGTGACGTAGCCCGATTCCGGCGTCAATACGATTCATTTCCGTTAGATTTTTGAGAACCATCTTCGTTACCTTGTTTCTGGATTTCAGGTAGAGGTGAATTACCCCTTCCTCCACGATCACCCTCCAGGGTTGACCGTTCAGGGCGGAGGGAGCTCGCCTAAGACAGTCCAATATTTCCAGAATTTCCCGGCTCAGGTCCTCAGTACTCTCGTCGAGTAGAAAATGATCCAGGTCTTTTCTTTTTGGCTCCTCGATTTCGTAAAGCTCCTTGCCTTCCGGCAAATTACCAACAGCGATCAGGGAACAGCACTTCTGACCGGAAGGAATATCTACGTACCGGGCCAATTCTTCGTCTCTGAACCCTTTGCCAATCCAGCAAGTACCGATATCCCAATTTGTTAGCTTCAGGACGACGAACTCGTACCTATACCCGAGCTCCACGAAACCGTTTTCCGTATCCTCCGAAGTCAGCACCAGATAGTGAGGTGCTTCCACTTTTCCGTAGTCGGCCAGAATCCCCGAGATATCCTCCTGAAGTTCCCGCCCATTCCTAACCAGTTGCGCCTTTGCCGAAACATCCGGGTAAAATTTATTTGGCTCGTCCAGCAGTTGTTCGATCTCGTTTAACCGCCGATCGGTTAACTCCTGGCTTCCGTAACTTCGGATAGCCCTTCGTCGTCTTATCGCACTAACCAAACTCATCGATCTCCTCCTCAAATAGTTGAACTAACGGCGTTACCGTCTCTCCCTCCAAAAAATCCCGGGACCAGGTTAGGGGGAGGGGCAGTAGAAGCCACCAGTTAACCACCTATCCCCAGTGTCAGGGAAAGCACGGCAGTAAGAACGCCGACGCCGACCATTTTGAACCCGAACGACACGAGGCTTTCCCGGGAAATTTTCCCCAGGAAGGCACCAAGAAGCCCTAAAAGTAATAGCGCAATCCCCGCGGAGAAGTAGTAGGCTACTTCCATGGTCGAGATTCCAATAAGGGCGGCAAAATAAGGTAATGTAGAAAGCAGAGCACACAAAAAGGGTGAAGCCCCGTTAACTACCGATATTGCGATAGATCGTTGAGTGACGTTTTTCTTGTGAACGGACCGCTCCAGATCGGATAGCATGTTGCTCTGGAGTTCCTTGAACTCCTTCAACCGCTCGGCTTTTTCAGTTATGTAAGCTCCCGAAACTCCGGAGACACCAAGAGCTATCGCGGCTCCCAGGCTCGAGGTAATGAGGACTTTCGGATTCCCAACTCCCGTGGAATAGGACCCCGCCGTTATACCCAGAACGGTCAGTATTCCGTCAAACCCGTTCAAAACGAAGTAACGCCTGGCAATCTTCCAGAAGTCTTCACCTTTAAGACTCTCGAACATAAAATATCCCCTCGAAGTGAGCGAATTTCCTTTTTATCTAAATTATCCGCACCATATTAGTATAACGACTTCGACCCGGAAATTTGTAGCTCGTTTTCCCTCTAAGTTCTTTCATTCTTACATGAAAGCGAGGCGGAAATTCACCAGTGGTAACTTGATTTTATCGTTTATACCATCTGCCGCTTGCCTGGCTGCCGGAATTTCGTATACGTTCAGGGTTATAAGGTTAAATCAGTTGCCAGGTAAGCGGGGGACGGAGGAAAACGGGCTAAATATTAAGTCCGACCGTGGTGAAATAACTGAGTCAATTACCCCTCACCAAAGTGCGGGGCTTGTAACAATAAACCCGTAAGGTTAGGAAAGTTTTTCTTTACCGACAAAAAACCAGCCGATTCCTCCCCAACCCAAGCCCTGGTGCTTATCAGCTTTTTAGTTGAATAAAACTCGCCTCTTAGCTATATTTTTCCGTTGTGCATAGGCTTAAGGAGGGACCCAGAATGGCAACAATGATAGACTTAGAAAAACTAGGTGATGATTCAATGAAGACAGTATCTCTTGTGAAAATATGACAGACAAAAAGGTTCTAAAATACGGCATGGTTGGAGGAGGACCCGGCTCGATGATAGGGGATGTTC
>JBDGQU010000069.1:0-2087 GCA_042218715.1 Bipolaricaulia bacterium | reverse complement strand
AGACTGAGTTAAAAGTTGGTCTCAGGAGAGAGAATCGCACGACTTAAGTGAGAATCAAAGCATCAACTTTTCCATTACCTAAAATTCAGGAGGGATTTACATGGTAAAAGTGGCGATAAACGGATTTGGTAGAATTGGTAGAGCTTATTTCCGGATTGTGGAAAGTATGTCCGGTATTGATATAGTCGCGATTAACGATATTCAGCAGGACCCGAAACAGGCCGCATATCTCCTGCAGTACGATTCAGTTTACGGTAGATTTGACGCTGAGGTCGATTACAATGACGACGGTCTATTAGTAAACGGAGAACAGTATCCGATACTTTCGGTCAACGACCCTTCTGAGTTACCCTGGAGCGACCTGGGTGTGGACGTGGCGCTCGAGTCTACGGGCGTATTTAGACAGTACGAGGATGCTAAAAAGCACCTGACGGCAGGGGCAAGGAAGGTACTCGTCTCTGCTCCCCCGAAAGGAGATCGTAAGGACAAAATTCCCCAGCTGGTTTGGAAGATCAATGAAGGCGACTACGACGAAAAGAAGCACGATATAGTGGCCGGGGCTTCCTGTACAACCAATAGCGTTGCACCTCCGGTCAAGTTGCTCCAGGAGGAGTACGGAATCGAGAGTGCACTCTTTACCACCGTCCACTCTTACACGAGTTCTCAGAAGATCGTGGACAGTCCTTACGCCTGGAAAAAGGCCTCCAGGGGACGAGCGGCCGCAGAGAATATCGTCCCTACCACGACGGGTGCCGCTACGGCGGTAGTAGAAGTAATTCCGGAGATGGAGAACAAGATAAATGGGATGGCAATGCGAGTCCCGACGCCGGCGGGTTCCGTGACCGATCTCGTCGCCAGACTGGAAAGAGATACCACGGTCGAGGAGTTAAATAGCAAGGTCAAGGAATACGCCGAAGGAGAGATGAATGGAGCTCTGGGTTACACAGAGGATCCGATAGTATCCAGAGATATCCTTGGACCCTATTCCTCCTACGTTGGCCTGACCTCCACGGACGTCGTCAACGGTAACTTGGTCAAGTTGTTGGCCTTTTACGATAACGAATGGGGTTACACCAGCCAGATTGTCGATCTTACTGAATACATAGTTTAATTCCTTTAGTTGGTTAATTTGCTGGAAAAAGCTTCACGCAAGTTCGCGAGGAGGGTGGGATATCCGATCCTGGATATCCTTTACCCTCCTCACTGTTATCTCTGCGGCAAGGGCCTGTCCGCCCATCGTTATATTTGCGAAGACTGCCTGGATTCGTTCGACCGAATTGACGAGCCAATCTGCGAGAAGTGTGGGAAGCCCGCCTCGAAACCCGGCGGGGTCTGCGAGGAATGCGCAAAAGGCGACCGGGAGTTCTTTCTAGCCAGATCTTTCGGGGTCTACCGGCCGGGCAGAGGTCTGGCCGAGGCGATTGCCGGGTTTAAGTACGAGGGAGAGAAAGCGCTTGGTAGTGACCTTGCCAGACTCTTTACCCGCGGTAAAACAGATTATCTTTTAGGTAAAGTGGACGGTTTGACCCACGTTCCGTTGAGTCCTGATAAACGGAAGGACAGGAAGTTCAACCAGGCCGAATTGCTCGCTCGCGCCGTATCCCGCGAGACCGATATACCCCTCTTTCGGACTCTCGAAAAGACGAGAAATACAAGACCCCAGGCGGAGTTGAGTCGAGAGCAGAGGTTGAATAACGTCCGGGGCAGCTTCACCTGGGAAGAGAAGGTGGACTACGAATCCGTGTTGTTGATTGACGACGTATTCACCACCGGCTCCACCGTCGACGAATGCAGCAAAGTTCTCAAAGACGCCGGAGCGGACAGGGTTTTCGTGGCAACGCTTGCCCGGAGTTATCCGGGATCGAGGGATGGATTGGACAATACCTGAGATCTCCAGCTACTATTGTCTGTAAACAAACCGGACCCGGCTCTCACGCCCGGTCGATACGTTCGATTCGACCTCCGGGCTTACCGAGCGGGGCAAAAGTAGGTAAACGACGAGTTGATAGTGATTTAGCTTCTCTGGTAATTGTTCGATAAAACCACAGGCGATTTCCCCGGCGTGGAAATCGCTGTTTCCGATCTCG
>JBDGQU010000068.1:0-12227 GCA_042218715.1 Bipolaricaulia bacterium | reverse complement strand
TTGAAGTCCATATTAAACTGGGTGCTGGACCAACTCCCGTTTATCAAATAAGTTTTTCAATTAACTCTTCCCTGTTAATTTACCAGGTTATAACCGCGCAATTTTGGTACAATTAAACCAATGACCGAGACTATTCTTGTGGCCGGTACAGCGAGTCATTCGGGTAAAAGCACTATAGCCGCCGGGTTATGCAGGGCTCTGTCTCGACGAGGCAAGTCGGTTGCTCCGTTCAAAGCTCAGAACATGAGCAACAATGCCCGAGCCGTGATTTCGCCGGACGGTGGCTGGGGAGAGATAGGAGTCTCCCAGTACGTTCAGGCGAAGGCGGCTCAGGTCAGACCGACAACCGACATGAACCCGGTTTTGCTAAAACCCAGGGGTGACGGGGAAAGTCAACTCGTCGTTCAGGGTGAAGCCGTGGGGCACTTCAAGGCGGGAAGCTATTATCGGGACCGATGGGAAGAGGCGCGAGAATCGGTTCGGTCTTCTTACGAGCGGCTGGCCGACGAATACGACTTTATCGTCGCCGAGGGAGCGGGAAGCATTGCCGAGATAAACCTCCAGGAGCGAGACCTTGCAAATATAGAGACCGCCAGGATGGCCGACGCGGAGATACTTCTGGTAGCCGACATCGAGCGGGGAGGCGTATTTGCTAGTATATACGGAACGATAGAACTACTTCCGGCGGAGATCAGACAAAAGGTTATCGGGACGGTCATCAATAAGTTCCGGGGTGACGAGTCCCTACTTTCCTCCGGGATAGACGAGCTCGAGCAAAAACTCGACCTTCCGATACTGGGAGTCGTACCCTTTGAGGAGATTTCCCTCCCCTCGGAAGATAGCGTTTCCTTGCCGGCGGTAGGGGAACGGATGGTCTGGGGGGACGGTGACGGAGTTCCGGAAGAAGACGCGGTGAGAATAGCAGTTCCCAGGTTGCCGAGAATTTCTAACTTCACCGATCTAGAGCCTCTTGCTCGTGAACCGGGCGTGAGAGTGGTTTTCACCGAACTGGAAGCCGAACTTTCCTTCGCCGAAGCCGTCGTGATCCCCGGAACTAAAAATACCGTCGATGACCTGATTGCCCTTCGAAAATCCGGGTTTTTCGGGGAACTAAGGGATTACGAAGGTTTAGTTGTCGGGATCTGTGGGGGGTATCAGATGCTGGGTGAGATGGTACGGAATGCTGGAGTGGAGAGCGTGGACGGTGAAAGGAACGAGGTGGAAGGGATTGGACTGTTACCGGTAGAGACAAAGTTCTCCCGGGCAAAGAAAGTAAAAGAGGTGACGAAGATTCTGGAAGGATACGGGCCTCTGGCCGGGGCGAAAGGAGAGGTAACCGGTTACGAAATTCACATGGGAACCAGCACCATAGGGGACCAGGTGGAACACCCCCTCGGGGAAGAAAGCGCTGGGACCGATCGGGTATTAGGGACATATCTCCACGGATTGTTCGAGAACGAGCCTCCCAGGAAGCAATTCGTCGACAACCTCTTTTCCCACACCGACAAAGAAAAACCAGAAGAAACGGCCCGGTCAGGAAGGTTTTACGGCGAAGTTGCTGATCTGGTTGAGAACAACCTCGATCTCAAGTGGTTGCTCGACTGATTATTTGGTACTTCTCCCGCTAGGCTTCACCTTTTCCTTGCCAGGTTTTACGAGGTCAAATTCTTCTGAGGGGGCGAGGATCTCAAGTCCGTCGGAATTAAGGTCGGTTATCGTTCCCTCTCCTACGAAATCACCTTCTCTATAAAGACCGACGAGCCGGTGCTCAAGTCTCTCAACGGAGTAATTTTCAAGCCGATTTACTTCTAATTTTTTCTTTAATTCTTTCCGGGACTTGGGTCGAGCGCCGGAAACGACAGCCAGAGCGTTTTTGTTTTTCCAGCCGGACAATACTTTTCCTCTGAATAATTTGGTTAACTTAGCGGTTGAAATCTTATCCCCCCGGCCCAAGAGGAATCCTGCAATCTTGACTTCCTCCCAATCTTTTTTGATCCTGCTGGAGCGGGAGAAATAATATTTAAACTTTCGAATGCGGCTTGCCGCCCTTTCACCCCTTGTCTTTTCCTCTTTTTCCTGGGCTTTTAGCGGGATAATTTTACCTCCGGTAAGATAGGTGGAGAATTTCTCTAGTTCGTCCTCCCGCTGAAGCAGAATAAGTACGTCCGGGTCCACCAGGTTGATCAGTTCCCCTTTATAGACTCGTGCTGCTTCTCCTTCAATCCAACCGTCGGTGTCTAGTAGGACTCTCTTAGTGTCCCGGGTAAGCAACTTCGCGATTCCCGTCATGACCTGGACCAGATTCCCCCGGGGGGTGAAGCTACCGACGAAGTAACCGTCTTCCATTCCGCTACGATAACTACCGAGAGATACGAGCCCCGGAGGTCCAATTTCGGGCTGACCCAGATCTCCATCAAGTACCAGGCCTTCTAAGTTGTCGTTGAGCGCTCGGATGAGCGTGGTTTTCCCCGTGTCCATACCGCCTAGCACCATTATCCGGGCGGAGTTTTGGATTTCTTTTTTTAGTCTAGTAAGGTCAAAAGGAAAGTTCGGCTGATCGCTCACCAGGATAACACTCCGAAATTGGACGGATCCGACTGGATTTTCTCGCTATTTTTGTTTGAAAAACGTAAATCTCCCCAGTAAACCTATTGCAAACCCTGCTATAGCGGTAAGAAATAATAATGCTGCCTGAGGCATCTCTACAGTGGCGAACAGGAGCTGAGTCGAAACCGTGTCCAGGTTTTGAAATATTATAACTACCAGAAGGATCCCGATAATTATTGCAACTATGGTTTTTATTTTCCTCATAATTACCTCGCACTTTAAAGGTTTATAGGCGTAGGTTTACTGCTCAAATTATAGTTTTCTTCCGAATTCCAATCAACTGGTCCAGTTTCTACCTTATATTCGTTAGTTAAAGCCCCGGTTCGAGTTTGTGATTTGATATAATTCTGGTATATAAATAGACTTTGGTGAGAGTAAAAATAGGTTTACCAAATTGACTACTGGAGGTAGTGAAAATGTCCAACTTTTCCAAGTACACTGTTTATGTCCTTTTGCTGGTTCTAATTGGTGGATTGTTGTACGTGGGTATCAGTTATAACGCAAGAATCGAATCTTCTGTTGATTCCGAAAGAGTGGATCAACTCCAATCAAAGGTAAACGATCTTTCGAGTAGGTTGAACGAGGTAGAAACAAGCCAGGAAGAAAAAATTTCTTCGCTCGAATCCCGGTTCGACGAGAAATTAAACCAAATGACCGGAGAGCTGGATAATCTGGCCAGTAAGGTGAACAATCTGGAAACCAAGTTGGCTGATATTAGGGCCAGGCTCGAGGGCTTTATCAGTTCGGAGAAAAGCCGGACTACTTCCATTATTGGACAGATTGAAGAGTTGAAGTCAAAAGTGGGATCGTTGAGCACAAAGGTTAGTGCGCTAGGTCAGACCGATGAAGATTTGAAGACAGTTTTAGCTGAGATTGAAAAAGAGATTAAAGGTGTTAAGGACAGTATTGACCCCATGGAAAGTAAAATTAAAAACCTGGAAAAGGAATTACAGCAAAAGTTTGAGACCCTGGCAAACGAGCTGGCAAACCTTGGCGAGAAAGTTCAGAGCAACTCGGAGACTATTTCGGAAATAACGTCTTAATATACTTGATATAATTGGGAGGCATAACTTTTTGACCAAAATTACCCGGTTTTGACCTGGTAAATTAACAGGGAGGAGTTAACTGAACGCCTTATGTACTCAGTTCTTTCACCATATACGGGAACTAGGCGGGAATTCATGAGCGGCGACTTGGTTTCATTATTTATCTCCCTCTACCGCTAACCTGGCTGCCGGATTTAGGGTATTTTCAGGATTTTAAGGTCAAAACAGTTGCCAGGTAAGCGGGAGAGGGAGAATAACAGGTGAGGATAACTAAGTTTCTCAACTAAGGACTATTTTTCTTGTAGACTGAATTAGAAGTTGGTCTCAGGAGAGACAATCGCACGGTTTAGGTTTGAGTTAATTTTCGGTTCTTTCATGCCTCCGGCGGCGAAAATATCAGTTCGGTGGAGTGCACGGGGGGTATGAATTCCTCTATTATACAGTCTGGCTGCATTTGAGCGCCGGCTGGACTTAAGTTGGACGATACCTCTGATTTTTATGACAGAGAATGGATTAGCCGATCTCCATCCCGCTGAGGCTGGTCACCGCCTATTGGAGTTTAATGAAAAAGAAGCGGTGGAGAAAATTCGGTCTTTTAAGCCAGACTTTGCCGCGGAAGCCCTGGAATCGCTGGATCCCTGGCAAGCATCCGGGCTTTTTCTGAAATTATCCCGTGATTACCAGGCTGAGCTTCTGGAAAAAATGTCACCGGATGACTCGGTCGATTTGCTCCAGGAGATACCTGAGGAGGACAAAGAGGCTATATTGCCCCTTCTCAGTGATCTTACTCGTAAGCGGCTTACCAGTTTACTGAAGTATCCTGAGGACACCGCTGGGGGGACGATGTCTCCTCAGGTACTAAGTCTAACCGAAACAATGAGGATTGATGCGGCGATAGAAGAGCTAAGGGGTAAACAAAAAAAGCTCGAGAAAATCAACTACGTTTACGTCACGGACGAAGAAGGAAAATTAACGGGAGTATTGCCTCTTAGAGATATCGCCTTCCGCGAGCCGGACATTCAATTAAGAGAGGTTATGAAGACCGACGTGGAAACCGTATCGCCGGAGTCCGACAGGGAAAAGGTTGCTCGAATATTCGATAAGTTTGACTATTTGGCTCTTCCCGTAGTAAACGAGGACGGTTTTCTGCTGGGGGTAATCACAGTTGATGATGTCATAGACGTGCTCCGGCAGGAAGATACGGAAGATATGCTGGAGATGGTTGGAATAAGTGGAGCCAAGGAAGAATCGGTCTGGACTCCCTGGAACGTATCAATGGTGCATAGACTACCCTGGCTCGTGGTTAATCTCGGGACGGCATTACTGGCGGCACTCGTCGTTAGCATATTTGAGAGCACCGTGGCGAAGTACGCTGTCCTGGCAGTTTTTATGCCCGTTATTGCGGGGCAAGGGGGTAATTCAGGGTCTCAGACTGTAACTTTACTGGTCAGGGGCATTGCACTGGGCGAGATAAGTAGTGGTCAAGGTACGAGGGCTCTGGTTAAAGAAGCTCTGCTCGGTTTGCTCCAGGGAGTTTCGATAGGAATCATTGTCGGGCTAATTGCCTTTTTCTGGCAGGGCTCCCTAAAAATTGCTCTTATTATTGGTGTCTCGATGGTTTTGAGCATGATCGTGGCGGGGATATCCGGGGTCTTAATACCGCTTGGTTTGAAGAAAGCGGGGCTGGATCCTGCCCTGTCCGCAAATATCTGGATGACGACGGTTACTGACGTTGCCGGGTTCTTTTTTCTGCTGGGCTTAGCTTCCTGGTTGCTTATGTGAGTCACCAATAAGAGGGCAGTTCGTTAACACAAGACTTTAACCCAAAAGGAAGTTCCTGTCCAGATTTCCCCCGGAGGATTTTAAAAATAGTGGCTAATGTGATATACTTATCATATAATGTCAGTTTCTGACTAAGTACTTAATTTGGTCTTATACATGTTGTTTTCAGCGGGTCCATTCAGGACCCGGTTAATTCTGGTTTTTTGACCTTATCCAAGTTATTTTTGGGGAGGCGATATTATCAAGTCCTCTCAAAAGACCCAAAAGGTCGAGTATATTCGTAGTAGGATGGAAAAACCCGATTGGAAGTTAGCAGAGGAGCTGGATGAAACCCTTTATTACGTTTGGTTGGTTAAGGAAGTGAAAAGGAACCCGAAGTTACAGAGAAAACGGGGTCACATAAAGCGCTAGTTGGTTCTTTGGCTATTATTTAGAGTTGGCGGGCGTCGAGTCTTCTAATATAGGTACTAAAAAGCGGGACTGCGTATAAAGTAAACATAACCCAGACGTCGTAACTGTGGAAAGCAAAGGTTGGGTTGTCATGTTGTTAGGATATTCTCGACCTTATGAGAATTGGGGGAAGGGCTCTAGGCTCTATCTTTAATCTATTAGTTAATCCCTTATAAACGGGAAGAATAGATTGACCTCTCGCCTCTCGGAGGCAGATTAGATTAGTACGGAGGGAGTAATATGATCCACAATAGGAGCCTGATAGTGGGGCTTAGCGTTTTTCTGGTAATTTTTGTATTCTTAGGAGGAGTGTCGCCCGGAGTTTTCGGACAGTCTAACTCCGTTAATGAAGAAGTGGCCGACAGCGTTCTGGATAAGCTGTTGACTTTTATAGATAGCGCCGCGGAAATAATTGGGAAGGGTTTGGTAAATCTGGTCGATATGGTAGCTGGCGTTGATGTCTCGGAACTGGAAAAACCTCTAGGTTACCTGGGCATTTTGACTGCCTCCCTGGTAGTTTTCGGTGCTTTGAAGGCTGCCCAGAAAATAATTTGGTTGATTCTGCTTCTGGGCTGGGGGTTAATAATAGTCAGAATTGTCTTAGAAGCCCTCAATAAAGTTCCGGCAAATTGACACTGAAGCAAATTACGAGCCCGTGTTTTTGTTTATTGCCCGACCCTACAACAGGTTAATCTAGATGATTAAATAATGAAGATCTTTAATCAAATCTATCTTTACTTGATCTGCCTCGGGACGTTTTTAGCAGTTGACTTTTTCTGGCTCGGAGTGGTCGCGAGAAAGTTTTATCGCGAAGAGCTGGGTGAGTTGATGGCCGAATCGACGAACTGGGTTGCCGCTATAGTTTTTTACCTCCTGTTTGTAGTTGGTATTCTGGTTTTTGTGGTTAATCCAGCCCTCGAAAAAAGTTCGTTGATCAGGAGCATTGGATTGGGCTTTCTGTTTGGACTAATCAGTTATGCAACCTATGACCTGACGAATCTCGCGACGCTCTCCGGTTGGTCCCTTAAAGTAACGGGAGTCGACCTGGTCTGGGGTGGAGTCCTTTCGGCGATAGTTTCTACGGTCGGTTACCTGGCCGGAAATGCTTTCTTAACTTAGATTACACCCCAGCCGGAGACTGACATCCAGGATTTGGACTTCCAAAATATAGCTTCATGTAGTTAGTCGTGTAATTAGGAAGCCAGTTTATATATTTTCAGTACGTCCTCCTCCTCCAGTTCTATGAAGTTACCAACCGGGCCTCCTTCTGTACACTTCTCGGCCATTTCCTCGAGATCCCCGCTAGTAATTTCGATATCCAAATCCTCCAGTCTGGTAGGAAGACCAATTCTCTCAAAGAATAGTTCCAGTTTTTTGATTCCCTCTTTTGCTGTCCTCTCGAGAGACTGGAAGTTTGCTTCCTCGTTCCAGACTCTGGTGGTGAATTGAGCGAATCTTTCCGGGTTTTCTTCGTGAACGTACCTCATCCAGGCGGGAAATATAATTGCCAATCCTGCGCCATGGGTAACGTCGTACTTACCACTTAGCTCGTGCTCTATATCGTGAGAGGCCCAATCTTCCACTCGTCCCGTTCCCAGGAGATCGTTGTGAGCCACAGTACTTGCCCAGGTTATCTGGGCCCGAGCACCGTAGTTTCTTGGCTCCTCTAGTGCGATTGGCACGTTCTTTATTATCGTTCTCAACGTAGCTTCGCACAATCTATCCGTGAAATCGACCTCGGGTTCGTGGGTAAAGTACCTTTCCATTACGTGAGCCATTATGTCCGCAGCTCCGGCAGCGGTCTGGAACTTCGGTAGAGTGAAGGTGAATTCCGGATTTAAAATAGCGAACTCCGGCCTCAAGTTATTGCTTCCCACGGCCCTCTTGTATCCTCCTTCTTCCTTTGTAATTACTGAGCCCGGACTGGATTCGCTTCCCGCGGCCGGTATCGTCAACACGGTTCCTATAGGTAAAGTTTCCTTGACTTCCCGCTCTTCGGAGTAGAAATCCCAGACGTCACCCTCGTAGGGCACTCCTATGGAGATTGCTTTTGCCGTATCTATCACACTTCCCCCGCCGACAGCCAAAATGAATTCTACGTCTTCCCGCTCACAGAGTTCGATTCCTTCTTTTGCAAGACTTAACCGGGGATTGGGCTGAACTCCACCCAGTTCCACGACCTCGATCCCCGTTTCCGTTAGGGAATCCATAACCTTATCGTAAATCCCGTGGTCTTTTATACTTCCTCCCCCGTATAGAAACAGGATTTTGTCTCCAAATTTACTTACTTCTTTTCCGGTTTTTTCCTCCACTCCTCTCCCAAATATAATTTTTGTTCTGTTTTGAAAGGTAAAATTTTGCACGATATCTCCTCCTCATAGATCGGTTATTGACTTACAGACAAACTAAATATTCCGTCAATGGCCACCAGGTAAATGTTAACTTCACCCAGGAAGTTATCAACTTCCTTTTTTAAATGCAACCACCGAATCGGAGTGGTGGGTGAGGAATCGCAGGGTTCGATTTAAACGAGGAACTCTCGATCGTTCGGAATACCTAGTATGAGGGTTCTTTAAACCCTACAATTCCTTGAACTTGGTCCAGGTAGCTTAACTGGGCTGATGCGTTTTTGGTTTATTTCCATAGACCACTAAAACTCAGGAGGATATCATGTTAGAAGGTAAAAAAATAGTTATTACCGGGGTTCGAAACAAGCGTTCGGCTGCCTTTTGGATCTTGAAAGAGGTTTTAGATCAAGGCGCGGAAGTTATCCTGACTTCACCGGAAGTGGACCGAACGAAAAAAGCAGCAAGTAGACTTTCTGATCCTCCGCCGGTCCGCGAGCTGGACGTAACCGAACCGGAAACGATTGAGAAGACGAAAAATTCGATAGAAGACGAATGGGGGAACCTGGACGGCCTGGTACATTCTATTGCTTACGCGGATCGAGATTGTATAGATGCCGATTTCTTCAAGGCAAACAGGGATCAAATATTAACCGGCTTCGATATTTCGAGCTTCTCTCTATTTACCCTTACCCAGAAGTTTTATCCTTTAATGAAAGGTGGAGGAAGTATAGTCTCGCTCAGTTTTGACACGGAACAAATCTGGCCCCCTTACGGCTGGATGAACTTTTTCAAAGTGGCTCTGGAGTATTTTACGAAAATGATTGCCGCCCAGCTTGGTGAGAAAGGTATAAGGGCGAATTCTATATCAGCGGGGACGATGAAAACGCTATCGGCTAGGGGTATACCCGGATTTTCTGCTATGGCGAGTAAGTACGACGAGCTCGCTCCACTGGCCTGGGATAGTAATGGGTCCCAGGAGTACGTGGCGGACGCCTGTGCCTGGCTCCTGTCGGATAAATCGGAAATGGTTACCGGTGAGATCATTCACGTGGACGGTGGAGCTAACGTCATGTCGGGGTTCGGATTTAAAGAATAATCTCGTGCCTGTGTGGTCCGTTCGATTGACGTACCGGACAGGTAATCATTGTTAGAAAGGAAAACTGGCTGAACGGAGGAGGTTAATAGGAACGATGGGTAAACCGTCCGAACCTGAACCCGTTAAACTTTTTACCGGATTGTTAACAAGCAAACCGGAAATTCTGCCGAAGGTGGAGGATCATTTAAGTCGGGAATTTGGTCCAATTGACCAGGAAAGCTCGCTAATCCCTTTCGACTTTACGGATTACTATCGCCAGGAGATGGGAGAGGATATAAAAAGGAAATTTCTGTCGTTTGAAGAACTGATATATCCCGGAAAGCTCGCCGGGGTAAAACTGTTGACGAATGATCTTGAGGACAAGTTTTCCGAAAATTTGACCGTGGACCTCTCCAGGCCGGTAAATATTGATCCCGGTTACGTAGGTCTGTCGAAATTGGTGTTGGCCACAACGAAAAATTACTCCCACAGAGTCTACATTGGAGAAGGGGTTTATGCCGAAGTTACGCTGCAGTACGAGGACGGAGATTTCAAGGCTCAGGAGTGGACGTATCCGGACTATCGATCCGAGGCATACGTTGAGTTCTTCGAAAGGGTGAGAAATAGTTACTCCAAACAACTAGATTGATTGGGCGGTTCTTTCCCGGGGCTGGCCGAGTTGAAGTTTGAAAATACTTGGGCTTGAACTATACTTTGTTGATAATCCTAAACTTTGGAGGGTTTGTATAATGTCAGTAAGTGTCACCATAGACCAAGATGCGTGTATAGCTTGCGGTATTTGTTACGATATTTGTCCCGAGGTTTACGAATCGGACGAGGACGGGAATTCCAGGCTGATTGAAGACCACCGAGGGGACGATGAGAGGTCGGGGGAAGTACCCGATGACCTGAAGGATTGTGCCGAAGAAGGGATGGAGCAGTGTCCCGTTGATGCGATTGAGGTAAGTTAGTTAGTTTATTCTCCTCCAGCAGGAGATATTTAAGTTGGATTGAGGAAGACAATTAGATATAGGTTTAACAGGAGCCGGAGTGCTGGTTGATCAATTGCCGAACAGAGGGAACGGTGGATTTTGATTCGTGTAACTTGGTGGACCATCGGGGTGTTCTATGGGAGATCAACAGTACAACTTCGAGCCTTTTGCGGATACGGAAGAATATAGAGACGTAAATCGTAAGATAATAATTAGCTGGATCGCATCAATGGTGGACGCAGGTGTGGAAAGAGTGGAGAGGTTACTGGATATTGCTACCGGTATCGGGACCATGGTTCAGCTCTTCGTGGAGGAACTTCCTGGTGAATGGGAAAAACCGGAGGTCGTTTGCCTCGATAAATCTGGGGAAGCGCTGGAGCAGGCAAGGTCCAGGTTGGGTTCCATTGTAAAAACTTTGAACTCAATTAATTCGCCGGTCCAAAAAATGGAAGTTCTCGAAAAACAGGCGAACGTGGCGCTTTGGGGAAACGGAATCCATAACCTGTCCGAAGAGGATCAATTGGAGGCGGTGAAACGGATAGCTGGAAACCTGGAAAAGGAAGGCTGGTTCTTCTTCAATACAGCTTTTTACAAAGGGGCGCGGCCAGAGGGGACTAAGTCATTTTACAGGTATAAAGTCAAAAAAGCGGTGAAGTTTCTTCGAGAAAAGGGGGTCGAGAGACGAAGAGATGAGACCCGGGCGGAAGCGAGCAAGTTTCTCCCGAAATCACATTACAGGGAACTGGTTACTAAGGCCGGTCTTAACGTGTACGAAGTGGAGGAGTTGACAGCCCCTTTATATCGGGAGGCCTGGGAGTATATAAGTGGATTCAAGAATTACGCACTGGGAGCACTGCACGGTTATCCCGTGGAAGAAGCACAGGTTGCTTTGAAGGATGCCGTTGCTCCGGCTCTGGAAAAATACGGCGTTAAAGACGAAAACGGCGACCTATACGTGCCGAGAAAGTGGCTCAAAGTGTCTTCGTGCCTGGAGTGAATTTTCTCTTCTGACCGATGTTTCCTTTTTGACTTGGCGGCCTTCAAACTCTATACGAATTAAACTTTGAACTTATGCCAGCGCGAACCGGTTTTGGAACAGCTTTCTCGTTCCAGTTCCTTTAGTCGCTCGTAAAGTCTCCGTTCGTCTTCTGCCACCATCACCCGGCTGTTTTGTTGGGTCTGTTGGTCGGAGTCGATCAAAGTGGTGTCGACGTCCATCCCCATTTTCTCGAACCCTTCTTCTATATGAGGCTCTCTGTCGAGAACGGATTCGTAGCTTATCAATATACTTTTTTCTATATTTTCGTACGCGGCTATTAAAGCGTTTGCGTTTTTCTTCCAGGAAACCGGGAATTCACCAATTCCACGTTTCAACAGACTTGCCTTTACGTTTGCCGGTTTGCGGAATATTCCAACCATCTTGAGTTCTTCGGCGACGTGGCGGTAGAAGAATAACGCTGGAACTCGAACTAACTTTAACCCACTCCAGCCCTCACGGTCGTTAAGTCGTTTTATTACTTCGTTCATTTTTTCCGTGTTATCTTCCGTCATAGCCTCGTTCATTAATTCCTTGGAAACTTCTTTGCTTAGGGCCATTTCGTAGTACCCTGCCTGATTGTACTCGTCACCTTCAAAGTCATTGGGGAACGACACGCCGCTGCTTTCGACCAGCTGACAGGCAAGTGACGTCCCGCTTCTGGGGTGACCGGCTACTATTACCCCCTTCTTCAAAACGATTGGCTTTGTCATAGTTTACTTCCCCCTATGTAAGATAATTGTAGGGAAATGAGATTTTAATTAATAGTCCTTCCGTAAGTAATTTTGGCTGGGTTAAATCCTGGTGCCGAGGGCGGGATTTGAACCCGCACGGACTAAAAATGTCCACATGGACCTGAACCATGCGCGTCTGCCAGTTCCGCCACCTCGG
>JBDGQU010000067.1:0-2952 GCA_042218715.1 Bipolaricaulia bacterium | reverse complement strand
CCGCTCGGCCTCCGATAGGATTTTCCTGAACAATCACCAGAGAATCTTTGTTACGCCGTATCATATCAATTACTAGTTTTAACGGGGGCTCCCATGCCCGACCGATACTTTCGCTACCGTCAACCCGCGCGGGCAATGGGAGCCCGCGCTGCTGCTTTTACAAATTCCCCAGCAGGCCGGGCCCCCGTGCCCGGCCGTAAGGTACGACCGTCAACCAACCGCCCGAGCGTGGGAGCTCGGGCTGCTTTTGTAAATTCCCCGGGAGCCCGCGCTGCTTTGGCCTTCATTTCTCTACGAAGTAAGATTTCTTTGCCGGTTCCGACTCAACTATCTCGTCCGAATCCCCCTCGGCAATTATTTTTCCCCTATCCAGCAGGTAATTGTAGTCGGAAATAGAGAGAGCTACTTCCGCCCGGTGATCCGAGAGTACTACTCCAATTTCTTCGTCATCCTTTAGTGAAACCAAAATTTTCTTTATCTCTTCCACGGATCGGGGATCAAGGTCCGAAAACGGCTCGTCCAGCAGGAGGTAAGCCGGGGCGAGAACTAGCGCCCGCGCTATCTCCACTTTTCGTTTCTGGCCCGCCGATAGGTTTGTTACGTTTCTTTCCTTCAGATCGAAGATACCTAGCCTCTTCAGAGATCGAGACGCGTCCTCCGGTTGGCTACTGTTACCGTCGTTAATTCCCCCGAGGTAAATTTCTACGTTTTCCTCCACCGTGAGCCCCCGGAATAGAGAAGTCTCCTGGGGTAAGTACGTTATCCCCTTTCGGGCTCTGACGTGCACCGGAAGACCCGATACGTTCTGGCCTTCCAGGTAGATCGATCCCCCGGTTGGGGCTTCTATGCCCGAGATAATGTTGAAGGTCGTCGTCTTTCCCGCCCCGTTCGGACCGAGAAACGATCTAACCTGCTCGCGCTCGAACCGTAAGTTAACTTCGTCCAGGACCTTTTTCGATCCGTACGATTTTGATAGGTTGTCTACCTTTATCATTTAGTTTCCTTTTACGACCATTTTTGCCTCTACGACGCTCAACTTGTTGCCCTCCACGTCGTAAGTTAGCGACTGACCCTGGACCCGGGTATCCTCCCTTGTAGCAACGACATTGCCTGAGCATTCGAGAACCTCGCCGTCCGGATCCCAGACCATTTCCTCGGCGGTAATGGTCCAGCCCGAGTCGGTCGAGGCCGACACGGCCCCTTTCGTAAAAATCTTTTCTCCCCGAATCCAGGTTAGTCGATCCCCGGAAATCTCCGTCCGGCCGTTGCCGGCTTCCTTTATTGTTACCCGGAATCCTCCGGTGAGTAACAATTTATCTTTCCCGTACCTGTATTCGAAACTCGCTCCCTTCAGGGAGATATTGTCTCCTTTCCCGGCTCCGGTTAGGTTCAACTCGCTTCCGGAGACCATGCCCGTCCTAAAGTCGTAGCTGGCGCTGCCGGCCCTACCCCTGAGTTCGTTTTCGATGTTAACCTTAACCTCTCCCGGGATCACTCCGATCTCCTTTTTGTCCCCGGCGTTTAGCCTTATCTTTTCTCCCGAGAGTTCGTAAACAGTGTCCCCTCCCTCGGAACCGGCTCGTCTGATAACGAGTTCGAATTCGTGGACTATAAGCGACTCGCCCCGTTCGTCCGCCTTCTTTCCGGATAGCTTCCAGGTCAGGTCCTCGTCGTAGCGGAACAGGGTAAACCCTTCCACCGTTGCTCCCGGTTCCCCTTGTTGAGGGAAGGCCCTTACCGGGGAAATAATCGTTATCACCGACGCGAAAAGTAGTGGAATTATAATGATCGGAATTATTTTCGAGGACTCAGATACCCACCTCCGAGCGTAGCTTAGCTCGGCTTTCGGCTTCCCGATCGGCGGGAGCGGTCTCGTATAAGTGCGTTCGTAATTCATACTTCCCTGATAATAGTGTTTCTGGCCGAGTCGATCAACGATGGGAAATTGACTTACGGGTTCACGGGCAAATATCTTTGTCCTATGATGACGACCTGGTTCGTTCATGACGGAAGTGGTCCTCTTTTTCTCCTGCACGTTATCCACCCTCCACCGCTTACCAGACTGCCGGGATTTCGGGTATTTTCAGGATTTAAGGTTAAATCAGTTGCCTGGTAAGCGGTGGAGGGTGGATAGAAGAGAAGATAAAATCAAGACAACGCTCGTGGATTTCGGCCTCGCTTTCCTATATCGAATGGTTAAAGACTAGTAGAGTAACTTTCATCCACGTTTCGGATGGATGTAACGTGGTTAAGTGTCAGTTGACCTTAATTGTCACTTTGCAAGAGGTTATAAATTACTGTTATAAATAATTGGGTTGGTCCGTGACGAACCGGTGTACTTTGGTTTACTTGGGGAAGGATTGAGTATATAGTTATAATTAGAGTTGTGTTTGGATAAAATTTTAATCCGAGGTTCCGGGATTGAGGGGAGAGTTAAGGTGATTTAAAGCAATGAGGAGGCGAAATAAGTGAAAAAGACTTATCGTAGTATACTGTCGATAGGTTTATTGTCGGTTTTGGTCGTTTCGTTAGTGTTCATGCTTACCGGGTGTGGGCTTTTCAACAACCCCACTGCAAAAATTGATACGGACGCGACTGTTACGAATGGAACTGCTCAAGTTACAGCCGGGGAGGTCGTTAGATTTGATGGATCAGACTCCGAACCAAGTACTTCGGACGGAACGATAACGGACTACGATTGGACATTTCCGAATGCATTTAATTTAGGTTCTCCGGCGGATCAGGAAGTCCAGACCGGAAGTTTTGACACTACTGGTAATTATACGGTAGAGCTTAAGGTTACTGACGACGAAGGGAAGTCGGACAAAGATAGCCTGGATGTGGAGGTCAGTTAAAATAACGGGAGGCGAAACTTGTGACGAAAAATTATCGTAGAGTATTGTCATTTGGTTTATTGTCGATTTTGGTAGTCGGGCTGGTATTTTTGCTAAC
>JBDGQU010000066.1:0-2727 GCA_042218715.1 Bipolaricaulia bacterium | reverse complement strand
TTCAATCCAGTCTTCCTCATTGTAGGCGGGTATTACTACCGAGATCTTATTAGTGGTTTTCATTGTCCTTCCATTATAGTAGACGGGCTTTGCCCGTGAAAGGGCAGCAAAAAGCGAGAATTGGTTTAATCTAGTCTCTTTTCCTTACGAGTCTTCCGATATCCCCAGCGTAATTCCCACCACCAGAAGCAGGCTACCTCCGAAGAACAAGACGGCAAAGATCCCGAAATGGTCAGCCAGTAAACCAAATATAGGGGCGATGAATATACCAAATATCGACCTCAGCTGGGAGTGAACTGATAAAATCGTCGCTCGTTCCTTGCTTTCGATCCTCGTACCGAGAAATCCGACGACCATCGGTTTACGGAGGTTGTAAAATGTGTAGAAGAGTAGAAACGAGATAACCGGGATCAGGAGTGAATCGACCAGCACGCCGACGCCGGCGGTGAAAAACAACAAAACGTCCGCCCAGAGTAACCTGTTCAGCGACCTGGCCATGCTTCCAACCCGTTCCATTAAATCCGAGGATTTCCTCGAGGAGAAGAAACTGTTCAGGTAGATAAAAAAGTAGACTATCCCGACCATGATGGAGGTTCGGCTCTGTCCGTCCTCTATGGTCAGCAGAACCGGCAGAGCCAGCGCCTGTGTTTTAATTATCGGTTGGAGATAGTCCTTACCTATTTTAAACAGGGAGTCAAATATAGACGCGTTAACCAGGACTTTGCCCATCTCCTCGGTCGAAAATATTGATTTGAAGCTGGATTTGAACTGCTCGGTCATCCGGCTTATCGAGAAGTCGGGGTTTGAGAGATCTCCGTCGAGTGCTTTTGGGTAAGTGAGCATCAGTACCAGGTCCAGACTGTAGGGCAGCAGGGTAGCGAGGAAAACTACGTTGTAGTTTCCCCGATAAAACACTATTAACGCCGCCAGGAGTGCAGAAAGGGCAGAGCCGAGCCGGGAAGCGGACCTCGTCTTACCGTAGTAACTTACCTGCTGGTCGCTCATTCCCTGGATGTCCAGGTATTCCATTATCATGGATTTATGGGTCCCCGACCGGAAAGCCTCGCCGCTTGCAAACAGAACCATCGCCGGTATAAACAGGAGGAAATCGGAGAAGAAGTAGAACGCGAGAAAGGAGAAAATATAAGAAGTGAAGGAAAATACCATAGCTCTTCTTCTTCCTGTGAGATCGGCAATTGCTCCCGTTGGAATTTCAAAAAGGTTCACGAATACTTCTCTGATTGCTATAAGCACCCCTATCTGAAAGAAGGACAGCCCGGTCTCCAGGAAGAACAGATAGAGGAACGGCTCGAAAAACCGGAGGTTTTTCAGAAAACCGTAGGCGGAAAATTTGAGCAGCATTCTCCGTTTTTCGTCTATCACGTCCGCCCCCTTTTGGTAATCGTTTAATTGTCCCGGGTCCTGGTGCTCCTCACAAATTAGGTTCAACGTACTAAGTTTTCAACAAATAAGGGGAGAAAAAGACAATCGGGAACCTGGAGACACCGTTAGTTAAAAAACACTTTGATGTTCTATCATAATTGCCTAGACTAAAAGGGTCGGGTGATGATGGTAAAGCCCGTCACCTGATGGGCTGTTGGTTGTGGTTTATTAACGGTAATGGATTGAGGAGGTGTCTATGAAATTCTTAAGAGAATTCAGAGAGTTCGCCATGAGAGGAAACGTGGTTGACATGGCGGTAGGTATAGTTATAGGGGCTGCTTTCGGGTCAATTACTAATTCCTTAGTTACCGATATCTTAAGCCCGCCGCTCGGGCTAATCACCGGTAATGTCGATTTGAACAATCTTTTCCTGGTATTGAAGGAAGGGGCGACTCCCGGCCCCTACAAGACTCTGGCGGAAGCAAATGCCGCCGGTGCGGTGACGTTAAGCTACGGAGTCTTCTTAAATAAAATTATTAGTTTCCTGCTGGTTGCTCTGGCTATATTTTTTCTAGTGCAATATATAAATAAGCTGAAGGGGGCACTCGAAAAGCCGCCCGAAGAAACGGAAGGTCTGGAACCCCCTCCTGTCCCAACCACAAAACAATGTCCACACTGTCTTTCAACGATCCCGATCAAAGCCAGTCGTTGTCCCTACTGTACTTCCAGGTTGGAAGAAGATACGGAAAGCCAGAATGGTTGATTAATTGCATTCACCCAAACAAATAAGGTGATACCGATGTTCTCCCCGGTAGAGTTTTGGACAGAACGCGGCCCCCAAATTAGTGCTTCCCTGGTTCAGGCTGTAACCATCCTTTTTCTGGGGTGGTTGATAAGCAAGGTTATCGCAAAAACTCTGGAGAAAGTTTTCGCCTCTTCCAGATTCTCTTTTCCGGTGATACTGGAAGGGTATACGATCAAAGCAGTAAAAATATTGGTCCTGACGATCGCCTCCATAATGGCTATAGGAGAACTTGGAGTTCAAACCGGTCCCCTGATTGCCGGTCTGGGAATTACCGGGTTCGTAATGGGATTCGCCATGCAACAAACTCTGGGGAACATAGCGGCAGGGTTCATGATTTTGCTCTATCGGCCGTACGACATAGGAGACCACATTCAGGTAGGCGATTTGAGCGGCAACGTGGAAGAAATGAACCTGTCGATGACGGCAATCAGGAAGCTCGACAACACAAAAGTGGTCATCCCCAACGGAAAGATCTGGGGTGACGTAATAACCAACACTTCCGAAGCGGATAAGAGAAGACTCGAGTTAACTCTCCAGGT
>JBDGQU010000065.1:0-7077 GCA_042218715.1 Bipolaricaulia bacterium | reverse complement strand
GTCAAACTGAGTAGCTTGCACATTGACCGTATACCCTTGGTTGCAGTTTGTCGTTACCTGAACCCCTTGCGGACTCCCATCATTATTTATGAAATCTTCCGGTGAATAATTGGATACTGTGCCCAAGTCGTAGTTTACGGAACCGCCTTCGGAGCCAATATCGATATTAATCCAACAGCCGTCCAGGGTCCAGTAAACCTCGTTCGATTTGGTATGCTCATCAGCCCGGACCACCGGAGTCCCCAGCCCTATCAGGCCTACTGCTAGGGCAAGCAAGAGCAGGGACTTTGATAAAGATAACTTCTTCACGAAAAACACCTCCAGGTGATAAGGAGAGCATCCAGTAGCCCGTCCACCACCAAGGATTACGGTAACCCGGCTACCCGGTTGAGGGTCCGTGGTTTTGCGCCCTCGAGTCTCCTCGAGTTCGCCTTTTCGTGCTTGAAGGCCGCAACTTTGCGCCCCGCCCTTTCGAGCAGTTTGCCGTGGATAGATGCTCTTCGTGAACTTATCTATTCTACTCTAGGATGAAGTTCATATACTAGAGTAACTTGTAAAAGAACTATAATCTAAAATTATGACACCTAATTATAGTAATTACTTCAAATTTATTCCATCCCTCTTCCGCCATCCGAAACTAATTTTACGAGGGAATTAGGAAAAAGGGCATATCTATCTTAAGATATACCCCCCTACACCATTAGTATATACAACCATCATGAAGAGACGGTAGCATTATACAGTGCTATAGGGGTAGTTTCAAACCCCGGACAAGCTGCGGTAGCAATGCTCAATTAGGTAATTTCGATGGATTTTGTGTTACGCCGGAGGCCTGGGTGACCTAAGCTGTTTCTTACTTCCTCAGGGTGTACACACTTATATGGGTTTGTCAAAGTCTTTCGTTTTTCTAGCATTTGGACACTAACTCGGAAAACCAGTGATAAATTTAATAAATAATCCTCTCACTTCCTCATTGTCCTCGCAATACCTGTGAATAACCCGAAACAAGTTGGAATATTAGTACTTAAAATTAAAATGGGAAGAAAAACCGCCACAATTTCTCCATCTGAAAAATACAACGCCCTCACCTAAAGTGTTACGGAAGATTTTTTAAAGGTCCTACTTCAACAAGGAATCGATCACATACAGTTGTCAATCTTGAATTTTACCATTGATACGATAGTAACAACTTGAGGTGAGTATATTGCAAGCCAATAAGAGGCAAGATACCATTCTACACTAACTTTGGATTAAAAAACTGTAAATTATCAGCACCCCAAAAGGTTCAACTAAGGTAGCAAAAGTTAAAATCCGGCCCCTTTAGACTTCTCTAGCAGAATTTTATCCTGTTATTCCTATAATAGAATTGTCAGGAGGTGCTAACCACTTATATGATCACCTGGGACGAAAAGGACTTGAAGAACCTGGAGCCGGTCCTGGAAAGAATCGAAGGGGATCTGTATCCACTGGAAGAAAAAGACCTACTCGTTCTCTGTTCCGGCAGGGGAGAACTGACACTCCGATTGGCAGAAAAGGTAGGAGAAGAAGGCATGGTAGTCGGGGCGGAGTTAGACGAGAAACTAATTGAGGCCGGGAGAGAAAGGGCAAAATCCAGGGGACTCGAAGGCTCGGCAAGGTTCTTCAAGCCAAGAAAGGACAGGCTCCCCTTTCCGGACGAAACCTTCGACAACCTAGTGAGCGAGTTCATCGTCCACCCGACTGAGCAAATAACCAAAATAGGTCAGCCGGAAATGGCTAGGGTCTTAAAGCCCGGCGGTTCCGTTCACTTAACGGACGTGATAACCACCCACGACCTTTCCGAGGACCAAAAACAAGCATTAAGCGGTATTGGCCTTGATTATATATGCCAAGCAAGCCGCCAGGACTTTGAGGGATGGATGGAAAATGCCGGATTCGGACAAATCGAAGTTGAAGACCTTACTCCTCAATTGGTCGTCGTCTGGTCCGAGAGGAAGAACAGAAAAACCGACGCCGACAGCCGGGGCTGGAAACTGCTCCTGGAAGAATCTCCGCTCAAACTTGGAGAGGGTATACACTACATCTATATCAAAGGAGAAATAACAGGGTAAAGGCTGTTCTTGGTGATTATTATAAGTCTTTAGCTAAGTCCAGGAAGATAGCTAGGTTCAAGTGGTTTCTTTGCCTTCCTTAGCATCCAAATTCTCACAGAAGTGGTAGTACATTAACTCAACTAAAAGTAATTCTTGTTATCCTCCCCAGGCCCGCCCATAATATTCACCCGAAGAACCCATCATCGTCCGTGGTTTGCAGATAACCTCTCGTATCTCCAGCCCTTTCCGGGGATGAAAAACTTGACCCGAGTAGGCGGGGTTGATTACCGTCCCGGTATCCAATCCCTGCTCCAGCCCGCCGAAGGCCACTACTTCTTTATCCATAGGTAATTCTCCGGCATCCGCAGCGGAGAGAGTGGTAAATACGGAAACTTTTACTCCCGGAGAAAGCAGGTATAATGTTTCTTTCATGACCTTCTTCGGAGTACTGACGCCGAGGTGGTTGGCCATAGAAGAAGAGATCTCGTGACCCAGATCTGTTGCTTGAATTATGGGTACGCCTTTTTGGTTAAGTTTTTTCCTAATTTCAGGATCAAATTTTACTTTATCGATATCCTTTTCTTTCCAGTTCTCCCAGCGTTTTTTAAGTTCCGGAATTTCTTTCCAGTGGTTTGGTTCTGGTGGTTCTTCTAAAACCTCCCAGGTGCCCCCGGCCATGAAGGTAACACAAATTACGTTCAAGTCTTTTGACTCCTGCTGGCACAATTTCGCCGCCCTCAGAGCGCTTTTACCAGTGATAGAAGGAACCACCAAATTGTTTAATCCAAGCTCTAAAGCTCTATCAATACCCAGCTCCAGAGCCTTTTGCGTATTTACCGGCCCCGGCCTCTCAAAGTAGACTATTTCTTTCTTTTCGTCTTCCATGATACTACCTCCACCTAGAGAACATTTATCTAAGCCATTAGTTGGAGTTTGGTGGATTTGAGTTGAAAATTCAAAGAAGGCTAAGTAAATTTCTACTTTCTTCAATGAGAATTGCCCTCCTTAGTTGGATCAGTTTTAAGTGTTTGCTTTAGCTCAATCTCTATTTTATATGGTTACCATTAGTTTTTCAGTAATTTTCTAGAAGGGACTTTAAGGAAAGGGTTTTCAATTATTATTTGTCGAGAAAGACGCTATCGATAATAAAAGGTTCAGTTTTTGTCAAAAAGGTAGGAATTGACAGGATGAGCAATCTAGCTCCCCGGGATACACTTTATACACACTTTTCGGCCTATCTAATCTAAGATTGAGCTTAGTCAAGCTTCAAGACCAAAGAAAAATTGCCCAATATTGTCTTCACCGGCAGAGGTTGTTAAATAAGTGTTAGCCACTATGGGGCCCAAAATTCTTTACTAGAAGGTATCCATTTTTTACCTTTTATAATGGAAATTGTCCATAATATGCCCTCCAGAATAATCGTTGACAAACTATATAAGCTATAATATCATAGTTTAAAATGTCATTAAGGTCTTTAAGTTTAGGAGGGTATAGTTCTGAGAAAAGATGGGGGGATCAAAGATGAACGTTCAGAAAAGGAAGCTTGGCCGGACGCTGATTTTGGTACTAGCGGTTACTTTTTTGACTGTAAGCTGTTTTGCAAGCCCAGTATTAGCTCAAGAGGAGGAATCTGAAACCGTTGGAATGGATGTAATTTCGAACCTGATAGAGTTGATCGGTACCTCAGAAGAAGTCGACAAAGAAACTGTTATAAATGCTCTAGAGGGTTTATCCGAAGACGTCATTGCCAAACTCGATGAAAAGGGAGTACCCGGGGAAACCCTTGGTAATTTTAAAGAGGAGTTTAGTTCGGCACTCACCCTCTTTCAAGAAGGTCTGGTTACCAGATCACGGTTTGCTAATATGGCTTCAGACTCAGTCGGAAGATTGGGTAGAGATACAGCCGAGAACTTGCCTGTTGAGCTGCTTAAAGAAAACGGGGTAAATACCGAAGCAATCCAACAGTTAAAGGAAGGGACAGAAAATTATTCGGGGCCCGAGGTCGCTGAAATAGCTCGATCGATCGCGGGGAAAGGTGAGAAGGACGAAGAAGAGGAAGAAGGAGAAGAAAAAGGGGAAGAAGAAAGAGAGAAAGCAGAGGAAAAGAAAGAAGAAGCTAAGGCAAAAGGTGAAGAGGAAAGAGCTGAAGGCCAACAGAAGGGCGAAGAAGAAAGAGAAAACTCTGGAGCTGAGGACCGAGATGAGGGAGAAGAAGGTAGAAGCGAAAGAGATGAAGAGGAGGAAGAAAAAGGGGAGTCGGAAGGAAAGGACAAATCTGGAAACGATAACGCGGACAGACCTTAAGTCTCGAAATTACCGAAAAAAGTGGGGTGTTAAATTGTTTCGATAGACCCCCTTTTCCCGAGTGGAGATTTTATATACACCGCTAATTCTTTAACGGATTTACTTTAACCTATTTCTACTTATCGCTCTGCTTATTTTGTGAATTCAAAGGAATCCAGAATTTTGCTCAAGTATTTCTTCTTGGCTTTTTCGTAATCCTCCAGGCGTGCACCCGCCGATATTCTGTAAAGGTAACCATTTCTTATAATTCCCCGCGTCTTTCCTTTCCATGTACTCTTTTTCCACTTGGTTTCTTCAGAACCACTTTTGTCAGTAACTTTCTCTTCGTAGAAACTGACGCGATCGTACTCTGCGATTACGGCTCGTGAGTCAGCGAACTCTCCAAGGTCTGCATCGGTAAGGCCACTCCTGCAGTTAAACTTTGACCTTAACTCCAGGTAACGTTTGTACTCTTTCAGAGAAGCCGGGCCAGTCAGCTCCGTGACATATATTGTTACCGCGGCTGGTAGGTCTTCAATGGGGTGCAGATGGAGAGAAGTGTACTGATATATTTGTGGCTTGTTCTCTTTCTTTGGAAATTGAGTCTTTCCCCAGCTTTCCGGATAGCTTATCGAGAAACCGAACTCCTCATTTGTATACGTCTTCTTCTCGCTCCCTTGAGCCGAGACGAGGCCGCTGACGAGGAGCGAACTTACCAGAACTGCTACCAACATGTAGGTCAGCTTTTTCACGGCTGACACCTCCGGATAGATAATAGTAAATCGATGAGAACTGCCCTCGGTGGGGGTAGTTAATTGCTAAAAAAACATTTAACTCCCCGAGTGTTTCCATCTCTTGACCACCCATTCCCGGTCCAGTCTTCCCAGTAGGTAATAAGAAAGGACTATTACCGCTAAACCCAAAAAGGAGAGCAAAGTTGGAGAAGATACCAGAAAGTCCACCGAGGCAACCGTGCTGAAGTTGATAAATAACATCATGAAAGCTACCCCAAAGACCTGAGCAATGAGAGGACTTCCAAACAACATGTAACTGAGTGCCAATAGTTCGGCGATAACCCAAGTCCAGATGGGTATAACAATTAAAACAAGAAGGTTCATCGAAGGGGCCAGTAATTTAGCGGAACTAAACCAGAGAACTGCCGACCCTACTCCGAAAGAAAAAAGCTCTGCGGAGTAGGCAAGAATAAAAGTCGGGGCAATTTTCCCGAAGAATACTTCTCGAAAACTAAGCGGGGAAGCCATAAGAAAGTTAACGGTATTGTTTACCTGCTCGGACTTGAGGGTCAGCATCAAAAAGGTCCAGAGGGTTACAAAGAGGACTACCGGACCGATAAATAAGGGTCCCAGTTCTTTTAGCTCCAAAGAGGATATCACCAAGAAAGCGAGAATGAAAATACCAACAATCCCAAGATGCTTTCTTCGGTGCAACAGGTAACGCAGCTCTTTTTTGATTACTGTATTAGTTCCTTCCATCGTTTTCGTCCTCCCTGATTATCGAGGTGTAGATATCCTCCAGGGTCAATTTTTCCTCTTCGACTCGCTCCACGTCTAGCCCCTTTCGAGCAAGAAAGCCGACTACATCACCGACTTTCGTATCTTCGTCGGAAATCAGAAGTGCATTTTTTCCTTTAAATTTTCCCGAAAACCGGTCAAGCAATTCTGTTCTAGTGCTTTCCGAGATATTTTGCCCTACTTCCACTTCTACTTCCCGTCCGGCTCCCAGATCGTCCCTGAGTTCTTCCATGTCGCCCTGTGCAGTAATCTCGCCCCGCCTGAGCAGGATTATCCTTTCACAGATTCTCTCGATATCAAATAGGTCGTGGGAAGTTATCAGAAGGGTCTTTTCCCCGCTATAATTTTGAAGCAGTTCTACTACTTGCTTTCTTGCCTCCGGATCGAGGTTTGATGTCGGCTCGTCGAGTATGATTAGCGGTGGGTCAGGAAGCAGTGCCCGCGATATCGCTAGTTTCTGTTTCATTCCGGCCGAAAGTTGTTTGACCGGGTTGTCAACCTTCTCCTGTAGGTCCCAGTCCGCCAGGATTCGCTCTATATCGTTTTCCTCTGTATCGTATACTTGGGCCCAGAAATTGAGGTTCTCCCTTACGGTCAGGTTGTCGTAAAGACCTGTTCCTTCTAGTAAAAGCCCGACTCTCCTTTTTAGCGACCGAGAAATCGTGTAACATTGTTCTCCCCAGAGACGGCAGTTCCCCGAGGTGGGCTTGATAAGTCCTAAGATTAGCTTGACCAGGGTGGTTTTGCCGGCACCATTAGGCCCGATCAAGCCCATTATCTGTCCTTCATTGAGGGTAAGGTCGATTCCTTTCAGGGCCTCCGTTCCGTCGGAATAGACCTTTCTAGTGTTGTATACTTCGACAGGTTTTGACATTTAGTTTATTCTTCAGTCCCTTTAATTCTGATTAGCTTGTAATCCAGGACAAAAATATGATCCAGGCGACGAGGGCTAATAGGAACAAGATAGTCCCCTTTAAACCCCACTGGCGATACTGATCTCGGTAACTCTCAAAAACCCCCTTAAGTCCTCCTTCTTTCCATATTAGACCCTCGAAAATAAGTAGGGAACAAGTATAGTTGCCCAAAGCGGAACTTCTCCCATTGGATCTCACTCCTGTAAATTTAGTCGCTTTAATACCTCGCTTCCCGACATCAGGAGCATTATATAGTTTTCCAAACCTCAGTCCAAA